>NZ_JASOZC010000003.1:0-181848 GCF_030228725.1 Corynebacterium sp. UMB10321 | reverse complement strand
AAGCCCGCCCGCGCTGATGGTACTGCACCTGGGAGGGTGTGGGAGAGTAGGTTACCGCCGGCCTATAACTTCATTTTCTTGTGTGTGGTGGGTTCCATTATTCCCGTTGTTGGGGGTGGTGGTACCCACCACACTCTTTTTTGTGCACCCCCACAACAAACAACGAGGGCCGTCTCTACGAAGTCTGATGACGCCAGCGCTCCTTGTTTGTAGACTCAGAGGTGCAACTCTGGCTGACCGGATGATTGGGAATTTGTTTCAACAGGTGCACAATAAGTTCTTTTTTTCGGACATTCCTGTTTATAATGACTTGTTCCAATAGAAAGGTGTTTCATGTCCGATCGCTCTAACGAGAGACCACGTCGCAACCACGGTTCTTCTTCCTCCAAGGGGCGGAACGGGCGGCCAGGCAATGGGGGCCGGAAAGGTCGGCGCGACGACAGTAGGGATCGTCGCAATGATCGCAGCGGTGACGGCCGTGGTAGGAGCAGAAACGCTCGTCCTGGCGGCGATGAAGAACGCAAATTCAACAATCGTCACAATCGCTCGCAGCCTCGTCGGCAGGGCTACCGCGAGGATAGGATGGCTCAAAAGCTTTCTGAACCCGACCTGCCTTCCGATCTTGACATCAGTGTTCTCGACCCGTCCGTGCTGCAAGATTTGAAGGTGTTGTCACATGACAACGCAACTCGCGTCGCGAAGCACATGATTATGGCTGCAGATCTGCTCGACGACGACCCGGCGCTTGCCTTGCGTCATGCTAGGGCAGCAAAGAATCGTGCTGGACGTGTTGGGGTTGTTCGTGAAACGAATGGTGTAATCGCTTACCACGCAGGTGAGTGGAAAGAGGCACTTTCTGAGCTGCGAGCTGCCCGGCGCATGAGTGGCGGCCCTGGGCTTTTGGCTGTGATGGCTGATGCTGAACGCGGACTTGGTCGTCCCGAGAAGGCGTTGGAGCTTGGTCGGAGTCCTGAGGCGCGAGACCTCGATCGTGAGGGACGTATTGAGCTTGCCATCGTTCTTTCTGGTGCGCGTCGCGATCTGGGCCAGGTTGATTCTGCGATTGCGACGTTGGAACGTGTACGTCCGAACAAGGACGAGCGGGACGTCTCTGCAATGCGTTTGTCTTACGCCTACGCCGACGCATTGCTGGCTGCTGGCCGAAAGGCTGAAGCGGCTGACTGGTTCAAGCATGTTATTGAGTTGGATCCGGAGATGTTGACGGATGCGAAGCAGCGTTTGGAAGAGACGGAGTAGTGGCTTTGGGTTCTCTTGCTCATCAATATGACGTGTTGCTCTTTGACTTAGACGGCACGGTTTGGGAGGGCGGCCGCGCGTTAGACAATGCGGTTTCCAGCATCATCGAATGTGGTGTGACACCTTTCTACATCACGAATAATGCATCCCGGCCTTCGGCCCTCGTCGCCGAAATGCTTGGTGATATTGGGCTAGAGTGCTCGAGTGAGGAGATTATTACCTCAGCAGAGGCAGCTTTGGAGCTAGCGCGACCCCTGTTGAAAGAGGATGATCCCATCCTTGTTCTTGGTGCGCAGTCGTTCAAAGACTTGGTTTCTGGGGCCGGTTATCGCGTAGTCTCTAGTGCTGACGACGCACCAGTTGCGGTGCTACAAGGGCACTGCCCGGAAACTGGGTGGCGTGAGCTGTCTGAAGCAGCGTTGGCGATTCACAACGGGGCGGTCTACTTGGCTTCAAACCTTGATACTTCCTTGCCGATGGAGCGGGGGCTTATGGTTGGTAATGGCTCGATGGTGGCGGCGGTGACGTCAGCAACCGGCGTTGTCCCAGAGGCGGCCGGAAAGCCAGAACCGGCTATGTTCCATCAGGCTGTGAAGCTGTCGGGTGCTACGCGAGCGTTGGCGGTCGGTGACCGTTTAGATACCGATATTGCCGGTGGAAATCGTGCGGGGATGGATACGTTGCAGGTACTTACAGGTGTGTCTGGTCCTTATGCTTTGTTGGCGGCTAAGCCGGTGGAGCGCCCGACATATATTGGTGATGACTTGCGTAGCCTCTTGGCAGATGCGGAGAGCTTGCGGCCGGGAGCACAGGGCGGTTTCGTGGCGAAGCTGCAAGGAGATACGCTCCTGCTTAACGGTGGTGCTGCATCTTCTTCGCCTACGGAGGCCTTGCGAACGGCTCTGGCTGTTGCGTGGTCTGCAGAGGCCGAAGTACGAGTGGTTGAGCCGGTATCGCAGTGGGCGCAGAAGGCTGTGGAGTCGTGGTGGTAGGGCACGCCCCGAAACCCCACGATCCAAGGCGAGTCGGCATTTCACCGGAAGAATTGCGTTCGAAGGTAGATAGTGTGCTGGCGCGGGTGCCGTCTACGATAAGGGATGAACTTGAACAGTTGGCTGAGGCTCATGACGTTTTAGCAGAAGCGCTAAAAGACTGAGCATCGCCGTAGGAGAGGAGTACGGGTGGCACCTGGTCGGCGACGCCTTGACGCAGAACTTGTTCGACGAAAGATCGCTCGTTCACGGGAGCAGGCCCGGACATGGATTATTGAAGGACGCGTTGAGGTCGGAGGGTTTCCTGCAAAAAAGCCAGCTACAGTTGTCGAACCCGATGTTTCCATCAAGGTCGATGTTGATAACACCGATGACTGGGCTTCCCGTGGCGCGCACAAACTTCTGGGGGCACTAGAGCACTTCGAAAAGCTTGGGTTTACGGTCAAGGATAGGACGGTGATTGACGCGGGAGCGTCAACGGGGGGATTCACTGACGTTTTGCTACGAAGAGGTGTCCGCCGGGTCTTTGCGGTAGATGTCGGTTACGGGCAATTACTTTGGCGGCTGCAAAACGATCCGCGTGTGACGGTGATGGACCGTGTGAATATACGGTCGTTGACTGCCGACATGCTGAGCGAGTCGGCCAATTGCATGGTGGGTGATTTATCGTTTATCTCTTTGAAGCTTGTGCTTCCTGCGCTGGTAGCAGCGCTTGAGGACGAGGCGGACCTCCTGCCGATGGTGAAACCACAGTTTGAGGTTGGTAAAGACCGCGTTGGTCACGGGGGTGTCGTTCGTTCGGCAGAGCTGCGTCGAGAAGCAGTGGTAGATGTCGCATTGTTCGCACAGTCGCTGGGGCTTGAGGTGAAATCAATGGTTGCATCTCCGTTGCCAGGTCCGAGTGGTAACGTAGAATACTTTCTGTGGCTGCGTAAGACAGCAAATGCGCAGGAACAATCTGTCGAGGCCGTCGAAGAGATGGCAGCACAGGCGGTGCAGGAAGGGCCAGCGTAGAAATGTCTGTAGATGATCGGCGACGCATTTTGTTGGTGCCCCATTTTTACAGGCCCGACAATATTGAGGCTGCGGCGAATTCTGCCCGGATGCTGCAGCAGGCTGGCATTGAGGTGCAGTTGCTTTCTGCGGGGGAATCAAGTCCCGCTGAAGAGGATCCAGTATTGCAGAAGCTCGAGCACGTAAGCCCAGGGGCCGAGGCTGGCCGAGGCTGCGAGCTTGTATTTGTGCTTGGAGGCGATGGAACGTTTTTACGCGCAGCAAACTTTGCGCACCTTCAGGACATTCCAGTGCTCGGGGTGAATCTCGGCCATGTGGGATTCTTGGCAGAGTCCGAAGCGGAAAGCCTGGAAGATGTGCTGTCCTCGGTGATAGCGCGCTCATATCGGGTTGAAGACCGCATGACACTTGACGTGCGGGTTTTGGATGCGACGGGTGAAGTGCTTGGCGAAAGTTGGGCGCTGAATGAATGCAGCATTGAGAACTCGGATCGTACAAGAGTGCTTGATGCGTTTCTGGAGATTGATTACAGGCCGGTATCTTCGTTCGGTTGTGATGGTGTGCTGGTATCTACGCCTACTGGATCAACCGCGTATGCTTTTTCGGCCGGTGGTCCGGTGATGTGGCCTGAGCTCGATGCCATCTTGGTGGTTCCGAATAATGCGCACGCCCTCTTCGCGAAGCCAATGGTTGTTTCACCGTTGTCGACGGTAGCGGTTGAGTCCTTTTCGACGACCAGCTCCGCTGTTGTCGTGATGGATGGGGTTCGAAGGATTATGATGCCGCCAGGTGCACGGGTCGAAGTGACGCGTGGTCGCCGCCCGGTGCGCTGGGTTCGGCTTGATGAGCGTCCGTTTACCGACCGCCTGGTGGAGAAGTTTCAGCTTCCGGTATCTGGGTGGCGTGGCCCAGACAAAGAGAGGTAGATCGGCGTGCTGTCGGAAATTGCTATCAGGAACCTCGGTGTGATCCCTCACGCTAGCGCGGAGCTCTCGGAAGGTTTGACAGTCCTTACGGGTGAAACTGGCGCCGGTAAGACGATGGTGGTCACGGGTTTGCGGCTGTTGACTGGTGGTCGTGCTGATGCTTCTCGTGTTCGGACGGGAGCGCCGGAAGCGGTGGTGGAGGGCGCGTTTGCGGTAACAGGAATCCACGAGGACAGTCGCGAGGCTATTGCGAAGATCGCGGAGAACGCTGGTGCGGTCCTCGATGAAAATGGTGAGTACGTCGTAGTCCGTTCCGTAAAAGCGACAGGCAGGTCGAAGGCGCACTTTGGTGGCCGAGCGGTACCGGCTGCGACACTCAACGAAGTCTCCTCGCACCTGCTTACGATTCATGGCCAGAACGATCAGCTACGTTTGATGTCGCCAGAACAGCAACTGCATGCGTTGGACCGCTTCGATCCTGCTGCTTCAAAGGTTCTCCGTGCGTATCAGGAAGCGTGGAAGCGCTGGCGCGTTGCGAAGAGAGATTTAGAGGAGCGGACAAAGCGGCGTCGAGAATTAGCGATGGAACAGGACCGTCTCCTGTTTGCTGTCAACGAGATCGACGAGGTCGCACCCGAGCCAGGTGAAGACGCTGAGCTCGTCTCTGCGATTCAGCGCCTGCAAGATGTTGATGGATTGCGCTCCGCGGTTCAAGAGGCGATGGTTGCAATCGATGGCGCTGAGGCGGTTGGTGAGTATGACGAGGCGTCCGCCGCTTCAGATTTGGTAGGGCAGGCTGCGAGTGCACTTGGTGCATCCACTGATACGCAGCTGCAGGAGCTGGGGCGTCGACTAGAAGAAGCCGCCACTGTGCTTTCGGATGTTTCTTCGGAACTTGGAACGTATTTGTTTTCGTTGGATGCGGATCCGCATGCGCTCGAGAACATGCTTCAGAGGCAACAGTCGTTAAAAGTGCTGACCCGAAAGTACGCGTCGGACATTGATGGTGTGCTGCGTTGGAGGGACGAGGCGCAGCAACGGTTGGCGTCAATTGATACGTCGGATGAGGCCCTCGCGGAGCTTCAACTGCGGGTTGATGACGCTGCGACCGAGATGAAGCAGCACGCTGAGGAGTTGACGGGCATTCGTCGCGATGCTGCACGACGGTTCTCTGAGGCAGTGACACAGGAGTTGCATGGGCTGGCGATGCCTAAGGCTGTGCTGAGCGTCCGCGTTGAGGGAGCAGACTACGGCCGTGATGGCGCTGATGCTGTCGAGATTTGTCTGTCGCCTAACGCTGCGTCAGAGCCAAAGCCATTGGCAACCAGCGCGTCAGGAGGTGAGCTTTCACGCGTCATGCTCGCGATTGAAGTGATCCTTGCCGGGTCAACGCACGGCGCGACATTCGTCTTTGATGAGGTTGATGCTGGTGTCGGTGGTCAGGCCGCGGTGGAGATAGGGCGTCGCCTTGCACGGCTCGCAGTAAACAATCAGGTAATTGTGGTGACGCACCTGCCACAGGTTGCGGCTTACGCGGACAGACACTTACACGTTGCGAAGAACGTTGGCGATGAAACCGTGACATCAGGAGTGCTTGTGCTTGACGATGCCGAGCGCGTGGAGGAACTAGCTCGCATGATGGCTGGGATGGCGAACTCGGAAACAGGAAAGGCGCACGCGGCGGAGCTACTGGAGCAGGCACAGCGCGAAACAAAAGAGTTTCGTCGATAGCCCGCGCGCCTAGCAGTACTTGGCGTGCGATGCAGGCAGAATTCAACATATGACTGAAACTTCTGCAACTTCTGAATCGACTAGCGCGCCGTTGCAGGGACCGCTGCGTGATTGCACGCCGCAAGGCAAGGGGCGCGGCCGTCTTCATTCTGGGGATATTGCCTTCGTTGATGCTCCAGATATCAGCCGTAGGGAAGCTGAGATGTTGATCAACGCGGCACCGGCGGCGGTTGTCAATATTGCACGATTTAGCACTGGGGCTGTGCCTAATTACGGCCCGCACTTGCTTCTCGACGCCGGCATTCCACTGTTTGAAGCTGCCGGTGCGGAGATGCGGGCGTCGATACGCGATGGCAAGAAGACATCCGTAACGGCTTCGGGTGAGATCAAGGTTGGGCGCAAGGAAGTCGGTTCTGCTTCACCAGTGGTGCGCGCTGATGTTGACGCGACGTTTATTGAAGCACAGCGTCACCTCGTAGATCACATGGAGGCGTACTTCGGAAACACGATCGAATTTATACACTCCGAATCGCCGCTGCTTATCGATGGTGTTGGCGCGCCTGAGTTAGGTGACGTGATTGCGGACCGAAAAGTTATTATCGCGAGCCCGTGCCCAGATCTCCGAGAGCGTATCGAATCGTTGCGCAATTTCATCCGTGAGTTCACACCTGTGCTGATTGGCGTAGGCAAGGCGACGAATACCTTGGCGGAGATGGGGTACGCGCCCGACTTTATCGTGGGCGACCCGGGCGACGTGGCTGAAGAAAATTTGCGAAGCGACGCGCGGGTGATTTTGCCAGCGGACCCCGACGGCTACGCGCCTGGTCTGGAGCGCATCCAGGATCTTGGAGTAGGTGCGATGACGTTTCCCGCCGCGACCGAATCTGCAACAGACCTGGCGGTGTTACTGAGCGTGTTCCACGATGCAGAAATGATCGTGATGGTTGAGCAGCCCGTGAACCTGGACCGTATCTTTACCGAATCAGATGAAAGCTCGCCGGCAGCACTGCTCACTCGTTTGAAAGCGGGTCAAAAACTGGTGGATTCCACAGTGATAGCTGATTTGTACAATCTGACGACTGGTCGGGGAGTCGCCTGGGCATGGGCAATTTTGGGATTGCTTGTTGCTGCGGCGACGATTGTACTCATCGTCGGGCTTGGCGGGAGTGGGCCGTTTAGCACGAACCTGGCGGATACGTGGAACACGATAGTTACACAGCTGCAGAGTCTGTGGAGCTAATAGGGAGTAGGTGGTTTTGATGTCTTCAGGAAGTAGTTCGGCAGGTTATGTTGCAGCAGGTCTGGGCTGGGGCATTGCACTTGGTGTCGCAGCAGGAATGCTGGTGATTGCGCCAGCAATGGGCACGCTTGATTTTTCAACGTCGTCGCAGTTAGGCGAGTCGCAACAGTCGGCTGACGCCTCGCAGGGGACAAAATTTGAGTTTTCCGATGCAGTGATAGCTCAGCATTCGGCCGAGCTTGTTGCGAACACGCTGGATGGTAAGTCAGTGATGGTGCTTCGCACGCACGATGCGTCAGCAGAAGATGTCGATGCTGTAACGTGGCTGCTTCGCACCGCAGGGGCATCAGAAGCGGGCCAGATTACGTTGGGCGAGAAGTTTACCCAGCAGGAGTCGGCTGATGCATTGAGTACGATCATCGCGAACACCCTGCCGGCAGGAGCGCAGCTTTCCGTTGATCGACGCGCGCCTGGCACACATGCTGGCCAGTCGCTGGGGAGCGTTCTGCTCAAGGATCCAGCGACTGGTGAACCGGTGGCTCCGGAATCTGATCGTAATTTCGTTATAGAGGCGCTGCATGGAGGCGGTTTTATAGACGACACAGATGTTTCAGCGCCTGCTGATGCGATTGTTGTGATCGGCGCCGGTGATACCGGCGGGGAGCGTTCTTTCGGGACACAACTGTTGACAGACATGACCGCGGAGCTCAATGACTTAGCTGCGGCAGTGTATGCGGCGCCAGATGAAGACGGTGGGTTTGTTGATACGGAAGCAGGCAGGGTGTCGGCGGTGCTTTCGCTTGCGGAAGAATTGGCGGTCGAATGATGCACGAGTTTGAAGTTCAACAGTCGGAGCTGCTGCTGGATGCACCGATTATCGCGGTGCGCAAAGATATTGTTTCGATGCCGGGGGGCGCTTCCGCGGCACGCGAGATCGTAGAGCACTTCGGTGCGGTTGCAGTGGTGGCCGTCGATTCCAAACGAAGGATTGCGATGGTCCGCCAGTACCGGCACAGCGTTCGGCGCCGGTTGTGGGAACTTCCTGCTGGACTTCTCGACGTCAGCGAGGAAGACGCGCTTGTGTGCGCCCAGCGTGAGTTGGCCGAGGAAGCTGGTTTGGCTGCTGAGAAGTGGGCATTGTTGCTGGATCTGGTGACGTCCCCGGGTTTCGCAGAAGAAGCGGTGCGTGTGTACCTGGCTTCGGATCTCCGTGAGGCCCCTCGTGGTGAAGCCGAGTTCGAAGAAGCCGATATGGTGCTGGAATGGGTGCCAATTGAAGAGGCACAATCGATGGTGTTTCGCGGTGACATCGTGAACTCGATTGCGATTGCCGGAGTGATGGCAGCGGCGCGAGTGCTAGAAGGCGAGGTAGAGCCGCGTGATGTAACCGAGCCCTTTGACCTGCGGCCAAGATCGCTAGCAGAGCGACGCATAGCGCAAGGCGTCACGCCCGATATGAAGAGGATCTAGTTGGACGTCAATGAGCTTGTTAGGCGTTGGCTCGAGCACCTTGCAGTTGAACGAGGTCTTTCAGCAAACACATTGAGCAACTATCGTCGGGATCTTAGACGGTATGCCTCGTGGCTGCATGCCAACGGCAAAGCCAACTTGTCTGAGGTGACCGCTGCAGACATCGAGGCGTACCTGGCGGACCTACGGCGTGGAGTTGATGGGGCTGCGCCGTTGGCGGCATCTTCGGCTGCGCGCGCACTTGTGGTTGCCCGCGGACTACACAAGTTTGGGGTGCTTGAGGGCGTACTTGCAGGTGATGAATCAGCCCAAGTAGCTCCACCTTCGCCTGGTAAGAAGCTGCCCGATACGCTAAGTATCGAAGAGGTCGGCAAGATGCTGGACTCGTGCCCCACGGAGGAGCCGATTGGGTTACGAGACAAAGCGTTACTGGAGTTGCTCTACGCCACGGGGGCGCGTGTGTCGGAAGTACTGGCGCTCTACGTCGATGACTTCATGGCGCTCGAAGGCGAACAGCACGCGGTACTGACACTGACAGGCAAGGGCAATAAGCAGCGCATCGTGCCGGTGGGGTCGATGGCGAAGGAGGCCGTCGAAAAATATCTGGTGCGCGGACGCCCAGCGCTGGCCAAAGGGCGCTCTCATTCGCTATTTCTGAACGCACGCGGCGGCAGCTTGTCTCGGCAAAGTGCTTGGACGGTCATCAGACGGGCCGCTGAGCGAGCCGGGATCACCAAGCATGTTTCTCCTCACACGTTGCGGCATTCTTTTGCAACACACATGCTCGACGGCGGCGCCGATGTACGAGTAGTGCAAGAACTGCTTGGGCACGCATCTGTGACGACTACCCAAATTTACACACACGTTACTGCGGAAAGCCTTCGGGAAGTCTGGCACGCTACGCACCCTCGTGCATAGGTATGTAGGGTTGACATGTTCTGATGCACGACCGGAAGGATTCTTGCCACATGGCTTTTCGACGACCCCACGTTCTCGCAACTGTCGCTGCTGCTACATGCGCTCTCGGGCTGAGCACCTCGGGAGTTGATATGAACGCGTATGCGCAGTTGCCGGAGGGGCTTGATCCTGCCGCGATCCAGCAGGCCATCCCTTCCGAGATCCACGTGCAGGCCGGGCAGACTACGACTGTCGACACCGGTGTTCCGCTGAGCCTCAATTACAGTTCGGGTGGCTGGACCGTTGTATCATCTGGCACTTCTGTGTCCGTGACTGCTCCTGATACTCCAGGTGCAACGGTGAGCGTTCCGGTCTCCGCTGGGGGATACTCGGCGACCGTGAATCTCGTCGCAGTGGGCGGTGGTGAGACCGTTGATGCTCCACCTGAGAGCGCTGCGGAGCCTGAAAACAATGATGGTGCTGGCAAGCCACATGGCGATAGCGTTGATGACTCAAACAGGGAAGGACACGGATCCGAGACTGGTTCAGACTCAGATCAACGTGTGCACGACGCGCCCGCTGCGCCACAGGCCCACCGTGTCCCAGCCAAGGAGGTGGATACCACGAACGCGAAGCGCTTGGAGTTCGAGGGCGTCATCGAGGACAACAGCATTGTGGTGAAGGTGCCTCTGAGTAAGGCCGGACAGCTGATGAAGTACGCTAAGACCGATAGGGAAGGCGCCACACTTCGTTATGTAGACGTGGACGGCAATATCATTGAAGGCGTGAAGCGTGACGTGGACGTAGCGTCGCGCACGCTGACATTAACGTACCCGGAGGGACAGACGCCGGATAACCCCTTCATCATGGAGGTTGTCCGGGATGGATCGGCGGCGGAGTTCATCGCGGTGATAACGTCAAAGAACGCTCCGACTGCTGCACCAAAGGATGGAAATACGCAGGGAGGCGACAGTCAAGCGGAAACACTTGACGAATCGAGGGCGAATGACGGCCTTCTTGCCCTGGGCATCGCAGGAATTGCGGCACTGGTGGCCTTGCTGCTCATCGTGTTCCTGATTCGAAAGAGGCGACAGGCACATAACTAGGTATGGCATTGTAAGATGATTGCGTCAAGGGCTTACACGTGACGCGCATTGGACGGAAGGGATGACAATGGCAGGCAACGCATTGTTTGACGCTGCTGAAGAAAAGAAGTTTCTCACGGGACGTCCATTCCGCGAGTTCCCTCAGCCTGAACCGCTCGAGCACCACGGCCCGGCGACCATCCTATCGATGGTGAATCAGAAGGGTGGCGTCGGCAAAACGACGTCGACAATCAACCTGGGTGCATGTCTCGCAGAGCAAGGGCGCAAGGTGCTGCTTGTTGACCTCGACCCGCAGGGAGCGCTCTCTGCCGGTCTTGGAGTGTCCCATGATGAAGAGCAAGTCACCGTGTATGACTTGCTTTTTGACAACACTGCGTCGATCCACGCGGCCATTCGGCACTCGAATATGCCGGGGCTGGACCTTGTCCCCGCGAACATTGACCTTTCTGCTGCGGAGATTCAACTGGTCAATGAAGTCGGCCGTGAACACACATTGGCCCGTGCGCTCCGCCCTGTACGAAATGAATACGACATCATCATCATCGACTGTGGCCCTTCGCTCGGCCTGTTGACCGTCAATGCGCTGGCGTGCTCGGCGGGCGTGATGATTCCGATGGAGTGCGAGTACTTTTCGCTCCGTGGTCTTGCGCTGTTGACTGACACAGTGGAAAAGGTGCGAGACCGCATCAATTTCGACCTTGACATCGTAGGCATCCTGGTCACGATGTTCGACCGCCGCACTACACACGCGCGAGAAGTGATGGATCGAGTCGTTGAGGTATTCGGCGAGCGAGTTTTTGACACGGTGATTACCCGAACGGTTCGATTCCCGGAGACCTCGGTTGCCGGTGAACCGATCATTACTTGGGCGCCGCACTCCCAAGGCGCAGAGCAGTACCGGCAGTTGGCGCTTGAGCTGCTCGAGCGCATTGATAAGTAGTTTGTTGCACCGTGTCTGAGGACGCCACCACGGGAGTCCAGCCCGAGATCACCGGTTTTACGTTGGCCCTCCAGAACTTTGAGGGGCCGTTTGATCTGCTCCTGCACCTCATCCACTCCAAGAAGCTGGACGTGACCGAAGTTGCACTAGCTGAGGTGACCGACGAGTTTATTGCATACACGCGTGCGCTGGGTGCAGCAGCGCAACTTGACGAAGTCACTGAATTTCTTCTTGTGGCTTCCACACTGCTGGATTTGAAGACTGCGCGGTTACTTCCGCGCGACGGAGATACAGAGATTGAAGATCTTGAGCTCCTGGAGGCCCGGGACCTGCTCTTTGCGCGTCTCCTCCAGTACCGTGCGTATCAGCAGGTCGCTGACGAGTTCGTGGCCTGGCAACGCAACGCGAAGCGGAGGTACCCGCGTGCGGTCTCAATCGAAGACCGATTCGCTGCGTTGCTTCCACCTGTGCAGCTGGGGCACACGCTTGATTCCTTTGCGGAGTTGGCCGCTGCTGTGTTTCGGCCCCGCCCACCGGAGGAAGTGCGGACGGACCACTTGCACGCGGTCAGCGTTTCGGTGCCCGAGCAGGCCGGGAAGCTACTGAGCGCGCTGCATCTCCTTGGTGCGGAGCAGTGGGTCGCATTTGAGGTGCTCACGAAGGACTGTAGTTCCTCCATGGAACTCGTGGGGCGCTTCTTGGCGTTGTTGGAGTTGTACAAGGCTCGCGCGGTGGAGACCGAGCAGCCAGAAGCCCTCGGTAGCCTGGAGGTTTCCTGGACAGGAATCAACGTCGATCCTGCTGTGGTTGCGTCAAGCAACTGGGAATAGCGATAGAATGCCAGACCATGAATGCTCCCCAAATGGTTTCGCAGCTTCGCGCACGTATCGAATCGATTTTGCTGGTCGCGGACAATCCAGTCACGGTAGATGCATTAGCGTCGGCACTGGGGGCGGAGCTGGGAGACGTCGAGAAGCAGCTCGAGGACTGGTCCGAGGAATGCGAACTGCGCGGCAGCGGGATCGACGTTCGGCGGACAGCTGAGGGGTGGCGATTGTACACGCGCCCAGAATACGCAGACGCCGTGGAGGCATTTCTGCTTGATGGTGCACAGACGAAGCTGAGCCGCGCGGCAATGGAGACGCTTGCGGTGGTTGCATATCGCCAGCCGGTGACACGCACGCAGGTTTCCGGAGTACGCGGCGTCAACGTTGATGGTGTGATGAAAACGCTGACGCTGCGAGGGCTCATTGCCGAGGTTGATCCAGACGAGTCGACCGGCGCGCACCGTTACGTCACTACCGAGCTCTTTCTTGAGTTGCTGGGCATAGATTCACTTGAGCGACTGCCGAACCTGGCGCCATTGTTGCCTGAGATCGACGATATCGAGGAAGCATGGTAAAGGCTGCTACACTTGCGGTCGTTCGAAGAACTGTATAACTCGCAAAGAGAAAAGGACTCAAGATGAATCCTCCCGCTCGCCGAGATGGCATACCGGAACAAGGAAAGAACGAGCCGTTCTATCCTTCGTATGCGAAACCGGCACGTAAACAACATGTCAAGCGTGACAAGCGCGCCAAGGCTGCCAATGAGGCTCCGAACCCACTCGATGACAACTGGTGGGACGACGAAGAAACAAAGCAGCGCAAGAAGAACACCGACGGGATCCGTCTGCAAAAAGTGCTCGCACAAGCAGGCGTCGCGTCGCGACGGCACTCTGAGATTATGATTGATCAGGGGCGCGTTGAGGTCAACGGGAAGATCGTTACCGTCCAGGGCACCCGTGTGAATCCGAACGTCGACGTGATTCGAGTTGACGGTGCACGCATCAATGTAAACGAGGACTTGGAGTATTTCGCGTTTAATAAGCCGCGCGGAGTACACACAACCATGCAAGATGAGCATGATCGCGCCTCTGTTGGTGACTTCGTTGCTGAGAGAGTCGCTGCAGGTCAGCGTCTGTTCCATGTCGGGCGTCTCGACGCCGACACTGAAGGGCTCTTGCTGCTTACCAACGACGGCGAGCTTGCAAACCGCCTCATGCACCCGCGCTACGAAGTTCGAAAAACGTACTTGGCCACGGTACTCGGCGAGTTTAAATCCGCTGATGCTAAGCAGTTGCGCGACGGTATTGAGCTCGATGATGGTGTGGCGAAGGCAGACTACGTGCAGATCGTCGATGTGCACAATGGTCAGTCGATTGTGCGCGTCGAACTACACGAAGGCCGCAAGCACATTGTCCGTCGGATGCTGAAAGCAGCTGGTTACCCGGTACAGCGTCTGGTGCGAACGAAAGTGCACACGGTGCAGCTCGGCGATATGAAGCCAGGATCGATGCGCGCACTTAACTCATCTGAGTTGGCATCACTGTTCAAGGCGGTGGGGATGTAAATGGAGGAAACGATGTTGAGTAACCAGCCAGATAATGGTCTGCTGCTCGCAGTGGATGGGCCGTCGGGTACTGGCAAGTCGACAATGTGCCGAGCGTTAGCCAAGAAGCTTGACGCAAAGTACATCGACACGGGCGCGATGTATCGAGTTGCGACGTTGGCGGTGTTGGACGCCGGCGTGGATCCGGAAGACACTAGTGCAGTCATCGCTGCTACTGCTGATCTGCCGATGGAGGTTTCCGACGACCCCGATGACAAGGCTGTTATTTTGGGCGGCCGGGACGTCTCCAACGTGATCCGAGGGGCGGAAGTAACCAGTGCAGTTTCTGCTGTTGCCGCGATCCCAGAGGTCCGTGAAAATTTGGTGGCCCTGCAGCGTCGCCTCGCCTCTGAGGCGCATCGCGCCATCGTTGAGGGCAGGGACATTGGCACCGTAGTTTTGCCAGATGCACCGGCCAAGGTGTACATGACGGCGTCAGCCCAGGTGCGTGCACAGCGCCGGTTCGACCAAGACACAGCAGCAGGCCGCAAAGTAGAGTTTGAAAAGGTGCTAGCAGACGTGGAACGTCGTGATGCCCTTGACTCCTCCCGTGAGACCAGCCCACTGAAGCCAGCTGATGACGCATTGATCGTAGACACCTCTGAGATGGCTCCTGAACAGGTGCTGGCGGCCCTCGTCGACGTGATTGAAAGGAGCAGCAAATGACCACAGGAGATTCCTTTCCACAGGATTTCAATGAAGCTGACTTCAACGATGCGGATTTCGGTGAGGCGGACTTCGGAGATCTCAACTCCGCTGAGGAGTACACCGAGGAAGAGTGGGCAGCCGTTGAGGAAGCGTTCGGCATCTTCAATCCTGACTACATCGAAGAGGCCCTACCGACGGTGGCCATCGTTGGACGCCCAAACGTGGGCAAGTCCACACTGGTAAATCGATTTATTGGGCGTCGTGAAGCCGTGGTCGAAGACCACCCTGGTGTGACTCGCGACCGGATCAGTTACATTACTGACTGGGGAGGGCGACGTTTCTGGGTGCAAGACACTGGTGGCTGGGACCCGGACGCGAAAGGCATCAACGCGGCTATCGCGCACCAGTCGGAAGCTGCTATGGAAACTGCAGACGTCATCGTTTTTGTGGTCGATTCCCACACCGGCATCACGATGTCAGATGAGGCGATGGCTCGCAATCTGCAGCGTTCCGAAGTTCCAGTCATTTTGGTCGCGAACAAGTTTGAGTCCGAGTCGCAATGGGGCGACGTTGCTGAGCTGTACGCGCTCGGCCTCGGGGACCCGTGGCCAGTCTCAGCATTGCACGGTCGCGGCGGCGCGGATGTACTCGACGAGATTCTGCGACTGTTTCCGGATGAGCCGCGCGCGAAGGACTCCATCACAGATGGCCCACGCGCAGTTGCGCTGGTTGGACGCCCAAATGTGGGCAAGTCGAGTTTGCTGAACAAGCTTTCCAAATCGAAGCGCGCCGTAGTCGACAACGTTGCAGGTACCACTGTTGACCCTGTTGATGAACTGATCCAGCTCGACGGCAAACTGTGGAAGTTCATCGATACTGCCGGGCTGCGGAAGAAAGTCAAGAATGCGCAGGGGCACGAGTACTACGCCAGCCTTCGTACCCGAGGCACCATCGAGGCAGCGGAGGTGTGCGTCGTGCTTATCGACGCCTCCCAGGAGATTTCTGAGCAGGACCAGCGAGTGATCTCCATGGTGCTTGAAGCAGGCAAGGCGATGGTCATTTGCTTCAACAAGTGGGACTTGATGGATGAGGACCGTCGTTACTACTTCGACCGCGAGTTTGATGAGATGGTCGGGCACCTCCCGTGGGTGACGAAACTCAATATCTCGGCAGACACTGGGCGCGGGCTGCACCGCCTTGAGCCGGCGATGGAGGAAGCACTTGAGAACTGGGATCGTCGAATCACCACGGGACAGCTGAACAACTGGCTGCGCGATGCGATTGCCGCAAACCCACCGCCGATGAAGAACAACCGGTTGCCGAAGGTCTTGTTTGCCACCATGGTTGGCACGCGCCCACCGACAATCGTCCTGTTTACCACGGGGTTCCTAGACGGCAGCTACCGCCGCTACTTGGAGCGAAAGTTCCGTGAGCAGTTCGGCTACCACGGCACGCCGATTCGGATCGCAGTTCGTGTGCGTGAACGTAACCCGCGGCGTCGTAAGTAGCATTATCTACGGCCGTACAGGAACGCGTCGGTCCTGTACGGCAGTGGTATAAGTTGGCCAGGATCGAATCCGAGGCGCTCATGCAGGTACCAGGTGAGGTTGTTCGTCATTTTGTCCCGAGTGCGCTGGTTTGCGCGAAGCCAATAGGAACGGGTCGCCATGAGCGTGAATAGCTGATCCGTCCGGATCGGTTGAATCCACGTTGTTCGTAGTTCCCGCTTGAGGTGCCAAGGCTCGAAGACAGTGGGGTAGAAGCCTTTGGTAAGCACATCGCCAGAGTGCATAATCTTTGCCAGACGTAGTACCCACGGATGCTCCACTTCGAGGGTGTTCCAGCATAAGAGAAGTTCGCCGTCATCTTTGCTGATTCGGGCAGCTTCTGCGCTAGCGAGGTGTGGGTCGACCCAGTGCCACGCTTGGGCGAAGGTGATGGCGTCGAAATGCTTGGGTGCTGATGCGGTGCACTCGGCGGTTGCGCGCCATACTGGAAGCTCTGGGTGTCGGGCGCGCAGTGTATTCGCCATGTCTGGTGAGGGTTCACAGCAAGCAACTCGGTGCCCGGCGGCCTGCAGTTGTGCAGCAAAAATTCCGGTACCGGAACCAACATCTAAGACAGTGCGGACGACTCCGCGACCGGCAAGTAGCTCAACTACTGAGTCCGGATATGACGGTCTGACCGCATCATAAGTGTCTGCGCCGACTGTGAACGCGCGTGACGAATTCAGCCGGTGCTCACTGCTGTGAAACAGTGGTTGGTGCTTTCCGCTTGGCTTCATAATCAACTAACCTAACAACCTGTGACTGTCAGGAGAATCCGCGAGTGAACATTTCCAACACGATGAACCGGCGCTGGTCGTTGCGTACGGTGCTGCTCGCTGTGCTGCTTGGCTGCGCAGTCATGGCTGGCTGTAGTGGAGACAACGAGGAGCCGGAGGCAGCCGATGCGCTGCCGAATCCCCTGCGTACAGTGGAAAACGGTAGTCGGCCTGACACGGTTGCGGAAGTCGAACCGTGGAGCTCTGCATCAGTCGAGTCACGGACGATCCCGGCTGGGGGACTGCAGCGCGAGTACATACTCTCGCTACCAAAGGGTGCGCAGCAGCGAGAAGGTTTGCCACTCATACTCGTATTCCACGGTTACACGAGCACAGCTGCGTCGATGCAGCGCACGACGGGCCTTAACAACGCGGACGCGGTTGTGGCGTACTTGCAAGGTGTGAACAAGGCGTGGGCGCCAGCACCGTATGCAAATACGAACGCACGTCAGGACCTGGCATTCGCTGACGCCGTGCGGGCGCAGCTACAACAAGAGTTTCACACCCAACCTGCTCGTACATTCGCCGCAGGCTTTTCAAATGGTGGAGGGTTCGCGGAGTTCCTGAGCTGCCAGCGGCCACAGGATTACACCGCAGTGGCGACTGTGTCAGCCGCCGTCTATGACGCGGTGCTTGAGGGATGCTCGGCGATCCCCGTCAAACGCATCGACATTCACGGGACCGCTGACAGCGTCATTGACTACAGCGGAGGAACCCGGCACAAGACGCACTACGCTGGTGCCTATCAAGACGTTGAGCGAGAAGCTCGACGCAACCACTGCAAAGCCACTGACGAGGAGGCGCCGAAACCAGAGTGGTCAGAAGCACTGCCCGGTGTAGCAAAAGCTGAATGGGTCGGCTGTGATGCGGGGCTTGTGCATTACAAAGTGGATGGCGGCAAGCACGAATGGCTTGGGCCTGGTACTTCGCCGGCATCGAATTTGCCGATCGGTTTTGCCAGTGAAGCAGTACTGGAATTCTTCGGAATAGGGATGCAAAAGTGACTTCGGAAAAGTTGTTTCATCGCACCGCTGTGGTGGTGTATAACCCGACGAAGATTCGCGCTGCGGTTTTGGAGCGCTTTGTCGAACTCTACGCTGACCCTCGCCGCGAAATTTGCTGGGTACCCACGACAAAAGAGGACACGGCACTTGCTGGCTTCGCGACTGCACTCACCGAGGACGTGGACGTGGTACTCGTCGCGGGAGGTGACGGTACTGTCCGCCGCATCGCTCACGTCCTAGCAGACACCGGCATCAAGATGGGGATTATCCCAGTTGGTACCGGTAATCTACTTGCGCGAAACCTTGGCTTGCCATTGGATCCTGAGAGCGCGATACGCCGTGCGTTTACTGGAGAAGAGCACGCTGTGGACCTTTGCGAAGCCACAGTCACTCGGCGCGACGGCTCGCAGGAGACTTATGGGTTCACAGTCATGGCTGGAGTGGGCCTTGATGCGCAGATGGTTGAACGTACCAGGGAGGAATTAAAGCGACGCATAGGTCCGCTGGCATACATCGGCGGGATCGCACGATCGCTGGGCGGTGGTAACAGTGTGGAGGCTACCGTAACCGTCGACGACCATCCCTCGAACAGGCGTCGCTTGCACACCATGATTTTCGGCAACTGCGGTGACTTGGTGAATAAAATCCCGCTGTTCCCCGATGCGCTCCCCGACGATGGCGAAATTGATGTCGTGGCGATGTCTCCGCGTGGACTTATCGGATGGTTGCTGATTGGCCTACGCATCGTGTTTAACACTCTGCGTGCACTCCTCGGTGGCGGGTGGCAGGGTATCCCAGCTCCGCAGATGGACTATTTCAAAGGACACACGATAAGCGTTTCTTTCGCTGCCCCCGAAGTATTCGAAGTTGATGGCGACACTATCGGGTCGATCGAAGCAGCCACTATCCGGGTGATCCCACAAGCGTTGGTGCTGATGCGATAGATTCCGCTGCAGGGCCAATAGGGTTTCGGCATAATGGCGACATGATCTACTCATTTGAAGGTAAAACCCCGAAGATTCATCCGTCCGCATTCGTGTCCGATGAAGCCACGATTATCGGTGATGTCGAAATTGCCGAGGATGCCAATATTTGGCCCGGAGTGGTGATTCGTGGTGATGTTGGCGCGATTCGAATCGGTGAAAGGGTCAACGTGCAAGATGGATCAGTGCTGCACGTTGATGAGAACGGGAAGACCATTCTCGAAGCCGACGTGACCATTGGCCACCTTGCTATGGTGCACGGGTGCCATATTGAACCTGGGTGCCTAATCGGCATGAACGCGACCGTGCTGTCCGGGGCTCGCATTGGCAAGGGGAGCATCATCGCCGGTGGCGCAGTGGTGCTTGAAGGGCAAGTGATCCCAGAGTTCTCGCTTGCCGCGGGAGTGCCGGCGAAGGTCAAGCGTGAGCTTGAGGAGTCAACTTACGCTGCGCGTGAACGCCACGCAGCCCTTTATGTTGAGTTGGGGAAGCGCGCGGCGAGTGGGTTGGTACCGGTAGAACGCGCCGCAACTGAGTAGCTTACGAAAACTAAAACCCCGCTCAATCAGGAGTTTCGCCTGGTCAAGCGGGGTTTTGTTGATAGTTGTCGGACTGACAGGATTTGAACCTGCGACCCCCACACCCCCAGTGTGGTGCGCTACCAAACTGCGCCACAGCCCGTTGCCTTCATCCGGCGAATACCGGAACAGCTCCGATAGTTTAGCGCACAGTTACTTCAACTATGAAACCAGCTGTTAGAAGGCAGTGCCGTTGAGGTACACCCATGCGCCGCCCTCGCGAATGAAACGGGAATGTTCTCGCTGGGTGCCACTCGGGTGAAGGGCCTCGAAGCGGACCTCTCCGTAGGTATCCGTTGGGCCACCTTGTTCGGAGTGGAGAACTCGCAGCGCAATATATGGTTCGCCACCTGGTGGAAGCTCCAACGATGCCGGTCGTGTGCTCGAAGCCCAGGTGCGCAGCAAGTAATCCGCATCGCCGACGACGAACGCACTGTAGCGTGCCCGCATGAGCGATTCTGCTGTGGGAGCAGGTTTGCCTGCGTGCAGGGCGCCGCAGCACAGGGGGTATGGGCGATCGAGGCCACATGGGCAGCGTTTCACGTCAGCGCACCACGTCGATGGTTGTCTGCACCGAGGCGCTGTGAACGTAGCCGTCGACGGTTGAGCGTTTGCCGGCCTCCATGAGCGTCTGGGCCTCGGCGTCGCTGAGGTCGCCGAATAACGTGATGTCACGTGTGAAGTGCCCCTCGCCGAGATGCGTGACCTCCACGCGCACGTCGTTGAGCGCAAGTCCTTTCGCGGCGGAACGAATTGCCTGGGAACAAGATACTGCCAACGCGGACATGTACAAGCCTGTCGACGTCACGCCCTGGCCCTTGCCGCCAGCATTCTTAGCCCGGTCAGTTGCGATCGCACGATTGGAGGTGCGAACTACGTCGCCATACTTCGTCCCGCGGGCGGAGTAGGAGACTGCGTTGGAGTCGCCGGTGGCATCCGGGACAAATTCGGGGGTGATGTATTGCATGACCCACGAGCCGATAATGTCGGCTGCACGCTGTGCGGTGCCTTGGCGCGTCAATAAATGATCGGCCTTGTCCAGCGCCATGAGTGACTTCGGGTAGCGGGTGAGGCTAAAAATTGACTGGGCGTTATCAATGCCTACCGTCACATCAATAGGCGAGTGGACCAGCAATAGTGGCTTGCGCAGTTTCGGCAGGTATTCTTCGGGGTTCGTGTCGGCGAGATCCTCAAGGAAGTCGCGTGAAATGATGAGCTCCCTGCCGCCGAGGATGACGGGGACATAGCCGTCGCGGTCCGCGTCACCAATCTTATCCGCATAGTGCAACACCGAGTGAGCAGGGTCGAACGGCGCACCGACTGTCGCTACGGCTTTGAGCGTCTTTTTGAGATCGGGATGGGTCGCCGCTTTCAGTGCTGCAGCGCCCCCGAGCGAGTGGCCCATGATAAGCTGTGGCGCTTTGAACTCTTTGGCTAACCACTTTGCTGCAGCCACGATGTCGTCAACGTTTTGTGAGAACGAAGTATCGGCGAAATCACCCTCAGATTGTCCGAGACCAGGAAAATCAAATCTGAGCGTTGCAATGCCGAACTCTGTTAACCGCTTGGAGATTCGCGAAGCACCAGGAGTGTGTCTGGACCCCGCAAAACAGTGCGCGAAAATCGCGTAGGCTTTCGCCGGCCCGTCAGGCCGGTCAATCGTTCCGGCCATCATCTTGCCCGTCGACGACGGCACCTTCACGTTCAGCGATAACATGTGGGCTTTCCTCCTGAGAACGGGGACGCATTCGGTGGTCTTTGCTTGAACAAGGATAGAGTACATTGACGTGAGCGAGTGAGAAGCACTTACCATGTAGTCCAGGTAGTGCGAGAGGCAAAAGGCCACTTTTGCCGTGACGAAAGGTCGTATGAGGAATGGCTGCATTTGGCTGGTTTTGGAAAGCAATGGGTGCAACGTCCGAACGCAACAACAAGAAGTCGAAGGGGATCGTGGCGAAAGCCCACGAGCTCATTGGAGAGTTCGAAGCTCTTGACGACGCCGCGCTGAGCGCCGCTGTGCGTGACACCGTGCGTGACGGAGAGGTCGTCGACAAGCCTCGCTTCCTCGCAATTCTGTCGGTTGCCGCCACTCGAACCCTTGGGATGACCCCGTTCGACGTTCAAAACCAGGCGGTTTTGCGCCTACTCGAAGGCGATGTAATTCAGATGGCCACCGGCGAGGGCAAAACGCTCGTTGGAGCTATCGCTGCGACCGGTTTTGCGCTCACTGGTAAGCGGGTGCACCTCATCACCGTGAATAACTATCTCGCTGAGCGCGATGCCACGTGGATGCGGCCGCTTGTCGAGTTCTTTGGGCTCAGCGTTGCCGCTGTAACGGAATCGACGCCACGTGAACAGCGTGTAGAGGCATACCGATGTGACGTCGTCTATGCTCCGGTGACCGAGATCGGCTTTGATCACCTTCGTGATAATCAGATCACGCACCGCTCTCAAACCGTTCAGTTACCAGCCGAGGTTGCTCTTGTCGATGAGGCCGATAGTGTCCTTGTCGACGAAGCCCTCGTCCCGCTCGTCCTGGCTGGTTCTGAAGGTACGCAGCAGCCCACAGGCAAGATCACCGAAGCGGTCTCGCACCTTGACGAGGAGAAGGACTACGAAACTGATGCCGATGGTCGCAATGTCTTCCTTACCGAGGAGGGGGCGAAGAAAGTTGAACGTTTGCTCGGTATCGACTCGCTCTATTCTGATGAGCACATTGGCACCACACTTGTCCGGGTCAACCTTGCGTTACACGCTCGAGCACTGCTGATCCGCGACGTACATTACATCGTCGAGGACGGCAAGGTGGCGCTTGTTGACGCCTCCCGCGGCCGCGTCGCTGAACTGCAGCGTTGGCCTGACGGATTGCAGGCAGCAGTCGAGGCAAAAGAGGGACTGAAGGTCTCCGAGGGGGGCCGAATTCTCGACTCGATCACGCTGCAAGCACTTATGCGTCGCTATCCGACGGTCTGTGGCATGACTGGAACCGCCGTAGAAGCCACCGATCAACTGCGTTCATTTTACGACCTGCACGTATCTGTTATTGACCGCGCAAATCCGTTGCAGCGATTTGATGAAGCCGACCGGATCTACGCAACGATGGAGGAGAAGAACCAAGCGATCGTCGAAGAGATCGCTCTGCTTCACACGAATGGTCAACCTGTTCTTGTAGGGACTCATGACGTAGCGGAGTCTGAGGCTCTCGCTGAGGCATTGAACGAGCGTGGGATCAGCGTGAACGTGCTCAATGCGAAGAATGACGCTGAGGAAGCACGCATTGTGGCTGAGGCTGGAGATTTAGGGCGGGTGACCGTGTCTACACAAATGGCAGGCCGCGGTACCGATATTCGTCTAGGTGGCGCTGACGAAGGAGATCACGACAAGGTTGCGAAGCTGGGTGGTCTCGCCGTTATCGGTACAGCACGCCATCGCACAGCGCGGCTCGACAATCAGTTGCGCGGACGTGCAGGGCGTCAGGGCGACCCTGGCCTGAGCCTGTTCTTTGTTTCCCTGGAAGACGACATTGTTGTTACCGGGGGAGAGGATGAGCGCATCACCGTACATCCCGACGCGTCGGGACGGATCGAATCCTCGCGTGCACAGCAGTTTGTTGACCACTGCCAGCGCGTTACAGAGGGCCAGCTGCTAGAAATTCACTCGCAAACGTGGAAATACAACAAGCTCATCTCGGATCACCGTACAATCCTTGATGAGCGGCGAGCATCATTGCTCGATACCGACGCGGCGTGGCGTGAGCTTAGCGAACGAGCACCGGAGCGCGCCACCGAACTGGATGCCATCGATGCTGACAAACTACGGCAGGCAGCTCGGGAGATAATGCTCTACCATCTCGACCATGAGTGGTCTGAGTACCTCGCGCTCATGGACGATGTTCGCGAATCTATCCACCTGCGCGCCATCGCCCGTGAAACGCCAATCGACGAATACCATCGAATCGCCATTCGTGAATTTAAAGAACTAGCGAATCGTGCCGTAGATCAGGCCGTCGATACTTTCAAGAAAGTCGTGATTGATAACGATGGAGCACACCTCGAAGATGCTGGTTGGAAGCGTCCGAGTGCGACGTGGACCTACATGGTGTCGGATAATCCGTTGGCGGGTTCGGGGAACTCGGTGATCTCCGGGATTGGAAATATTTTCCGTTAATCCTCATGTTGAGGTTCAGAGCGTTACACTAGAACCGCAACAGCACGTTGACCCACAATTGGGTAATATTGCGATTTAGAATTTATTGACTTTCAAAAACACCGTCAGGAGTTTGGAATGGCCGAAAACAAAGATGCAGACATCGTCCAGGTCGAAACGACCTCCGTCTTTCGCGCTGACCTTTTGAAGGAGATGGAGAACGGCGCTGCTGCAGCCAACGATAACGTCACCAGCACGGAGAATTTGCCGGATGGTGTTGCGTTGCTCGTGGTGAAGCGCGGACCGAACGCTGGTGCAAGGTTCCTGTTGGACCAGGACGCAACCACCGCAGGTCGCCATCCTGAGGCCGACATTTTCCTTGATGACGTCACGGTGTCCCGCCGACACGCTGAGTTCCGCCGCGATGGTGACTCTTTCGAAGTTGTTGACGTGGGATCACTGAACGGCACTTATGTGAACCGAGAGCCAAAGGACTCGCAGGTGCTCTCCTCCGGGGATGAGATTCAGATTGGTAAATTCCGCCTGGTCTTTATCGCCGACGAAAAATAGTATTGTCCGTTTGTCTGCCCCTGCCCATTAGAAGAGATTAATCATCACCGTGAGTGCAATACGTCGAGCTGCTACAGAGCAAATGGGAGCCACCGTCGCCCCGTCAGGGACAAAGACCATGTCTATTGGTGTTGTCCTGAAACAGTTGCGGGAAGAGTTCCCTGATGTGACTGTGTCGAAGATTCGCTTTCTTGAGTCCGAAGGCCTGATCACTCCACAACGCACTGCGTCCGGATACCGGCGCTTTACAAGTGATGATGTCGAGCGACTTCGCTACATCTTGGTTACCCAGCGAGACAATTACCTTCCATTAAAGGTGATCCGCGAGCAGCTCGAGGCCATGGATTCCGGTCAGGTCACCGCGATCATGAGCGCGAGCGAAGCTGATCCACTAGTTTCTCCAGATAGCTTCCGCGCACCAACTTCGACGCACTTGAGCGACCGAGACGTTGCCGAGCAGGCTCAAGCAGACCAAGAACTTGTCGATGAGTTCGTGCGTGATGGATTGATCGTTCCTGATGTGGCTGGTCATTTCACCGCCGACGACGTTCGCGTGGTTACTGCAGCCATGGCTCTAGCGGAATTCGGTTTGGATTCTCGCCACCTCAAGACGCTGCGGACTATGGCTCGTCGCCAGGCTGATCTCATCTCTCAAGTAACGGAACCCGTTGCGAAGTCCGGTAAGGAAAATTCAGCACAGCAGGCGGAAGAACTTGGACAGCAGCTTTCTGCCCTGGTCGTATCACTGCATGCTTCGCTGCTCAAGAATGAGCTGCGAAATTCCGGGTGCTGAGATGCGGTCGCTGAATTTGCTCGGGGTCTACCCGGTCGGCCCGGAACACTTTCTGTGCGCGTTGCTGCACACACCAGAGCAGAATCTATTCCTGCCAATTTGGCTTTCGCCATTTTCTGGAGGCAAACTGGCCGCGCTCATTGATGATGTAGGCCCCCTGAACCCGAGTATTTACGAAACGTATTTGGAAACGTTAAAGGATCTCGGCGCTCAAGTGCAGGCCGTGCGCATTGCGAGCTATTACGAAGGCGTGTTTCATGCCGAGGTGTTGCTGAGTACTGGCAGCAAAGTAGACACGAGCATGTCCGACGCGCTGCTTTTGGCTTGGACAGGGGATATTGCTCTCGAGGTTGACCCTCAGGTTTTGCGGCAAGCCGGCATACGGATTTCCGTGGCAGATGCGAAAGGTATCTTTGACCTTGATCTTCCCGTTGTCGAAGGGGACGCTGAAGACGGAAGTGTTTCCGCAAGCGGTGACCCAGAAGCAGACCGCGATTTTGAGCAGCTGATGAAGAGCCTTGGCGCGGATGATCTTTTTACTTCCGATGATGAAGATGGAGACGGGGCTGCCAACTAAACCTCCCTCAATGTAAAGTAAAGGTTGAGACTTCGGCGTGTCGGCCCGAGCTGATAGAGTCAAATGCCTAAGCTATCGGTACAAATACTGTTAGCCGAGACATTAGAAAACGGGAGTATGGAAAATGAGCGATCTGCAACAAGAGCTTGAACTTTCCGCAGTGGAAGGGCCTGTTCAGGAAACGCTGTTTGATATCGGGCCTTCTGACGAAGTGGGGTACCGAGTTCCGATTGCATGCCAGGTAGCAGGCATCACGTACCGCCAGCTCGATTACTGGGCGCGCACTGACTTGGTGAAGCCTTCAATCCGTGGCGCAAAGGGCTCCGGCTCCCAGCGTCTCTACTCCTTCAAGGACATTCTGGTTTTGAAGATCGTGAAAGGTCTCTTGGATACCGGGATCTCACTGCAAAACATTCGCCTGGCCGTGGATAAGCTCCGTAACCGGGGTGTGAATGACATCGCCGAGATCACGTTGGTCTCTGATGGCGCTACGGTGTACGAGTGCCGCAGCAACGAGGAGGTCATTGACCTTCTCGGCGGCGGCCAGGGTGTCTTTGGTATCGCGGTCCCGCAGATTATGAAGGATCTCACTGGCACTATTGCTGACTTCCCAGCAGAAACCATCAACCCCGAACTCAATGACCCTCAGCCTGCCGGGTTTGATGAACTCGCAGATCGTCGCCGTCGTAAGTCTTCCTAGAGAGTTCTGAAAGGCTGCAGCCCCGCCGTTTACTCCCCGGCGGGGCTGCAGCCTTTCGTACTGCTGTGGGTCTAGCGCAAGTGGTTAGTCCACAACGGCGGTCAGAGCGGCACTGACCTGCTCAGCGGATGGAGCCTCTTTCACCACGGATGCGACATCTGTCACAGCCGTATCTGCAGGGCTATCGCCTACACGAACGACGTCAAGCTTGATTCGCTCACCGAGCCGGTCCTGCAGTGCTGCTGCCGCCTGTGGTGAACCATCATCATCGGCGGTGCCGGTGGTAATCAACACGATGCGAATATCGCGATCGAGCTCACGCATGGCATCGGCGGCAGCGAAGAGCGCTTCCCGAGTCTGCGGAGCACCGCCGGTGCCAAGCAAGCTGGCGGTGTATGCGACGTCCTCGGCATCACTGGTCATAGCAATGTTGCTGCGCCAACCCTTCGTTACACCAGGGTTCAGTGGGGAAGAGTAGTTCCAAAGCGCTACTTGATGGCCAGATTCGGTGACACGGTATGCAGCATCGCGTATCGCGGTGTCGACTGCTGGCTTGAAAGGCTGCATCGCATCTGACGTATCGTACAGGAATAACGTGTCCAGAGCTTGCTGTCGGTTCTCGGAACCAACTTCTTTCTGTTCCTTTTCTGTTTCATCGACCGGAATTTCTGCCACCTGGGACCAAACCTGATCAGGGACATCAACCACCTGTGATTTGCTATCAGTTTTCAACGTTGACGCCGCGTACTTCATGAGGTCCTGCCCGGCGCGAGACTTATTCTCATCGACGTTATCAGTACTGTTCAGCGGTATACCGACGTAGTTCAAAACTGCATCTAGCGATGTGAAAACCCGGTCACCGGATGCTTGTTCAATAGCTGCTGCGTATAGACTCTGTTCATCTTGGATTGACTCTATATCTTCCAATGCCTGCTGTTGTAGGACATCTACGGCGCCTGCCTCATCTTTGGCAAGCAATGACGCAACAGCAACAGAGGCATCCGAGCGTTCAGGCAACACAAATCGCACTGACTCCAGCTTAAGTGTCGCTGGATCAGTAGAAGTTTGCCCCTCCACGCCGAGAGGCGCCGCGTAAACAATCTGTGGGTCAGGTACCGCCGCCGAGCGTTTTGCGTTCCTAAGTACGGCGTCTGGGTTCGCGGTTTCCGGAGCGAGAAGGATAGCTGCGTCCTCGACCTTATCGACGAGCTCTGCCTGCATACAGTAGTCCCGCACAACACGGTGCGACTCGTTGTACGCGGCTACGATCGCTTCACCGACCGATCGTTCCGTAGACGCTACTGGCAGTGAGAGTTCTCCAGACACGCACCGTGCTTCAGAAGCATCATCGGACTGTTCTGGCTTCAGCTTCATCATCAAAATGGCACTCAAAATCACAGCGAGCGCGACCAGAATGACCAGGATCGCTCCACCGGACAAGCGATAGTTACTCTTGCCATCAGAATGTCGGCCCATGCCAATACCGTCCTTACTTCGTGTACAACCCGTCTAGCGTTGTCACACAGTCTATCGCCCTAGAACTACGTCGAGGAGAGCGACGAGCCGGGAGCGTAATTCTTCTCCACGCGCGCTGAGCGCTCGTTGGCGCTGCACGTACGTGGCTTTTCCCTCGGTAGTCTCCACAGGAACGATGTCGAAGCCGAGTTCCCGGCAGTCGTACGGGGATGCCTCCATATCGAGGCGACGCGCGTCCTTGGCCAATTCGAAACAGTCAAGGAGGAGCTCACCAGGGACCAATGGGCCCAGTTTCAAAGCCCACTTAAACAGATCCATGGTGGCGTGCACACAGCCTGGTTGTTCCCTCGATACCTGGTCTTCCCTCCGCAACGCCACAACGTTGAGGGGGCGAGCTGGGGGAGTAAAGAAACGAAACGCGTCGAAGTGGCTGCATCGAAGCTGATGAGATTCAACCACTGAGTTCGTGCCGTCTGCTCCGAGACGAAGCGGAAGATCATGACGAGGGCGTTCCTCGCGGTACAACATTGCCCATTCATGCAAACCGAAGCAGTCAAAGTGCGCCGAACGAGAGGCTGTCGCGCGAAGTAGTTCGTCAATTTCCCGAACGTCTTGTTCACGGTGCTCAAGAAACGACGCGATGTTTGCGCACACGTGCCTGCTGTCTACAACTTGGTAGTCGCGCCATGAAGCTTGAGGAAGCGTAGAGGCGTCGAGAAGCACTGTATTTGCGCCAGGATGCCACTTCTTAAGGTGTGTGGGGCGGAACCTGTAGTAGTCGAACAGGAAGTCCCACACCGGGTGCTTCTGTGCGCGACGACGGCGAGCTAGGTGTGGCTCGACGAATCCGGCCGCACGTTCCTCATGCGACGCGATCCGAGCCTCGTATTCGGCTGACTCCAGGAACGTACGAATCATGAATTCTCGTGGGTCCAGTCTGCGACCGTGCCCACGTACTCCTCAATGACGTCCTCAAGAGCAAGTACGCCAACGAGGCGACCTTGATCGCGGACCTGAGCCATGTGTGCAGAGCGACGGTGCAGCGACGTCAGCGCACTATCCAGCGACTCAGAGCCATCAATCACCATCAATGGGCGGATGCGGCTCACCGGTACCAGTGGATCATCCTCATCGGACTCCATCAGGTCCAGAATGTCCTTCACGTGAATATATCCAACGAGAATGCCGGAAGGCCTAGCAACGGGGAAGCGCGAATATCCGGTTTCACGTACAGCTTGCTCGATTATCGAAAGCGCGACGCCCTCAGGGTAAAAGGGGATGGTTGTCAGACGATCGAGCGGGATCATTACCTCTTTGAGGTTCCTCGACTCAGAGCGCAGCGCCTTTGAAAGGCGAGCTGTTTCCTCAGCGTCAAGAAGACCCTCTTCGCGTGATTCACGAATCATGTTCGCCAGCTGTTTCTGGTCCACAGTGGATGAAAGCTCATCGCGCTGTTCAATACCAAACAGAGCCAGCGTCTTACGCGCTACCCAGTTCAAGAAGCGAATAAACGGCCCCGTGGCCTTCATCCAAAGCGTCATAGCGGGGGTAAGCCAAACAGCAGTTGACTCTGGTCCGGCAATCGCAATGTTCTTCGGCACCATCTCGCCGAACAAAATATGCAAGAAGGAGATGAACGCCAGCGCAATCACGAAGGAAACAGGATGCAGCCACTCACCCGGCAACCCCATCGCGAGAAACGGAACTTCAACATAGTGTGCAACCGCAGGCTCAGCGACCTTACCAAGCACGAGCGACGCGATGGTGATGCCCAGTTGGGCACCTGCGAGGTAAATCGAGAGGTGTTCCGTCGCGTACAGCACGCCAGTAACATTTGTCTTGCCTTGTGCCTGCATTGACTCCAATCGATCGCGCCTGGAGGACACGAGTGCGAACTCGGACGCAACGAAGAACGCGTTGAGCGTCAGCAGGACCAAAATGAGAAGGAATGCTACCCAAATATTCACTGTGCTGACCTCCTCTGAAACTCGATTGCTTCCTCTGGAGAAATCGGACTCAAAATTGCCCTGTCGATCCTGCGATCATCCATTGTGGAAACCCTTGCGAGCCAGTGGCCGGCGCTGCCTGTTTCAAACTGTTCCTGGAAATCAGCTGTACCGGAGGGGAGCACTACTTTGTCGCCAACTGTTGGGATATGTCCAAGTGCTGACATAATCAGTCCTCCAAGAGTTTCGTAAGGCCCCTCGGGTGCAACATAACCGAGCTCCTCCTGCAGTTCATCGAGCCGCACCAAACCAGAAATCTCCCACGACGTTCCGACGTGCAAAAAGTCCCGCTCGGATTCGCGGTCGTCGTACTCGTCGTACACCTCACCGAGGATCTCCTCGACCACGTCCTCAATCGTGACCAGACCTTGCGTTCCGCCGAACTCATCTGCAACCAGCACTACCTGTGAGCCCGCGGAACGAACCCTGTTGAGCACCGCATCGCCGTCAAGCGTCCCGGGGATAAACGGAACTGGCTTGGCCAGCGTTGACAGCTTGGTGGTTGCACGCTGCTTCTTATCTACAGAAAAGGCGTCTTTGATGTGGACCACGCCTATTGTGTCGTCCAAGTCACCGCGGCGGACGGGGAAGCGCGAATGGCCTGTCTCACGTGCAAACGCAATCAAATCCGCTACGGTGTCCTCAGCGTCAAGCGCATTAATGGTTGAACGTGGCGTCATCACGGCTTCGGCGGTGGTCTCTCCGAACTGCAGCGATCTGTCGATCACCGCTGCGGTATCTGCGTCAAGGTCTCCAGACTCCATCGAGTTTCGGACCACCGCACCCAGCTCTTGGCCAGAACGAGCGGAGGCTAGCTCATCTGCTGGCTCAATCCCGAGTTTTCGCACAACCCAGTTCGCCGAAGAATTGAGCCACTTAATAAACCAACCAGCTGCGGTATTAAACGCATTCACAGGAGGTACCACGACCCGCGCAGTCTTCAGCGGATCCGTAATCGCCATGTTCTTTGGAACAAGTTCGCCAAAAACCATCGAGAGCAATGTCGCAATCGCCAACGCAAGGATCAGCGCTACTGTCGTTGAGGCCGCTTCACTCAGACCAACGAGCTCAAGCAGGGGGGTGAAGAACTTGCCCAACACCGGCTCGGCGAGGAAGCCAGCTGCGAGCGTCGTCACGGTAATACCGAGTTGCGCGCCTGACAACACGAACGAAAGGTTCGCGTGGTCTCGAGCGACGGCTTTCGCCGTGCGGTCGCCGACCTCCCGGACGTGCTCATCGATAGTTGAGCGCTCGAGTCCTGTCATTGCAAACTCGATTGCAACGAACAGGCCCGTTGAGGCCGTCAACAAGATGAAGCCCAAAAGAGCAAAGATTGAAATGACTATATCCATCGACTATGACCGAGGCGTCCGACGCCTACCGCTCCTTCCCGTCGACCGTCGTCGTTGAGCATTCGCACTGGGGCGTTTCGAACGCCTGGTTGCGTTGTGGTTCTTTCGCTGATGTGGTGGCTGGCCACCAGGCGGTGGCAGGGGCTTCCCAGACGGCTGCCGAGCTCCGGTGATCTCAACGACCTCAGGTGTGAGCTCCTGCGCCCGGACTTCGGTCGCTCGCACTCCAGCTTTGTTTAGAAGCGAGCGAACCTCCTTACGCTGTTCATCCATGACCAACGTAACAACGTTGCCCTCAGTGCCCGCACGCGCTGTACGCCCCGCGCGGTGCAAGTATGCCTTGTGTTCTGCAGGCGGGTCGATGTGGACAACGAGTGAGACTCCCGAAACGTCGATTCCGCGTGCTGCGATGTCCGTCGCAACTAAGACTGGAGTTGAACCATCAGCGAACCCCTCTAGTGCGCGAGTTCGAGCACCTTGACCTTTGTCACCGTGAATTCCCTGCGCGTGAACTCCGGCGCGACGAAGCTTCTTCACCTGCCTGTCCACACCATGCTTCGTGCGCATAAACATGATCGTCTTGCCTTCGCGTGCGGCGATTTCCAGCACTCGAGCATTGCGCGACTCGCGGCTGCCACACAACAGGACGAAGTGTTTCATGGTCTTTACAGCTGACTTCGCTGGAGCTGTGGAGTGCGTAACCGGATTATGCATGTACCTGTCAACGATTCTCTGTACATCGCCATCGAGCGTTGCAGAAAACAGTAACTTCTGGGAATCCTTTGGCGCTCGGTCGACAAGCTTGATGACCTGAGGCATGAAGCCCATGTCGGCCATCTGGTCGGCTTCATCAAGCGTGACGATCTCCAGAGCCCGAAAATCGAGGACGCCACGCTGCAATAGATCCTCTGCACGGCCCGGTGTCGCCACCAAGAGGTCGACTGGTGCCGCCAAAGCGCGGATCTGCGTATTGATATTGACGCCACCAACTACATCCAGCACGCGAAGGCCTTGTGCGCTCGCGGGGCTGTTCAATCGCTGTTGAATCTGGCTTGCCAATTCACGCGTCGGTGCGAGCACAAGTCCACGGGGCCGTCCAGGCTGACTTGGCGCACCACTCAGACGCGCCAACATCGGCAAACCAAACGTAAAAGTCTTGCCGGAGCCGGTCGGACCACGCCCAAGCACGTCTCTGCCTGCTAGGGCATCAGGAATAGCCGCTTCCTGAATTGGAAACGGCCGAGTAATTCCTTCTGCGTTGAGCGCGCGCACCAGGGGGTGGGGAAGGCCGAGATCGGCAAAACTTTTCATTGCAAACACCCTAGTGCCTTTTTGTGGTCAGGTGCTATCGCCACGCTTAGTAACGAAGCTCCTTGCGGTCGCCAGACCACGCGATATGGAACGTGCCGTCCATATCGACGCGCTTGTAGGTGTGCGCACCGAAGAAATCACGTTGTCCCTGAATCAGCGCCGCAGGCAAGCGGTCTGCACGCAAGGAATCGTAGTAGGAGAGCGAGGACGCGAATACCGGAACCGGAAGCCCGAGCTGCGTAGCCGTTATGACGACGCGACGCCACGCATCAATGACGCCGCCCTCCAGCTCATTGCGGAAGTAAGGGTCGAGCAACAGTGATGGCAGCTCAGGGTTTTTCTCATACGCCTCGGTGATGCGGTCGAGGAACTTCGCGCGGATAATGCAGCCACCACGCCAAATCTTCGCCAGCTCACCAGGCTTCAGACCCCAGTCGTACTCTTCGGAACCCGCAGCAATTTCATCAAAGCCTTGCGCGTACGCAACGAGCTTTGAGGCGTACAGAGCACGCCGGACATCCTCGACGAACTGCGCCTTGTCCAGACCAAGGTCAGCGAACGAAGCTTCTATGCCACTAGGGAGGTTGGCCTCCAAGGCCGCGGTGCGTTGCGCAGTAGAAGAAGAAAGCGCACGAGCAAACACTGCTTCGCCGATGCCAGTGACTGGGACGCCCAAGTCTAGGGCCTCCTTCACAGTCCAGCGACCCGTGCCCTTCTGGCCAGCCGCGTCCACAACGACGTCGACAAACGGTTTGCCTGTTTGCTCATCGACTTGCTTCAGTACCTCAGCGGTGATCTCGATCAGGTAGGAATCCAGGTCACCCTCATTCCACTCGGAGAAGATTTCAGCGATCTCCGCCGGCTCCAACCCAGCTGCGTAGCGAAGCAAATGGTATGCCTCGCCGATGACCTGCATGTCGGCGTACTCGATGCCGTTATGCACCATCTTGACGAAGTGTCCGGCACCATTTGGGCCAATGTGGGTCACGCACGGAACGCCATCGACTTTCGCGGCAATATCCTCAAGGAGTGGGCCAAGCGCCTCCCATGACTCGACAGGACCACCAGGCATGATCGAAGGACCAAGCAGTGCACCTTCCTCGCCGCCAGAGATACCTGCGCCGACGAAGTGGCGCCCCTTTTCAGCGACTTCTTTCTCACGGCGGATCGTATCGGTGAACAACGAGTTACCGCCATCGATGATGATATCGCCCTCATCCATCGCTTCGACGAGCTGATTGATCACTGCATCCGTAGCCTTGCCAGCCTGGACCATGATGACAGCACGGCGTGGACGCTCCAGCGAGGCAACAAAGTCCTCAATCGTTTCAGATGGGATAAACGAGCCCTCATCCCCGTGCTCGGCCATTACGGCGCGAGTCTTCTCAGGGGACCGGTTGTAGATAGCAACCGTATGTCCGTTGCGGGCGAAATTACGTGCTAGGTTCGAACCCATCACCGCCATACCGACAACGCCGATCTGGGCGAGATGAGTCTGGGACTGATTCGTATCATGCTCGGTGGTAGTCATGCAGACAATACTACGCTGCTGAGAGGAAAGAACGGAATGAGTTTTCTATTCGAAAAAGTTGATCGCGAGCTCAACGAGGAAGAATTGCGGACCCTCAACGAATACAACAACGGTTACGCCAACACGATCGGAATGGTGATCACGGCGTGTAGCCCAGAGTGCGTAACTGCACATATAGACGTCGGACCCCAGCATCTTCAGCCTGCCGGGATCGTCAACGGGGGAGTCTATGCCGGTCTCGCGGAAACGGTAGGTTCCGTTGCAGCGATGGCGACAGCTGGCAGACCTGCTGTCGGCATGAACAACAACACCGACCTCCTACGAAGCGTCCGTGACGGGCGAATCGAAGCATCCGCGCGCCCAGTTCATGTCGGGCGGCGAACCCACCTCTGGCGCATCGAAATGCATCACGAAGGCAAATTAGTGGCCCTGACGAATCTGAAGCTCCTCGTACCCTAAAGCCAGCGGTTCTTCCTGAACCACCAATACATCAGTGCCATGGTCAGGATCATTACGCCGAGCACCACCGGGTAGGAGTACTTCCAAGCCAATTCCGGCATATTCTCGAAATTCATGCCATAAACACCGGCAATCATGGTCGGGGCCGCAGCCATACCAACTACTGCAGATATCGTACGCATATCGGAGTTCTGTTGCATCGAAACCTTCGCAACCGAGGCGTCAAGCAGGGAGGAAAGGCGTTCATCGAAGCCTGAGAGGTGGTCACTCACGATCGTCGCGTTGTCCTGCACGTCACGGAAGTAAGATCTGAGCGCTTTCCGCATCAGATCACGGTTGTTGGTCAAACCATTCTTTAACGCCGGTGCAAGTGGGTCGATCGCGTGGCGCATCTCCAAGATCTCACGTTTGTAGTTGTAAATCTTGTCAATGTTAATGTCTCGCCGAGGCGTAAACACCTCGTTTTCCAGCTCATCGACGTCGCGGCTCAGGTTGTCTGCGACCTTCAAATAGTTATCGACGATGTAGTCGGACACCACCCATGCGACGGCACTTGGGCCAAGCACCGCAAGCTCCTCCTCGCTCTCTAGTTTGCCAGTCAAATCAGGCAGTGGTGCGCCGTGCCGGATCGTGATCGCAAAGTTTGGACCGGTCACAATTTGGACTTCACCAGTGGAAATGATTTCACGGGCATCCGCAACCTCCTCATCGTCGCGGTAATACACCGAGCGCACGACCATGAACAGCTGCTCATCGTAGCGCTCAACCTTCGGCCTCTGGTGGGCATCGACTACGTCGTCAACGATCAGATCGTCAATGTCGAAAAACGACGAGATCTTGGTCATCTGCTCATCTGTCGGACCTTTCAACGAGACCCACACAAACGCGTTATCGTGCTCCCGTGCGACCTGCAGTGCCTGTGGAATCCGATAGTTGCCAGGGATGCGCTTGCCATCGACAAATACTTTGCAAAAGTCGATCGAGCGTTCCAGAGGGACCTTCACCGGTATGCGCGATGGTTGAAGCGTGCTTTTCGACGACTTCCTCGACAACGGGATCCTTGGTGGCATAGTGGCCCCCTTTACTACCTGCGTCGCGCCAATCAAGGGCGAGGGATACAACAACGCTCGAGATACTACGCCCTTCGAGAACGGAACACGAACGCGCCTCTCCAACCGTATACAAAGGGGAGAGGCGCGTCAGCAGAGTCATTTAGTTCTCTGAGTTTTCGGATTTCGCGTGGCGTTGGCCGGGTGTCGTCGGAAGGTTGTATCGCTTCGAGCTCAAAGCGTTGTAAACCCACGTCAACGCTGTGACAGTGCGGTTGCGCAGTCCAGTGAGGAATGAGACGTGGACGTAGAGCCACATCAACCAACCCAAGAATCCAGCGATTTCTACCTTGCCCATCTTCACGACAGCGTTAAAGCGAGTGACGATAGCCATCGATCCCTTGTCAAAGTAGGAGAATGGCTCGCGCTGTTCCGGCGTAATCTCGTCTTCAACCTGTGCCTTCAAAATCTTTCCGACATATTCACCGGACTGGATTGCAACCTGAGCGACGCCCGGCAAGCGGTCGCGGCTCATCATGTCGCCCACGATGAATACATTCGACAGTTCGCCAACGGACAGGTCGGCGTTCACCGGCACCTTGCCGTTACGTTCAGCCTCTACACCAGCTTGCTCGGCGACCTGCTTGCCCAGCGGGGAAGCCTGGACACCAGCAGACCAAATCTTCGTTGGAGTGTAGACAGTGGTCTCTTCGTCGGTCTGGGTGTTCTTGTACGTGACGCTTTCGCCGTCGACGTTGGTCACAATGGCATTCAAGATGACAGTAACGCCTGCCTTCTCCAACTCGCGCTGCGCCTTCCGGCCAAGACGCTTTCCAAATGGTGGCAGAACCTGTGGCATGCCGTCGATAAGAAGGATCTTGGTCTGATCTGGTGAGAACGAGTACTGGCTTCCAGCAAATGCGCGGTGCGCCAACTCGGCGATCTGTCCAGCGAGCTCAACACCAGTTGGACCGGCGCCGACGAGCACAAAAGTGAGCAGCCGTTCGCGTTCTTCAGCGGAAGTAGCTAGCTCAGCTTTCTCGAAGGCATCAAGAATGCGCGCGCGCACCTCGAGCGCGTCATCGGCTGTTTTCAAACCAGGTGCGAACTCCGCAAAGTGATCGTTGCCGAAGTAGGACTGGCCTGCACCCGCTGCGAGGATCAATGAGTCGTAGGCATACTGTGACGACGCACCATCATCGGAAGCAGTGACGATCTGATTCGCGGTATCGATCTCGTCAACATTGCCGCGCACAACGCGAACGTTGTCCTGGCTTGCCAAAATCTGGCGAACCGAAGAGGCAATTTCGCCGACAGACAGAAGACCGGTCGCTACCTGATAGAGCAGAGGGGCGAAGATGAAGTGGTTTGTGCGGTTAATAATCGTAATGTCTACGTCTGCATCCGCGAGTGCATGAGCAGCGTTAATGCCACCAAACCCCGCACCTACGATCACGACGTGATGGCGGTTTCCAGCGGGGCGGTATGGTGTCTGAGTCATAAAAGTGTCGCTCCTTGGGAAAGCTGTTTGAATTTTCTTCCCTTTATAGTACGCCCATAATGTTAGAACGGTATGGTTTTGGAGATGAAGCGTCGAAAACTCCGCTGAAAGTTTGACCAAGTAAGGTGGGGAAGCGTGCCGATTCCTGAACCAGTACCAACGCATTTACACACTGTTGACGCCACAAAGTGGCCACGGCTAGTGCAGCCGTTGGATGGGTTTGCTCTGAAAACTCGCGCCAGGCTTGCAGAGGCCGAGTTTGCTCGAGCCTGTGACGCCGCGGGTGTAACGCTTTCTGGTGACGACGCCGACATTCTCGTGAACCATGAGCGGCTTTTTGAACGAATCGCGGCTGCTGGCTGGACAGGCCTGGCAGAGGGGTACATGGCAGGCGAGTGGTCAGTGACCTCATCGGATGTACTTGTTGAAGTCATTGCGAAGCTGCTGGGGCAGGGCTACGTACCCCGCCGTACATCGTGGAAGCCACGGCCGGAAACTGTTGGAGCGATGCTGCCGAGTTCTCTCGTACAGCACTTTTCGGGCGATCGTGTGAGTGCTTTCCAGGGTCATTTCGCTACAGGTGTCGCAACTACCGAGCGCAAACTGACCAAGTCCTACCCGGAGCAGCGTGCCAAACAGCGTGGCGCGAAGCGCCGCTATATCGATGTGACCACCTACGAAGCACCGCTCGATGCGGATCGAGCCGACTTGGGTGATATACAGGCGCGGAGCGCTCAGCAGTTGCTGGACCTAGTCGGTGCAGGGCGCGGTACGAGAATGCTCGAGTATCCGAACTCGGGAGGTGCTGTGGCTCTGGCCGCGATAGGGCGCGGAGTGGTGGTTGATACTCTCGCAATTAGCCATGACAGTGCCGCTCATCTTCGGGAATACCTCATTCTTAATGGCGCTGCGAACGATGTGCGCGTTGCCGTGGGCAAACTTGGTGACGCTCAATGGGCCCAGCAGCATGGGCCGTATGATGCAATCGTTTCATTTAGTCAGCTTGAATCATGCCCGAAACGCGATAAAGTGCAGTACCTTCGCGCGATGGACCGCATGCTACTTCCAGGCGGGCGTATCGGTGTGCAATCGGTGATGGCACGTCGCGTGCAATCAAAATCCGTGAACCGAGCGTGTCGGAGTGCGCTTCAGGTGCTTGGTGCGTATGTATGGCCAGGTATGGAGTATCAATATGAAGTCGATTTTCTGAAGCTAGTTGAACAGCAAACGCATCTCCAAGCGATCAGTATTAGCCGTGCGCCGGAACATCTTCGGTTGTCGATTCGTTTGCAGCGTCAAATGTTTGAAGGGCGGCTCCGTGAAGCCGCGGCCGATGGCTATGACGAAGTATTTCGCCGACTATGGCTCTGGCAGTTTGCGGTTCGCGAAGCAGTTGCATCAGTAGGGGGCTTGGATCTGGCACAGGCGGTATTGGTACGGAAGCACCGGGGTGGGCGCCGATAAGAAGCAAGGGTCAAGTGCCTTAGTTGACATAATGTACATTATCGGACATTTCCACAACTTTGCATATAGATAGCGGAAGCCCGCCCAATAACGTAACGTGACGTAATTGGGCGGGTAATTCTGGACAGTCTACTTGGTCATATTGAGGCGAATATTGAGTAGCCCGCTCTCGGCAATCTTCGCTGCGACAAATTCAGGCGTCTCAACGCCGTAGTCAGCTCTATCAAACGGTACATCGCCCGCGACGATGAGATGGCTGCCAGACAGGGCTACGTCAAAAGGTGCTGTGACGCGATTCGTCTCGCCATGGATGGTCAAGTCTCCGACCACGTTCACGGTTCCAGCGGAACCGTCTGATGGAACCTTGGATAGATCAATCGGCTCGGTGATCGTGAAGCTTGACGTCGGGTATTGATCCGTGTGAAGAATCTTCCGGCGTACGTTGTTGTCTCGAACATCGCTGTCTGTAGTTAAATTCGTCATGTCGACTACGATTTCGCCAGATTGCAGTACACCCGACTCAATATGTACTTCGCCTTCAACGCCTGTCGTCGATCCTGAGGTCGTCTTTGCTTCACCAGGAAGAACTTCATCGAACGTGAACCCAACGGACGTCGAGTTGACGCCAGGACGCTTTTGGATCTTCCAAACGCCGTTGATGTCAGTGTCCGCCGGTTTAAGTCGGTCTGTATCAATTCCTTCTGTCTTGACTCCACCGCCACCAAACATGTTGAGCAGCAATGGGATTATCGCGATTAGGACCGCGAGCACCGCAATTCCCGCAACAATGACCATCAAGAGCTTCTTCTTGCGGTCGCTGGGAGCTTGCACTTCCTTCATGGGTACTTACCTCAACTTCTCAACTGTTCGCGCTAATTCAATTAATTCGTCACACATGTTACGTAATTCATCCGGGTTTGCACCTTCATCCACCGCTGTCCGGATATCTTCCGCTGTACAACGCAAAACGAAAAGGTTGTCGCGGAGCATCGACACAGTTTCCGGTTTAAGGATGGCTGCCCCTTCATCAATCGCAGTGCCGGCTACAAAGTTACGCTGTTCATACGCGCGCTGCTTACATGACTGGCTGCAATATTTTCGGCGGCGTCCTCTTCCCTGCTGACGAGCCATTTCTTTGCCACACCACTGACACGTAGGCGATTCGCTCTTCGCGTACACATCACTTTCTGGCATACGGGTCAGCCTAATACACACCTTGAACGGAATGCATGTCCGGTTCAATACTGCGGGAACAAAATCTAAAAGGTGAACGTTATAATAGGGCGACTGCATTTAAATGTGTTTAGAAGGGACAATTGAGTATGGCTGATCGTGTTCTTCGCGGAAGTCGAATGGGCGCTGTGAGCTACGAGACGGACCGAGACCATGATCTCGCGCCTCGGCAGCAAGCGCGATACCGCACTCCGAACGGCGAGATTTTCGAAGTGCCGTTCGCAGATGATGCAGAGATTCCAGAGGAATGGATGTGCAAGAACGGCCAGCTCGGCACCCTTATGGAAGGCGAAGGCGTCGAGTCGAAGCCGACGAAGCCACCCCGTACTCACTGGGATATGCTTCGCGAACGCCGTACTATCGAAGAGCTCGACGTGCTGCTTGAAGAGCGCCTTGAACAGCTGCGGAAACGTCGTCGCGCTGCTGCGCGCTTGGCGAAAGAACAAGCAGCAGAAAACAAGAAGTAAGAGCTAGTTATAGCCCGAAGGCGAGAGGCCACATATTCTGTAGCTTCTCGCCTTTCGTCTAACTGTCAACGCGAAGTTACTTACGCTTCGAAGCGATGAATTCCTTGGCAACCTCTACGACGTTGCCCGCGAGCTGAGGCAGGTCGTTCGCCTTGCTCAGCAGCTCGTTTGCTTTAGAGCGCTTGGCCTCGTAGCTGAGCATTCGGAATCCCTCTTTCGCCATCTCCCGTGCGGTGCCAAACTTTTCGGTGGCACCCCACTTGGTGACTTCCCAGAGAGAAGTTGTCGCGAAGCTTGCGTCTAGCTTAGATTCGCCCAGCGTGCGGTCCTCGAATGTGATCGGTACTTCGCGAACGTCGAAACCGGCAAGCTCGGCCTTGTGCGCCATATCGACCTGGAAGATATAGCCCTTGTTGGACAACTCCTGGAGGTCGATGGTCTCGAGGACCTCGCGTCGAAAAGCGCGGTAACCTGCGGTCATGTCGCGAACATCGCCACCCAGTGCAAGGGAAACATAGGCGTTTCCCAGCTTGGAAAGCAAGTAGCGCTGCTTCGGCCAATTTTTAACCTCCCCGCCGTCTACATACCGCGAACCGATTACGACGTCTGCGCCGCTTTCGATCTCCTCCAACAAGCGGTGAAGCTCCTCAGGTGCATGCGAGCCATCGGCGTCCATCTGGCAGACAACCTCATAGTCACGCTCGAGTCCCCAGTTGAAACCGTCGCGGTACGCGGCGAGTAGCCCTTCCTTGCCAGCACGGTGCAGGACGTGCAGGCGATCATTCGCTTCTGCCAGTTCGTCGGCCTTCTGCCCCGTTCCGTCGGGAGAATTGTCGTCGACAATAAGGATGTCTACATCATCGTTTGCATCGAAAACCCGGCCAACAATAAGGGGAAGATTTTCAATCTCGTTGTACGTCGGGATGATCACTAATGTCGAATTCGCCACGGTGGCTGCTCCTTTTCCAGCAACGTTTCTCGCCGTTGTTCAAATGTTGTCTAGCATACTCCCTGGGTCGGCGGACTGCTGCACCGAGTATGAGCATGAGTCCAATCCAAACGAACGCAGCCTCGAGGATGTCCCCAAAACGCACAGCAAATGTCCGCGTTGTATGTAGCGGCAGGCGTTCAATCAGGTGGTTAGCTTCAAAGATAGAAGTTTCTTGGCTCACCGTTCCGTCAGGGTGCACGATTGCTGACACACCTGAAGTAGCTGCAACAACCACTGCCCTATCCGTTTCAATGGCACGCAGCCTGCTCATTGCCAGCTGCTGATAGGTCATATCGCTAAACCCGAAAGTCGCGTTATTCGTTGGTGTAGTGAGAATTTGCGCACCATTATTAATTGCCATCCGGTACGCCGGGTCTTCTGCCACTTCATAGCATGTGGCAACCCCAACAGGGATGCCTCCCATGTGGACGACACCTGGGCCGTTGCCGGGCTTGAAATCGCTGGCGAGGTCCACGAGGTCCGTGATTTTCCGGAAGAAGTCGCGCATCGGCATGTACTCGCCAAACGGCTGCAAGAAGCGCTTATGGTGCATTTCGCCTGGCCCTTTTTCCGGGTCAAACACGACCATCGTGTTGCGCGCACCTACCACGTCGCGAGTGAGTGTCCCGACAAGCACCGGGGCGTCTGCTGCGCTCACAGCGCGCTCGATTGACGACGCCGCCAAGGGGTCTTGAAACGGATTTACATCAGATGAGTTTTCCGGCCATATAACGAGGTCAAGCTTTTCACCTTGTTTTTGGGCATCATTCGCTGCGCGAACAGTTTCATCGACGTGATTTTGTAACACGGCTCTGCGCTGAGCGTTGAAGTCAAGCCCGAGGCGCGGCACATTGCCTTGAATCGCTGCGACCAGTACGGAGTTGCCCTGTGCCGTCTGAGCCTCTGTCCCCTCGCCATCGAAACTCGGGCTGATAAGTCCTCCGAGCCCGATCGGGAGCGCGAAACCTAACGCAGCTACCCTGCGGGTTCTCCCACGCGTGATGAGAAACGTCACGAGGCTTACACCAGCGAGACAGGCGGCGAGAGAAACTAGCGCTGGACCACCAATTGAAGATAGCCACACCAGAGGCCCATTGACCTGCCCCCATGCCAGCCGGACCCAGGAAAATCCGCCGAATGGAAGCGACGAGCGGAGGAACTCCACCGCGATATACACAAATGGAAAAGCAAGGAACCCATACTGGCAACGGGCAATGCGGACGCCAACCGCGCCAGTGATAAGCGCTGAGAGCGCCAGCGTGATAGCGAGCGCCACGTAGGGCATCGCGCCGACGAATGCTCCGATCCAGGGCAGGAGGATCAAGTAGCACGTGGCGGCATGGGCAAACCCGAGCAAGCAGCCAAATGCTGCACTTGGCGATGGCTTCGCTGCTGTAGCAAAACGTTTCCACGGCATCAGAGCGAGGTAGAACGCACCAACGCCGAGTACTGCGAGGAACCAGTACCCGAACGGCTCATAGGAGAACGCAACCGCAACGCCGGAAAGTACCGCGAGGACAAGTCGGAGTGACGCATTCACGACCGTGGTCCCTCTTCCCCACCTTCTGATCGGCGTTTGTGCTCTTCGTAGAGCCAGTCTTCAATTTCATCCGTGTCAATGACGGGGTGCTCATCGTCGCTGGCCCCACGCTCAGGAGTTGGCCGCGTGAACGAGCCGTAGGAAGCAGAGTTTCGGGACATCGGCGTCGATTCGTACATCCTGATTCCAACATTTTCCACGCGTTGCCGCAGAGAGCGTGAAAGGTGGTTTCGGAGTATCGAGCGAGTAGGGCTGAAGACCAAGAAGAACCCCAGGATTGAAGAAACGAAGCCCGGGATAATGCAAAAAGCCCAGCCAACCATGAGAAGCGCAGAGTCGCCTGCTAGCTTCCCTACAGATGTTTTGCCACGTGCCGCCTTTGCGAGTTCGCCGCGGAGCGTGAGCGTCGCCAGTGCACCGCCTAGCACCATCAGCGCGAAGATTGCCAGCAAAGCCCAGCCAACGCCGATTGACTTCGCGACAAGGAAAAACGCCAGCGCTTCTACGAGGAAATACGTCAAAATGTAGATTGGCATGCCGACCATCTTAGCCGGACTACACGGTTACTTGCCTGAGGATTCTAGCTGGCTTAATAGCCACAGGACGTCCTTTCGGAGGTGCTGGAAGTATGGGGCGAAGTGGTTGATGCCAGTTCTTCCCGGAAGCTTGGGAAGTTTTCGCATTTGAACGGGTCTATCCCACCTCTCCCCTAGTTCGGCGACCACTTGCCACGGGACGATGTCGTCGTGCTTACTGCCCCACAGTCTGAGTGGGATATCGAGTGGTGTACGAGTACCTAATGCTTGATCGTCGAGCGCTGCGGCTGTTTTCGGAAGATCCTCGAGGAGCGTAGACATTGGGATACCTGCTGCCGTCCAGTGTACGGTGCTTGCCCAAGCATGTCGGAGGACCGCGCCCACTGCACAGATGTTCGCATCAAGGATGACAGCGGACATACCAACGGGGCTGAGGTGGGGCATCAGCTCTTCCGTGATCTCTGGGTCGGATGCTAGAAGGGCGGCGACTGCGTAAAGAATCATGATGGACGGAAGCGTCCCATCGATGCGGTCGAGCATCGCAAGCAGATCTGCAGGTGGTGCTCCGACGACTGCGGCACGCAGATGTAGTTCCGGCGCGTACTCGGGTTGCTCTAACCATGAAGCTGCGGCGCCCCCGCCCTGAGAAAAACCCCAGAGACCAAGCTTTTCGACGCTGCAGCCTAGGCCTACGCTGGCGCGAACTGCATCGGCGAGTGCGTGGGCTGCTGCGCGGTGGAAGCAATAGAGCTGCACATTGTCTTCGGGATCTCGTGGATAGTCCGTCAACACGACATTCGCTCCCGCGGCGAGCAACATGTTGATCGCAGGCTGCTCGTAGGCAGCGATAAGGTCCAGTGGTTTGCGTCGAAGTCGAAGTCCCACTGTGCAGGAGTAAGAAGGGTCACATGCCGGGGCAACGCCTTGGGTGGAGGGGGCGAACGCGACGGTTGGACGCTGTCCATTGCCATGCCAGGGACGCTTGCTGAGGAACACCGCGCCGGTAGCAGACATCACGCGTTCCCGCTCGTCGGTCGTGGTGTATTCAATTCTGAATGCGTTGGCACGATTGAGCCTGTACTGCAGCCCTATAGGACGGATCGGCGTTGCTTGCAACAATGTGCCAGGACTAGCGCCGACTGCCCAGGTTGCTTTGCCATACTCCGCATCCGTGATCGGATGTGAATGCGTGAGGTCAACGCTAAGCGGCAGCAGTGTGCGAAGAGTTAAGCCGAACTCCATGTATGTGCTTTCCTAGATCTTCGGAGTGTCTCGCGGGTGGGGCTGCAAAGTCTTTGGCCTGGTGTTCAGCGCGTGTGCACCGTCTGCCTGAAGATGCACTATGTCCTCGATACGCATTCCCCAGCTGCCTGGTTTGTAAATTCCTGGTTCGATGGAAAAGACCATTCCTTCATCTAGGACGAGATCATTGCCGGTGACCAGGAACGGCGGTTCGTGGCCAGCCAACCCAATGCCGTGCCCGATTCGGTGCGTAAACCACTCGCCGTACCCGTGCTCGGAGATAATGTTCCTCGCAACCGCGTCGAGCTCTTCTGCTCGCATTCCAGGCCGAGCGGCGTCGCAAGCTGCCTGTTGCGCTTGCAAAAGCACTTTGTAGGCATCGAGCTGCTCTTGGCTACCCGGTGCTCCTTCGACAAGATACGTTCGCGTGCAGTCGGAGTGGTAGCCGCTCGCGATCGTCCCTCCGATATCGACGACGACGATGTCCCCTGCTTCAATGATTCGATCGGAGAAGTCGTGATGAGGGTTTGCGCCGTTGGGGCCAGAACCGACGATGATGAAGTCTACTGCGGTGTGCTCCTCCAGGATCGCCGTGTGCAGTGCGTCGGCCACAGCGCGCTCGGTAATACCTGGGGTAAGTAGCGAGGGAACGAGGGCATGAACGCGGTCGATTGCTTCGGCGGCCTGAGCCAATTGCGCAATCTCGTCATCATCCTTGACCATAAACAGACTAGACAATGCGTCCTGCGCAAGACAGGTCTTGAATGGGTATCGCTGCAAAGCCAGCACGTGATCCGCGGTGAGCGTGCTGCCCAGGCCAATGATCGGAGGCGTTGCGCTGTCGGCAGGCGATGCGATGAGTTTATAAACAATTTCATAGGGGTCTTCGCCATCGTGCCACCCAATGGGGATGAGCGCCGGGTCGTCTGAGGGGAAGGAGCCCGCGTCGGTGCTGGGGAGGACAACGGTAGCGTTTCCTTCATCGGTGAGCACGATAGCGGAGAGCCTCTCGTGCGTATCGATTTGTGTACCGGTCAGGTATTCAAATTCCGGGCCAGGGCCGATGATCACGGCGCGCAGGTGATTTGCCGCAAGAAATTTGCAGGCTGCTGCGCGACGACGTTCAAATGTATCGCTTCCGAAGAAAGTCATACGCCCATCGTAGGCGCACTAGTACTCGCACTAGTTCCCGATTGCCACTACACCGCGTCGAATAGCTTCTATCGCGCGGTTCGCATTGTTGCGAATCTCATCGCTGTAGCCGACCTTCTTCACCTGTTCTAGCAGGTCGATCACCTGCCGGCACCATCGGACAAAGTCGCCCGCGGTCAGTTCCGCGCCAGATTCTGCCGCGGCTGCAAGCGCGTACCCAAGCGGTGCGCCGGCGGTCCATTGGTGCAACGCGAGTGAGAAATGTGGGTCTGGCATTCTGGTGAGTGGAAGCTTGTGGCGCTGCTCATCGGAAACGAGTTCGCCGTACACACGCATCGTTTCATTCATTGCGTGGGCCATTGGCTCTGTAGCGGCCTCCGGGGAGCCTCCCGTGGTACGGCGGTTCTCAAACACGACCATCGAGACGACACCGGCGAGCTCGGCGGGGTCCAACTCGTCCCAGATCCCGCGTTTTAGGCACTGCGCAACGAGAAGGTCCGAAACATTGTGCAGCTTTGCTAAACGCTCGCCCTCATCAGTGACTTGGAATTCGCCTTCCACGAGCTCCACGTAGTCGAGTTCTTGCAGGAGCCCGATCAAGCGCTCGAATGTTCTGCCAAGTGTGTCGGTGGCGTTGTCTACTTGTCTGCTCAGCCGGTCAAGTGCGCGCTGCTCCCGGGCAAGCTTCTCGCCTACTCGGGCCAGCATTTCGCGGTCCGTGGCCGGCCATGAGTGGACGGGGTGCGCATGAAGTTGCTCGCGAAGTTTGGTGACGGATTTTGGAGTGCGATACCGGGCTTTCTCACGCAGTCGCTTTGGTGCATGCACCGGGGCGTGGCGAAGCTGGCTTGCGATCTTTTTCGCAAATCTGCGTGGTTGGTCCCGCGTATGCCGCGGAACTTTCATTCGTCCTACGACGAGCGGAGTGTTCTTGAAAAAATCAGCGTTGATGCGGCTCGACCAGCCGCGCTCGGTGGTGACCCAGGGGCGCGGATCGTCGTGTCTGCCGGCGGGCTGAACCACGACCGCGAGCTCCGGTTGACGTTTACCAGGAAGCGCGATGATCTCGCCGACTTCCAGTCGGGCCAGCACGCGGGCGACCTCGGTGTGCCGGTTGTCGAGCGCGTCTCTCCGTGCTTTCTTCTCCTCCACGCTGAGAGCATGTCGGATGTCCAAGTACTCCAACAGGTCCTCAATCGCGTGATCTGATGGTGGCGCGTACGAAGAGATATCGCGGGATAATTGGGCGCGAAGTCGAGCAACTTTGCCTTCCAACCGCTCTAGGTCCCTCACCTCGCCAACCACGGATCGGTCGGTTTGGAACTGAGCAAATGACTGCTCGATAAGTCGAATGGAGTCGTCGAAACCATTCATGGCAAGCATGTTGATAGCCATGTTGTAGCCGGGAGCAAACGGTGAAATGAGAGGATACGTTCTTGTCGACGCCAATCCAGCTACATACTGCGGGTCCATCGCTGGCGCCCACTGCACAACAGCGTTGCCGAGCACATCGATCCCTCGCCGACCGGCGCGCCCCGTGAGCTGGGTGTACTGCCCTGGTGTGAGGTCTACGTGGCCCTCGCCGTTGAACTTGACCAACTTCTCCAGCACGACGGTTCGGGCCGGCATGTTGATGCCCAGGGCCAGCGTTTCCGTCGCAAACACCACCCGGACGAGCCCTTCCACAAATAACTGCTCGACGATGTGCTTGAACGCGGGCAATAGCCCTGCGTGGTGCGAAGCGAACCCCCTCAGCCACGCGCTGCGAAGCTGCCGGTAGTTCAGTACTTTGAGATCCTCTTCCGGGATGCCTTCAACACCCGCGTCGATGATCTCGGCGGCACGTGCACGTTCCTCTTCTGTCGTGAGTTCCTTCCGCGAACGGAGGCATTGGTAGAGAGCGCCATCGCATCCCGCTCGAGAGAAGATGAACACAATTGCCGGAAGCATCTCTAGCCCATCGAGCACCTCGACAATTTCCGGCCGCCCAACCGGGCGGTAGCGGTCTTGTTGGCGCGTCCTCCCATGGCGACGTCCACTCGAGCGGGCACGGAACCCGCGACCTTCATGAAAGTCATCCGCGCCTTCTTCCGTCGTTCGAGACTCGATACGGGCGATCTGATGCGCCAAAGCCCTGTTAAGTTCGGGCTCGGAGGATGGGTTGGCAGGCTCGAACAATGGAAGGACCTTCTTGCCAACCATCATGTACTGACTCAACGGAACCGGACGGTCTTCGGAAACAATCACGGTCGTATCGCCACGAACAGTGTTGAGCCATTCACCGAACTCTTCCGAGTTCGACACAGTCGCCGAAAGCCCAACGATCTGGACGGAGTCGTCCAAGTTGAGAATGATCTCCTCCCAAACAGGTCCACGTTCCGGATCTGCGAGGAAGTGGATTTCATCCATTACCACGTGGGTTAGTCGGTCCAGGCGAGGTGCTTCCGCGTACACCATGTTTCGGAGCACCTCTGTCGTCATCACGACGATGTCCGCCGAACCATTGATGCTCACGTCGCCTGTCAGCAGTCCAACGGATTCTTCGCCGTATGCCGCGACGAAGTCGTGGTACTTCTGATTGCTCAGCGCCTTAATTGGTGTGGTGTAAAAGCACTTTGTGCCTCGCGAGAGCGCCAGCGCAACGGCGAACTCACCGACTACGGTTTTCCCGGATCCCGTCGGGGCGCAGACGAGCACGCCCCGATCGTCTTCGAGTGCCTGGCAAGCTTCAATTTGGAATGGGTCGAGCGGAAAATCCTTCGAGGCTTGAAACTGTGCGAGAAACGAGTCAGAGGAAGCGGACATGCCCCTACAGTACGTCGTTGAAGGGATCCTCGGTAAACGTGTGCACGGGCTTTGGCTTCTCTACGGCCGCTACGTTACCAATCGGTGCTGCCTTTTCGATGGGCGAAGCTGCGTCGATAGGTCCTGAGGACTCGTCGTCGTCGAGGTCGAGCCAGTCCGGTCTGTTCCTGGCGTGGCGCTTGTCATTGATCCTGCAGAACTGGAATGCGCACTCGACGAGGAGTGTGATGGAGAGCGCCAGCGCGACCATCGAGAACGGGTCCTGGCCGGGTGTCATAAACGCCGCAAAGATAAAGATCCCAACGATGATGATCCGGCGCTTATCCTTTACCTGTTCATAACGAATGATGCCCGCGACGTTGAGCATCACGATGATGAGGGGGACTTCGAAGCTCACACCAAAGACGACGATGAGCCCGAGCAAAAAGTTATAGTAGCTTCCACCAGACAGTGCGCCAATCTGCACCTCGCTGCCCATCGTCATCAGGAAGTACAGTCCTTTGTCCAAAACAAAGTACGCAAGCATCGCCCCGGCCACGAAGAGCAGTACCGCAAGCGTCACAAACGTGAATGTGTACTGTTTTTCATTCTTGTGGAGCCCCGGCGTGATGAATCGCCAAATTTGGGTCAGCCACACTGGTGATGCCATGACGAGCCCAGCGAGCGCGCCTACCTTCAGCCGCAGCATGAACATTTCGAAGGGGCCCGTCGCTAAGAGACGACAATTGCCATCACCTGTGAAGTCTGCTCGAAGCTCAGTCGGGAGGTTGCAGTACGGGCCTCGAATGATTTCGCCGAGTGGGTACCAGTGAAAAGGCGCAGACTGATACCAAATGAATCCCACAACGGTGCCGACGCACACTGCGACGAGCGAGACGATGACGCGGCGTCGTAGCTCTTTCAGGTGTTCAACGAGCGTCATCTCGCCGGTAGCATTCTTTGGCTTCCGACGAAATCGACGACCTGCCTTTTGTGCAGGCGGAACTTGCTGTTGCCCCACTGAACTACGACCTCCAAGAATTCCTTAACAACAAACGCTACTGGCGGTGCTGGTTCTCAGGCGCGTCCCAAAAGCTTTGCTGAGCGTTAGGACCTGTTTGCTGCTGTGGATTCGATGGAGGAGCGATTTCTTTAGGTTCCTGGCTCTGCGCAGGCTGCTGCGGAGTAGCTTGCGTCTCGTCGTCGTTGCGCAGCTCCTTGACTTCAGACTTGAAGATACGGGCGGAGCGACCCATCGAACGTGCCAAGTCGGGAAGCTTGTTTGCCCCGAACAATAACAGCACGATGGCCAAAATAATGAGGATTTCCATCCAACCTAAATTCGGCATTGGATTCCTTTCACACTGCTTGGGTAGAGTCCTCCGCTATTCTAATGCCTCTAAGCCGGAAAACGCACGACGGCGTGCCTCATCAGCCAGCTCTGGCGGACCGATGAGTTCGATGCGGTCTCCTTGGCTAAGGCAGAAACGGATAAGCCAGTCCGCGGACCCGTAGACCATGGTTGCCTCAATCCGTCCGTCATCATAGGCATCACCGATTTCGATTTCCCAGTAGTCCGCAAGCCATGTCGCATCGGAAGATACGAGTAGGTTAGCGATGTTTTCGGAGTCGAAGCCAAACGGGTCGGAGCCGTCAAACGTCTTGCCCACCGCAGAACGGTCGGCTGGAACTTCGGTCAACCGAGCTTCACGAATTCGGTCAGTTCGGAAGCTCTTCTCCTCTCCTCTATCCAGCGCCGTGAAATAGGTGTGACCACCTTGGTGAAAGAACCGAATACCGGTCAACTGGCGCTCACGAAGCGTATCGGAGGAAGGCGAAAAGTATGTCACCTGCACTTGAACGCCTTGCTGCAAACCACTTTGAAGTATCCCCAGGATGGATTCTTGATCGCTTTGCTCCCCATCCGCGTCAAGCACGGAGGTACTGCCAACTACAGCTCGCAACTTCTCTGCTGCAGAACTCAGCGCCGCTTGGTCGAGCAGGCCTGGCATGGTCTCGAATGAGTCGAGCAGTAGTAACAATGTGTTTGCCTCGGTTGGTGTGAGACGCAAGGGCCGACTCAAACCTTGGTCGTCAATGACGGTCACCTCGGTCCACGAATGTTTGAGATCAATCATCTCCCCGGGGCCATTGCCAACTCCCGACAAATGGAGCATCGCCAAGTCGCTTTTCACCTGTTCCGCGTCAGTTCCGATGTCCCGCGCTATTTCCATTGGTGAACGATCTGGGTGCTGCGACAGGTATGACAACAGGTTTAAAAGCCGTGCCAGACGCACCTGGCGTTCGACAGCAGTGTCTTGCTTCATGCTTCAACTCGTTCCTGTCCTCGAAGCTGTTTGCGCAAGAGCGCAGATACCTCTTCGTGGATATCGGGCGGCGTAATTGAGCGCACATGCGGAGCAAGGCTCGCGAGAGTGCGCACGAGCCAGTCGCGTTCGACCCCACTGACAGCTATCCGGTCCAGACCCGCTGCAGAGCCTTCTGAGCGCTCTCCTTGCAGCGATAGCTCCTCGCCTACACCAGCTGAAATTTCCACCACGGCATCGGCAAGCGGGCCACGAAGTACGTTCTGAAGTACGTCACGCGGGTCCTTGGTGGCGTCGTGAAACGATGTCTGATTCTTCGACTTCCTGATGTTGCTCACCTTCATCAGTCTGAAGACGCGCTCTTGGCCGCGATCGCAGTCCCAACCAACAAGGTAAGTCTTGTTATTGAGAGGTACGACGCTCCACGGGTCGAGCGTTCGGCGCTGGAGCGACGTACCTGGAGCTGGCTGAAAATCGAACGTCATGCGGGTCTTGGTGCGTGCGCAAGCCAAGGCCGCCTTGAGTACATCAGGGTCGAGGTTGATGATGTCGTTGTCGACGAACGCAATGGTTGGGCTATCAAACATCCTGGTAACGCCAGATGCCGCGATCTTTGTCCAACCGGATCGCGCAAACGCGCCTAGGCGTCCCGCCTGGCTGAGATCAACTACGAGACCAAGCGCCGTTGCCTCCTCAACAGTGAGGTTGAGCGGCTCGAGTTCATATTTATCGTGTTCGATCCATGCCTCGCCTGCTCGAGTTTCTGCGGGCACGCCAACACGGCGAAGGTCGTCGACGTCGCGCTTAATCAGTTTCTCCAGGGCCTCTGGAGTTCGATCAGCGTATCCGTCGACGTGCTTGGCAATCCACTGCTGTGTCCTCGGACGCGGTGACCCCAGTAACGCGAACGCCAAGTTCAGCTGCCGGGAAGTCATTACATCACTACGTGTCATGATGCTCCTGCTGATGGTTGTCCACGATGTATTGGATCAAGGCGTCGACGTCAGCGTTCTCGGTTTCGAAGGGATCGAGAAGCTTGAGCGTTCGAGGCTCTGGACGGTTTACTTTCAGGTGCACCCAGTCGACGTTGTGCTCCGCGTTGTAGTCCCGAGCAGCTGAGAGGAACCTGCCCCGCAGCGCGGCGCGAGTCGTGGCAGGAGGCTGCTCAGCAGCCATTCGAATGTCCGCGTCGGTAGTCCAACGCGCCGCGAGGCCTTTGCGTTGCAGCAGGTAGAACAGACCACGCTCCGGGTTGATGTCGTGATAGGTCAAATCAATCTGTGCCAATTTCGGATGTGACCAGTCCGTGTCTAGTTTTTCACGAACTTGCTCTAAGAGCTTGTGTTTGATCACCCAGTCGATCTCTGTGTCAACCGCAGAGAAATCCTGCGTCTCGATTGCAGTCAGCACTCTTTGCCATAGCTCCACTACCCGACCGAGTTCCTCGTTTGAGGTTCCCTCGTCTGGCCGTTGTGTCAGCCATTTTGTGGCGGCGTCAAGAATCTGTTGCTGCACCGCGAGTGCTGTAACAGTTGAACCATCTTTACAAGTAAGGAGCGTTTGGCCAGTCGGGTCGAGCGCAATCGCTCGAATATGCTTGATCGGATCTTCGAGCTCCACGTTCGGCATCGGGAAGCCAGCCTCGAGCATCTCAATGACCAGCTGCGTCGCGCCTACCTTGAGCGCGAACGTAGTTTCCGACATGTTGGAGTCACCGACGATGACGTGCATTCGGCGGAATCGATGAGAATCTCCGTGTGGCTCATCTCGAGTGTTAATAATGGGACGCGTGCGCGTGGTGGCAGATGAAACCCCTTCCCACACCTGGTCGGCGCGCTGGGACAGCACAAACTTGCCCTTATTGATCATTCCTGCGCCGCATATTAGCTGTCTCGTAATCAAAAAAGGCAGGAGCTGCTTGCTGAATGACTTCAGGACGATTTCTCGACTCACTAGATAATTCTCGTGTGCACCGTAAGAGTTGCCCTGTGAGTCGACGTTGTTCTTAAACAGGTACACCTGGGCCGGAGTCCCCTCCTGTGCAAGGGCTTCCTCTGCATGCAGCGCAAGCTGGTGGTAGAGCATCTCGCCAGCCTTGTCGTATTGCAAGAGCTGCATCAGTGAGTCGCACTCTGGCGTCGCGATTTCAGGGTGCGCACCTACGTCGAGATAGAGCCGAGAGCCATTCTGGGTGAAGATATTCGACGACCGATAGCGCGAAACTACCGGCCGGAACAAGTAGCGCGAAAGCTCTTCCGGGCCAAGGATGGATTGCCCATGTGCGTAGGCGGCGAGCCCAAACTCCGTCTCTACCCCCATGATTCGGCGCGCATACAGCGCAGGGTGTTCGGAACTCATTGGCCACCTTTTTGAACGAATGAGCGCACAAACTCCTCAGCGTTCGTGTCAAGCAAGGCATCAATCTCATCGAGTAAATCGTCAGTGCCTGTCACCTCGACCTGGGCTTGGGCGCTGTTGCCTTCTTCATTCTGCGGTTCCGGGGTGTCTCCTCCACCGAACATTTGTTGCTGCTTAGACATGCTTATACCCTAGCGCGTTTAGCAGCTCCGATGCCGTTGTAGCGCGGTTGATGATTTGGGCAGTTTGCTCATACGTCCAGCCATTGACATCGTCGAGCGGCACGCGGACCATTCGATCCTCAATCCTGAAAACGATGGACTGCCAACTTGATGCCGCGATCTCTTCCCCAAACTTTTCGGTTACCTTGCCACGGAAGTATGCACGGGAGTTTCTCGGCGGGTTCTTTGCTGCGTGAGTAATCTCCTCATCGCCTACTAGCGTCCGTATCGATCCTTTTCGGACGAGTGCGTGATACAGCGATTTCGCAGGATCTATGTCAGCGTACTGGATGTCGATCATTTTCAACTTTGGGTCGTCCGCGGCTACTCCTCGGTCCATGAACGAGCGCACAAGCGCCCACTTGGCCGTCCAATCAAGGCGATCCGCGGTGCGCAGTGGGTCGACTGCGAGATCATCGAGCACTTCAGCCCAAAGAGCGAGCACTCGCTTATCGACGTCCCCTTCGTTTGGCAGCCCCTGCACCCGATCTCGGATTTCCCGGAGCACCTCGATTGCTGTGCAGCGCCTACCGTTGGCAAGAAGTAGTTTGTGTGTGCACGTTGGGTCGTGGGAGATGCGTTGCAGCTCAGCAACCGGGTCCTGGATGGTGAGGTCCGAGAAGTCCACTCCAACTTCGATTGCGTCGAGCACGAGTTTGGTCATGCCCATCTTCAAGAAGTTGGAGTACTGGCTCATGTTGGCGTCACCGATGATGACGTGGAGGCGTCGAAACTGTGTAGCGTCAGCGTGTGGTTCGTCGCGCGTGTTGATGATGCCTCGGTTCAGTGTCGTTTCGAGTGAGATTTCCTGCTCGAAGTAGTCTGCGCGCTGTGAAATCTGGAAACCGGCATGTTCACTTTCGCGCCCGATGCCGACTCGTCCGGCGCCAACGATGACCTGCCGAGTGACGAAGAACGGAATGAGCCCCTCTACCACCGCTGCGAAGTCAGTGTGGCGTGAGTACTGGTAGTTTTCGTGACTGCCGTACGACTGGCCCTTGCCATCGACGTTGTTCTTGTAGAACTTAATGGGTGGGCATGGTGCGGCGCCGTCAAGCACCGAAATACCTTCGTCCCAGAGATCGCGGATGTCGTCCATGGACTGCCGCAGGTAGAGATCACCAGCGGCGTCGTACAGCATGGCGTCCCAGGCGTTATCAACTTCCGGGGAGGAGTATTCAGGATGGCCGTGGTCGACGTAATACCGAGCACCGTTAGTAGTCACCACATTAGCCACGCCAATCGCGTTTGGGTCGACAACAGGAACCGTCCGATAGCGTTGGAGGTCGTATCCGCGAGCATCCTTCAGCGGGTGTTCCTCCGCGTAGTCCCATCGGCTTCGAGCACTCGTATGCATCGCAGCGTATGCCACGACAGCATGCGTCGAGGTTATGAGCGGGCTGAGCGTCGGGTCGCTCGGAGTCGTGATGCCATACTCAGTTTCTGTTCCCATGAAACGTCCCATGGCTCACGACTGTACCGCGACGCTACCTCCCGTGCTGGCATTTACCAGCCGCGCTCAGCCAAGCGATGCGGCGCAGGCAGATCGCTGACGTTAATGCCAACCATTGCCTCGCCAAGGCCGCGTGAAGCTGCTGTGACTTCGGCGATGTCTTGCCAGTTGCGGGTTGCACGAACGACAGCTTCCGCGCGCTTCTCTGGATGCTCGGACTTAAAGATACCCGAGCCAACGAAGACGCCGTCAGCGCCAAGCTGCATCATCAGAGCTGCGTCAGCTGGTGTTGCAACGCCACCAGCGGTGAACAGGGCAACGGGAAGCTCGCCGTGTTCAGCAACGTACTTCACCAGATCATATGGGGCTTGCAGCTCTTTCGCCGCGACGTAGAGCTCATCTGGGTTAGACGCTACCGTAGCCTGCAGCTTTGCGATTTGGGCTTTGATAGTGCGGATATGTTTCGTGGCCTCGGAGACATCACCAGTACCAGCCTCGCCTTTGGAACGAATCATGGACGCGCCTTCATTGATGCGGCGAAGTGCTTCACCCAAGTTTGTCGCACCGCACACGAAGGGGGTGTCGAATGCGTTCTTATCGATGTGGTTGACATAGTCAGCTGGGCTGAGCACCTCGGACTCATCGATGTAATCGATTTTGAGATGCTCCAAGATCGCGGCCTCGACCGTGTGTCCGATGCGCGCCTTTGCCATGACTGGAATTTCCACCGCGTCGAGGATCTCTTCGATGAGGTCGGGGTCGGACATACGCGCCACCCCTCCCTGGGCACGGATGTCTGCCGGGACTCGCTCAAGTGCCATGACGGCAACGGCGCCGGCATTCTCCGCAATCTTCGCCTGCTCTGCGGTCACGACGTCCATAATGACGCCGCCGCGCAAGCTGTTGGTCAACTCTGCATGTTTCGAAAAATCAGTCATGGGTTCCATCATGCGGTACGATCTGGACGATTACGAGGTCCAGTTTTACAGCAATATTTTGTACCAGTTGGTGAGTATGTTCTTTCCAGTCTCGCGTAACGCATCACTTTCACTTCCTGCCCAAATCGCAGCGCAAATCCGAACCGCGGTTGCCGAAGGCACACTGCGACCCGGAGACACCATCGCATCTACCCGCGAGCTTGCTGCCCAACTCGGCGTATCGCGTGGGACCGTGGTCAGCGCGTTCGATCAGCTCATCAGCGAAGGCTATCTGGATACCACGCAGGGAGCACCAACAAGGATTCATCCTGAGCTCCGAGTACCGAAGCAGTCGATACAACAGAGGCAAAGAGCATCCAACGAGGCGTCAACACCTGCAGTACTTTCGCTGGTCCCAACATCAGGTATCGACGGCATGATCCGGCCAGCAGCCTGGCACCGTGCATGGCGCGAAGCCTCATATTGCGTGCCGAAACAGGCCGACCCACAAGGCGAGCCGAAACTACGGACTGCAATCGCCGAGCACCTGCGAGTAGCTCGTGGGCTTCACGTTGCTCCGGAGGAGGTCATCGTCACCGGGGGGACCCGCGAAGGACTGCTGCTCACGCTGATGTCTATTGGCAACAGCGTCCGAGTTGGTGTTGAAACTTCGGAGTCCAGCGGGCTTCGTTCCGTGATCGCTCTCGCAGGCCATGCGACGGTGCCCTGCCAATGTGACGACGAAGGCGTCTTAGTCTCGCAGCTTCCGTGCGACATCGACGCACTGCTCATCACGCCAGCCCACGTGCCGCCGTTTGGCGGTGTCATGACAGTACGCCGACGCGTTGAGTTACTCGAATGGGCATCGGCAACGGGTACGTTGCTCATTGAGGATGACTTCAACACAGAACTGCGCTACCGAACCGCTCCCCAACCGACACTGAGCGCTCTACCGAACTCAGGCAGCGTGCTCACGCTCGGTACTTTCACAACGCTGCTGCACAAGCAGCTTTCCGCCGGCTACATCGTCACCACACCGGATACGTTTTCCTCGGTGCAAGAGACCCGGGAAGTGCTAGGAATGCCGGTATCGACAGTTACCCAACACGCGATCGCGCACCTACTGACTGATGGCACCGTCCGGAAAAGCACCAAGGCGTTTCACACTCGGCTTGCGAAGCGGCGTCGACAGGTAACCCCACTCCTCGAGCGTATTGCCGAAGCCAGTGGTGCGAGCAACGCCACCATGAGCAACACGAGTAGCGCTGACATTATCGTTGAGTTTTCTCATCAACGCGATCTGCAGCGCTTCAGGGAGCAGCTGAAACGCGTCGGCTGCGTTTGCGCGACCGGTGATTCAACTGGCGCTGGCGAAGACTGTTTTGCACTGCTCAGTTTCTCAACGCTGAGCGACCAAGACTTTGATGCCGCAACGCGCTCCCTCGCTGAGTTTCTAGGATGCTGACCTAGCGACGACCTCCACAGCGACCACTTGCTTGCCATGTCGACCGGCTAGGCGCGACCAAGTATCTGGGTCGGCAGTATTTGGCAGGTCCTCATTTTCCTGCTGCTCCGCGCGAACCGCCGCACGCAGGTGCTCCGCAGTAACGCCGGTATCTGACTCGCCGGAAATAGCGTCCTTGATAGCAAGCTTTTTGGCGCGGCTGACAATGTTCGCGATCATCGCACCAGACGCAAAGTCAGAGTAATGCAACGTCTCCTCAGAGCCATCAATCAACCGGAGACGGACGAAAGGCCGCGGCGCAAACAACTCCTCGACGGCAATCTCAGAAAGCTCCTCGATAGGAGCTGCGTGAGGGACTTCAGGGCGTAAGTACCGGCCGAAGATATCGAGGGCCTCAGCTTTAGTCGGGCGTGAAATCCGCACCTTGATATCGAGGCGTCCAGGTCGGAGAATCGCAGGGTCAATGAGCTCTTCCCTATTCGTCGCGCCGATGACGATGACGTTCGAAATATCTTCTACGCCGTCAATCTCTGTGAGCAGCTGCGGCACAACTGTCGTTTCCATATCGGAGGACACCCCCGAACCGCGGGTACGGAAGATCGACTCCATCTCATCGAAGAAAATGATCACGGGGCGACCTTCCGAGGCGAGCTCCCTCGCACGCTCGAAAATCAGCCGGATTCTACGCTCGGTCTCTCCCACGAACTTATTCAGCAGCTCGGGGCCCTTCACGTTGATGAAGTGCGCCGACGCACTATGACCAAGCCGGTGCGCCAACGAATTCGCGACCGCTTTCGCAATCAGCGTCTTACCGCACCCGGGCGGGCCGTACAGTAGCAGGCCCTTCGGGGGCTTCAAGTCATACTGCTGGTAAAGGTGAGGGTGCGCGAACGGCAGCTCAACCGCATCGTGGATGAGCTCAATCTGTTCTTGGAGCCCGCCGATGTCCTCATACGTCACATCGGGTACTTCTTCGAGTGAAAGCTGGTTCACCTCGGTCTTTGCAATGCGCTCAAACGCGAACTGTGCGCGCACATCAGTAAGCAACGTGTCACCGGCACGGCTTTCACGCTGTAGCTCGTCTGTAAGCCGTACGACGTGCTCCGTTCCCTGGATGTCTTGCACAATAGCGCGACCGGCGTCCAGCTTTTCAACGAGCGTAGCTAGCTGGCCCACAGCAGGATATTGGCAGACCTCGAGTACCACGCTGCCATCGCCAAGCCTCACTAGCGACCCCGGCTTCACTCGGTCGATCGCGATCGTTGGCGCGACCTTGACACGCATATGCCGACCGCTTGTAAAGACTTCAGCGTCTGTCCCATTGCCAGTGGACGCAAGGAACAGGCCGTACGTCGAAGCTGGGTCGCCGAGGGACTCGACCTGTTCGTAGAGCTCTTGCAGCTTGTCCCGACTGGTTTTGAGCATGCCCGCAAGCTGTGCATTGCGCGCGCGGAGCTGCTGGTTGTCGCGTGTGAGTACCTGGACTTCGGGCAAGCGTTCAGTCATACAAGGAATCTTAGCGACGCGCGCGCCGTTGCGGACGAGGTGGTGTCACTCCGTCCGCGAGTCGGCGCGTCCACACGAGAAATGCAGTGTGCGCGTTCATACGGTGTTCTGGCCGAGTTGCCAGACCTTCGACCTTCCATTCACGCAGCAGGGTTTCCCATGCGCGAGGTTCCGTAAAGCACTTTGCCTCGCGGATGCCCTCCATAATGTTCATCAGCTGCGGGACGGTTGCCACGTAGGTCATGAAAACGCCACCGGGGATCAACACATTCTTGACGGTGTCGATGAAGTGCCACGGCTCAACCATGTCCAAGATCACGCGGTCAACTGGTCCACCAAGGTCCTCTTGAGTGACCTCACCGAAATCTCCCAGACGTGGTGTCCACCAATCAGGGCGACCGTTGAAGTAGTCCTCTACGTTGTCTTTCGCGAACTTCAGATGATCATCGCGGATCTCGTAGGAAAACACATGACCATCGGGACCGACAGCACGCAAGAGCGACATCGTGAGAGCACCGGAACCTGCGCCGGCCTCCAACACGCGCGCACCCATAAAAATGTCGCCCTCGACAAGAATCTGAGCGGCATCCTTTGGATAAATGACCGCGGCGCCACGTGGCATGGATAACACGTGATCAACAAGCAGGTGCCTGAAACAGAGATAGTCCGCACCCAAGGTGGACTTCACCACCGAGCCTTCGTGCGCGCCGATGATGTCGTCGTGGCTGACAATCCCCTTATGTGAGTGAAACTGCCCTCCTTCAACGAGTTGGATGGTGAAGTGGCGACGCTTTGCGTCCGTGAGTTGGACTTTATCGCCAACGCGAAATGGACCTGAATACATGTTGTTCAGTATGCCTTACACTCGCGCATCCGTGTAAAAGGCGTGGAGCGCCTGTACAAACCACTTCATATCCTCTACCCCACACATTTCACGGGCGGAGTGCATCGAGAGCAACGGAACACCAACATCCACGGTAGGGATGCCAAGGCGCGTCGCGGCGATAGGTCCGATCGTCGAACCGCAAGGGACGTCGTTGTTTCCGACGAACACCTGGTTCGGCACACACGCCGCCTCGCAAGCGCGAAGCCACGTTGCCTCAGTTTCCGCGTCGGAGGCGTAGCGCTGATTTGCGTTCACCTTCAGGACAGGCCCGGCGTTCAGCAAGGGGCGGTGCGAAGGATCGTGCTTTGTTGCATAGTTCGGGTGCACCGCGTGAGCCGCGTCGGCTGAGATCATCGAAGACCTAGCGCAGAGGCTCAGGAAGTCATTGACCCCCAGCCCGGACGCGATTCGTCGTAGGAATCGCTCGAGTAGTGGGCCTGCTGCGCCCGTCGGTGAGTTTGAACCGACCTCTTCGTGGTTGAACGCGACGAGAACCAATACATCGGAATGCGTTGCCTCACGTTGGGCTTCAATCAGCGCTTCTAGGCTCGCCCACACACTGGTAAGGTTGTCAAGCCGACCAGCCATCAGCATGTTACCAATCACTGCACCAGGCTGCGTATCTACCGTAATCAGCTCGTGCGCAGCAATTGACTCGCCACCCAACCCAATTTGCTCACCGATGACTTCCAAGAGCGGACGATCCACGCCGAGCACCGGCTGCGTGTGTTGTTGGCGCTCAACCGGAGGCGTATCCGCTCGGTACAAGTGAATTGCGAGGTTCGGGACCCGAGCAGTCGGACCAGAATTTACCAAGTGGGTCTTCCCACTCGAGTCAACCACACGCCCCGCAAAGGCAAGGTCACGGTCGAACCAACTCTGCAAAATCGGCCCGCCGTAGACCTCAACTGCCACCTGATGTATCCCCTCTCCCTCAACGTCAGGCCTCGGCTTCACCATAAGCCCCGGGGAATCCGTATGTGACCCAACAATCCGAAATCGGCTGGTCTCGGAGTCAAACTCTTCGGGTATCCACCACGCTACGACTGCCCCTCCTTCGACGGCCACATGGCCACCCGGAGTCGTGGGAGATGCAGTGGAGCTGGCGTCGTCAAGAAATCCTTTGCCTACGAGCAACGAGCGAACTTGGTTAGCTGCGTGGAACGCGCTCGGGCTCGCACTAAGAAATCGAAGAAACGAATCAATCGATGTAGTCATACGTGCGAGTCTAGCTCGAGAGAAACCACTAGGATAGGACGAATATGAAAGCGAAACCGTTAGCCCTGTCCCCCTCGCGCGCGTCCGACTACCAGCAGTGCCCACTGCTCTACAGGCTGCGAGCGATCGACAAAATCGAAGAACCCAAAACTGAACCCCAGGTCAAAGGCACCCTCGTGCATGCCGTCCTCGAGGAACTGTTTGGGATGGAACGCGAACAACGCACCTACCCTGCGGCGGTGAAACTCATCGTCCCCGCATGGCAGAAGATGTGCGAACAGGACCCCAGCGTTGCAGACCCCATCGAGGACGAACAACTGCTTTTTATCGACGCCCGCACGCTCCTACGCGGATATTTCCAGATGGAAAACCCACTTGGCTTTGACTCACACAAGCAAGAAATGTATGTCAATACTGTGCTGCCCAACGGTGTGCCCGTGCGAGGCTTCATCGACCGCGTTGACGTCGCGCCAACTGGTGAAATCAGGGTCGTTGACTACAAGACCGGCAAGAAACCACAGCCAAGGTTCTCACACGACGCGAAGTTCCAGATGCGCTTCTACGCACTGGTGTACTGGCGGCTTTTCAACGAAATACCTGATCAACTGCGGCTCATGTACCTCAAGGTGGCAGATTCACTCTTCCTTACCCCTTCAAGTGAAGAACTCGAGTACTTCGAGCGCGACCTCGGTGAACTTTGGGCCAAAATTACCCGTGACGGTGAATCCGGACAGTTCCGACCAAAACGTTCCAGGCTCTGTGATTGGTGTGCGTTTCAGGCGCACTGCCCGGAGTTCGGAGGGACGCCACCGCAGTACCCTGGGTGGCCGGGGTCCGCGGCGGATGTGGAGTAAACACCGCGACGGACCACTGCAGGCTAAAACTAGAATAGCCCCTTGATGTTGCCACTCGAATCGACATCAATGTTGTTGGCTGCTGGTTTTTTCGGCAGGCCAGGCATTGTCATCACAGCACCAGTGAGTGCTAGTACGAATCCGGCACCCGTACGCGGAATGAGCTGACGCACATGCAACGTGTGGCCCTCGGGCGCTCCGAGGCGAGAGGGGTCGTCGCTAAACGAGTACTGCGTTTTCGAGATACATACCGGTAGGGCATCTGCGCCACTCGCACGCAAGTTCTCGAGGTCTTTCCGCGCCGCATCCGAGTATTGAACATCTGCCGCGCGGTATACCTCGCGGGCAATCGTCTCGATTGACTGCTCGACGCCTTCCTCCGGGTTGTACAGCGACGAAGAAGCACCGTCGACCAGGTTGTCAAGGACCGTCTTTGCCAGCTTCTCGGCGCCTTTACCGCCATGCGCCCATACCTCGGCCTCTTCCAGTGCAACACCGAAATCCTTTGCCCACTTTGCCATCCAAGCGCGTTCGCGATCCGTGTCAGAAGTGAACAGGTTGAGCGCCACGACAGGGCGGACACCAAATTTACGAAGGTTTTCGACGTGCCGCTCAAGGTTCACAATGCCCTTCGCCAGCGCATCAATATTTTCAGCCTTGAGATCGGAGCGGTCAACACCACCGTTGTACTTGATAGAACGGATAGTGGCGACCACTACCGCGCCAGCCACGTCGAGGTCACCGTAATGTGACTTGATATCGAAGAACTTTTCCGCGCCGAGATCAGCCCCGAATCCCGCTTCCGTAAAGACGTAGTCAGCACACTTCTGTGCTGTCTTCGTGGCAATCAAGGTGTTGCAACCATGGGCAATGTTTGCAAACGGACCGCCATGGATAAATGCAGGAGTGCCACCCATGGTCTGCACAAGGTTCGGCTTCAATGCGTCTTTTAGCAGCGCTGTCATAGCCCCGGCTGCATTAAGCTCACCCGCAGTCACCGGCTTGCGATCGTAGGTAAAACCGACAGTGATTTGTGCCAGGCGTTCGTGGAGGTCGTCAAGGTCGTTCGCAAGACCGAGGATTGCCATAATTTCCGAAGCCGCAGTAATCGTAAATCCAGTCTCCGTCGGTACTCCGTGGGCTGGTCCCCCCAGACCAGTTACTACGTTTCGCAGGGAACGATCGTTGACGTCCAAGCACCGCTGCCACGTAATACGCCGCGGGTCGATATTCAACTCGTTGCCCTGGTGAATGTGGTTGTCGATCATCGCAGCCAACGTATTGTTCGCACTGGTAATCGCGTGGAAGTCCCCAGTGAAGTGGAGGTTAATGTTCTCCATCGGAACCACCTGCGAGTAGCCACCACCTGCCGCGCCGCCCTTCAAACCCATCACAGGGCCGAGAGAAGGTTCCCGCAAAGCAACAATGGCGTTCTTGCCGAGGTTTGTAAACGCATCAGTTAAGCCAATCAGTGTGGTGGATTTCCCCTCCCCCGCTGGGGTTGGGGAAACACCTGTGACAAGAATGATCTTGCCTTGCTTATCGTCCTTGACAAGCGAGGGGTCGACCTTGGCCATGTACTTGCCATATGGAATCAGCGCATCTTCGGAAATACCGGCCTTGAACGCAATAGTGGAGATCGGTTCAAGCGTATGCGCTTGAGCGATCTCCACATCAGTTAGAACTTCGGACTTGGGGCTGTCGTGATGTTGTGTAGACATGCCCCTAGTTTAGCTTTAAATCAGCACCGCCCCAATGAGGTAGCCGAGAATTACCGAGACTGCGATGCAGACGATACCCGGCAGAATGAATGGGTGGTCGAAGACGTACTTGCCGATTCGGGTCGAGCCTGTATCGTCCATCTCCACTGCTGCAAGCAGGGTTGGGTACGTCGGAAGCACGAACAGTGCGGACACTGCTGGGAATGCTGCAACAGCGGTGAGCGGGCTGACGCCAATTGCGAGAGCAGCTGGGATAAGTGCCTTCGCGGTGGCAGCCTGCGAGTAGAGCAGAGATGCGGCGAAGAACAGAACGACTGCGAGCAGCCATGGCTGTGCCGTCAGGACGTCACCAGCAATGTTTTGAATGTCCTCAATGTAGTGGTTAATAAAGGTCGTACCCAGCCATGCAACACCAAGCACACACACAGAAGCAGACATGCCGGAACGGAACACCTGGGTGTTCAAGACCTCAGCTGCGCGAGACTTCGTAATAAGCAGGATCGCAGCGGCAGCGGAAAGCATGATCGCCATGATTGCCTCGTTACGAGGGACGGTTGGGTTCTCGATGAGACCGATCTGATCGGAGATGATCGTCGCGTAGAACATAACGATGACAATCGCGACAAGGAAGATCCACACGGAGGCCTTTGCGCCATCCTTCGGCTTGTAGCTGTCTTCGGTGGTGCTCGACTTTGCTACGAGACCGTCTGCGAGGCGACGCTGGTACACCTCGTCGTCAACGAGGTCTTTACCAAGCTTGTTCGAAACCCAAGCGGTTGGGAAAATCGCGAGGAAGGTCGCAGGAATCATGACGCCGAGCAACTGCAGGTAGCCGACGCCCAGAGGCTCAAGCACGGAGGCCATAAAGACGACTGCTGCCGAAATCGGGGAAGCCACGATTGCCATCTGCGATGCGATGACTGCGACCGAAAGCGGGCGGGATGGGCGAACTTCGCCCTCCTTAGCAACCTCAACGATAACTGGAAGAGTGGAAAAAGCGGTGTGGCCAGTGCCTGCCAGCACGGTCATCAACCAAGTAACGATTGGCGCGTACACCGTGACGCGCTTTGGATTGCGGCGTAGGAACTTCTCAGCGAGGTACACGAGATAGTCCATGCCCCCCGCCAGCTGCATTGCAGAAATAGCAGCGATCACACACATGATGATGCCGATGACATCAAAGGGGATGTCATCGGCGGTTACGGACATACCAGTGAGTCCGAGAAGCAAAACGCCAAGGCCACCGGCAAAACCGATAGCAATGGAACCCATCCGGGCGCCGAGAACAATGGCGCCGAACAGGATGATGAGTTGTATCACAAGTAACACAGGAACTCCCCTGATTCGGTCGAATTAGTATTCGCTTCCATTATCGCTCTAAGAGGCGATAACTACCGAATCAGGGGAGTGTGAGATTTACTACTTTTGGTTGATTAGTCCTCGTCGAAAAATACGCCGCGGTACTCTGGGTGCATCAAGTTGTCCTTGCCCAGCACAACCTTCAGCTCCTCCTCCGTGAGCAGGCCACGCTCGAGAACAAGATCACGAACGCTCTTACCCGTAGCAGCAGCTTCCTTACCGATGACGTCACCATTGTGGTGGCCGATCACTGGGTTCAGGTATGTGATGATGCCGATGGAGTTGTTCACAAAGGCCTCACACACATCCTTGTTAGCGGTGATGCCAACGATGCACTTCTCACGCAGCGTACGGACTGCGTTGGTGAGGAGACGGATGGAATTGAACAGGGCCTCGGCAACTACCGGCTCCATGACATTGAGCTGGAGCTGGCCAGCCTCAGATGCGGTCAGGACGGCAACGTCGTTGCCGAAGACCTTGAAGCACACCTGGTTTACAACCTCAGGGATGACAGGGTTCACCTTCGCAGGCATGATCGAAGAGCCAGCCTGCATTTCCGGCAGGTTGATCTCGTTCAGGCCAGCACGTGGGCCGGAGGACAGCAGGCGCAGGTCGTTACATACCTTAGAGATCTTCATCGCGGCGCGCTTCAGTGCGGAGTGCATCCATACGTAGTCGCCAGTATCGGACGTTGCCTCAATCAGGTTCGGTGCGCCCTTGATATCCAGCTTGGTGACTTCCGCGAGAGCCTCAACGATCTTCTGACGGTAGCCGTCTGGAGTGTTGAGCTCGGTACCAATTGCGGTTGCACCGAGGTTGACGGTCAGCAGTGCTTGTGCTGCGGACTTGATGACGTCCAGTTCCTCCTCAAGCAGTGCGCCGAAGCCAGTGAATTCCTGGCCGAGCGTCATCGGGACTGCGTCCTGGAGCTGGGTGCGCCCCATCTTGATGATGTCGTCGAACTCTTCACCCTTAGCGTTGAGCGCCTTGGTGAGCTCCTCAAGCTCGGTCAGCAGGCCCTGGACGGCGTAGTACACACCGAGGCGAAGGCCGGTCGGGTATGCGTCGTTGGTGGACTGGGACATGTTGACGTCATCATTCGGGTTGATGATGTCGTAGCTACCCTTTTCTTCACCGAGGATCTCAAGAGCGAGGTTTGCGACAACCTCGTTGGTGTTCATGTTCAGGGACGTGCCAGCGCCACCTTGGAACTGGTCGATTGGGAACTGGTCCATGCAGCGACCGTTGTCGAGGATCTCGTCGCAGGCCTTGACGATGGCGTCCGCCTTCTTCTTTGGCAGAACGTGGAGGCGGTTGTTGGCCAGTGCGGTGGCTTTCTTTACTTCCACCATGCCACGAATGAACTCTGGCAGGTCATTGATGGTCTGGCCGGAGATCGGGAAGTTGTGGACGGCACGCAGGGTGTGGATGCCGTAGTAGACGTCGGAGGGCACTTCGAGTGTGCCAAGCAGATCTTCTTCAATTCGATTACTCATGCCACTGATTGTACGCAAATTCGACGCTATACAACTTTTGGGCCACCTAGTCACCCCAATAATAGGGATAGGGGTGACTTATCGGTGATTAATTGAAAATCCTATAGGCGTGCAATGCGCAGCTGAGTGGCCAAAATGGCTTCCGCGCCAATTTCAGAGAGAGCGTCCATAACCGCATTCGCTTGGGTTCGCGGAACCATAGCGCGCACCGCGACCCAGTTGTCGCGCGACAGCGGCGAGACAGTCGGCCCCGTCATGCCTGGTGTAAGTTCGCTGGCTTTGTCGAGGTCATCTCTGCAAATGTTGTAATCGAGCATCAGGAAGTTCTCTGCGTTCAAGATGCCGCGGATACGCTGAAGCACTACCTCATGTTCGTTTGCTAGCGTTACGCCCTTACGCTTGATGACGACGGCTTCGCTGGCAAGAATGGGCTCCCCAAATGGTGCCAGCCCATGTTGTCGTAGCGTCGTACCAGTGGATACGACGTCAGCAATAACGTCCGCGACGCCCAACTTGATCGAAATCTCAACAGCGCCGTCAAGCTCAATGACTTCCTTCGGAGTGATGCCGAGCCCGTCAAGATAGTCAATCACGAGGTGCGGGTATGAAGTTGCTATCCGCTTACCTTCCAAATCAGGCACCGCCCACGTTTCAGACTGCGGGGCAGCAAACCGGAATGTCGATGCACCAAAGCTCAACGGAAGTACTTCTTCTACTTCGGCATGGGAATTGAGTGCCAAATCTCGCCCAGTGATACCCAGGTCAAGGTGGCCTTGAGCAACGTAAATAGCGATGTCGTTTGGGCGCAGGAAGAAGAACTCAATACCGTTTTCTTCATCCCAGATATTCAGGGCTTTTGACGTGCCCCTCCCCTTGTAACCGGCCTCTTTGAGAATCTGGAGCGCCTTCTCTGACAAAGAGCCTTTATTTGGAACCGCAAACTTAATCATCAGGCGAAATCCTTAGAGGTATTTATAGATGTCATCAGGGGTAAGACCTCGTTGCAGCATCATTACCTGGGTCCAGTACATCAGCTGGCTCATTTCCTCCGCCAGCTCCTCGTCAGACTGATACTCGGCAGCGATCCACACTTCACCAGCTTCTTCGATGATTTTCTTGCCGATGAAATGGGCGCCCTTCTCTAACGCTTGCACTGTGCTTGAGTCAGGGCGCTTGGAGTCGGCAGTTTCAGTGAGCTGAGCAAAAAGTTGATCGAAGTCCTTCACGCACAACACCTTAGCGGAAACAGAAGAGCTTTGAGCGCGGTTTATGGCGCGGAATACCACCTTGCAACATCATGAAGTGTCGCAGACTGTAAATCGCTGAAGGTGATTCTTGTGGCCGGCTTCGGGACATAGTCGGCCAAGCCAAGCACCCGTGCACCTGCCCTAATCGCTGCTTGCATTCCCGCCTGAGAGTCTTCAACTGCGATACAGCGCGACGGCTCAGCACCAACCAACTGCGCTGCTTTCAGATACATATCCGGAGCTGGTTTTGGGTTGGATACCTCATCTCCAGTCACGGTTGCTTGAAAGTAATCGTTGCCGATGAAGTCAATGCAGGTTTGAGCGAGCGCGCGTTCTGTGTTCGTCGCAATGGCCATCGGAATGCCATGGTCCCGCAGTATGTCAAGGACGTGGCGTATTCCCGGGTTCAGCTCAATACCTTGCCCTAGGAGTTGCTGCATCCGTTCTTGCATCCACCGCTTCAGCCGCTCTGTATCTCCGGGCTGCAAGGAATACCCGGTCCAAGTAGTGATGATGCTCAACGCTGTGGGGAAACTGACGCCCTCCGCTTTTCGACGCTCCTCCGCAGAAAGCCTCTTGCCCAAAAACTCAGACAGCTCAAAGGTTGCTTGCGCCCAAAGCGGCTCGGTATTGATGAGCGTCCCATCCATATCCCACAGCACAGCTTGGGGAGCGCGAACCCTACTCACGATTGAACAGCTCCTGGACGACGGATGGATCCGCGCCAATCTGTGCCGAGACCTTCGCGAAAATTCCCTCGATGTCCGACATCTCCTCTGGCTCGAGCACGGCATATTGATGCTTAGCGTTGAACTCTTCAAGATTGGCAATGAGGCCCGTGTAGAGGTCGCTGATGGTGGCGTCGTCAACCGGCTGCGCGACGAGCGACGCAGTGTCGAGAAAAATCTCGAGGATTTCACGGAGCTCAGGTAATACGGCAGGGTCAAATGGGGCTTCCCAGAGTTCGAGGTCCTGCTCTTGCAAATATTCACCGGATGCAAACACCCTCAAATCCTCGATGAACTCGTCGACATCGGATTGGAATGTGGATCGGAGACTACTCATCGTTGCTGCCTACCTTTACACCGAGTAAGCCTTCGATAGCTTGTCGAAGTAACCCGTTGTAATCGCCTTTGGCGGCGTCGATAATTTGAATCGCAGTTGGTGTGTCGAGGTCGTCAGCAAGGGCCTGGCGCAAATCTTGAATTGTTTGCTCCACGCGAGACTGCTGATCTGTCTGAGAAAGAATTGTGTGCCACGACTTGAGTCGATGCTCTGCTTGATCGAGTGCCTCGTAGGAGAAATCGCGGTCTTGGCGATAGTGGCCGGAGAAGACGGCAAGGCGAATCGCAGACGCTGAGTGTCCCTCTTCTGTTAGCTTGTGCACAAAGACGAGATTGCCGAGAGATTTCGACATCTTCACTCCCTCAAGCGCGATCATTCCCGCGTGCACGTAGTGGTGTGCCATCCGTTGTTCTCCAGTCGCAGCCTCAGCATGCGCGGCAGAAAACTCGTGATGTGGAAACGCTAGGTCCGAGCCTCCGCCTTGGATTGCAAACGGTACGCCGAGACGGTTCGCAGCGATGGCAGAGCACTCGACGTGCCAACCTGGGCGGCCGGGGCCGAAGGGAGAATCCCACGCGGGCTCCCCTTCCCTGTGTCCACGCCACACCAGCGCATCGAGTGAGTCTCGTTTCCCCTCACGGTCAGGGTCTCCCCCGCGCTCGGCAAAGAAATGCTCCATCTGCTCGCGCGTCATGTTTGACTCGTATCCAAACTGTTTGGTTGCGGTGATATCAGCGTAAATATCACCGTGGTCTAGGCGGTACGCTGCGCCGACGTCGAGCAAGCGCTGCACCATCTCAATGACCTCATCGACGGTCTCCATCGCGCCAACATAGTCCTGAGGCGGGATGACGGAGAGCACTTCCATGTCGCTGCGGAAAAGGTTGATCTGTTCCGTTCCCAGCTCGCGCCAATCGACGCCGTCTCGCTCCGCGCGCTCGAACAATGGATCGTCGACATCGGTGATGTTCTGCACGTAATGAACGTCGTGGCCGTTAGCAAGGAGCTGACGATAGACGAGATCAAAGGAGAGGTACGTAGCTGCGTGTCCAAGGTGAGTGGAGTCGTATGGGGTGATGCCGCAGACGTACATCCCCACCTTCCCCGAGTGATGGGCAGCTGTGTTAACGGGCTTTACCACCCTATCTGCGGTGTCATACAGAGACAGCGGCACCGGAGTACCAGAGACAGCAGGGACAACAGGTTGTGGCCAAGAATGCATAGTGACCACCATACCGCGGCACGCTCATGATGCGCGGTTACCGGCGTTCAAAGGCAAGCATTGCCTACACCGGCTGCATAGCTCCGGTAGCCAGCAGCACCATCACGATGATGCCAAGAGGTATGCGGTACGCAGCAAACCAGGAGAATGAGTGGTGCGAAACAAACTTCAGCAGCCAAGCAATGGAAATATATCCCAAAACAAATGCGATAGCGCTTCCGACGAGCAACTGCAGACCTGTTGCTGCTTGCCCTGCTTGCGGGTCAAACGCATCCGGTAGTGAGAAGATGCCTGATGCGAGCACAGCCGGGATAGCTAAGAGGAACGAAAAACGAGTTGCTACTTCCCGCTCAAGGTTCAAAAAGAGACCGCCCGAAATAGTGCCGCCTGAACGCGAAACACCCGGAATGAGAGCTAAACACTGCCACAGGCCCATCACGATGGCATCTTTTACTGTCAGCTGCTCGAAGCTACGCTTTTTCGTCCCGCGCTTTTCCGCCAAGATGAACACGAACGAAAACAAAATGAGAACCGTTGCAGTAATCCAAAGGTTACGGAAGTTCTCACGGATCAAGTCTTTCAGAGCAAAGCCAAGCACCCCGACTGGAATAGTGCCAGCGATGACCATCCACCCCATCCGGTAATCGAACCCGCGCTTCGTCTTATCAAACAGTCCGACACACCATCCAGAGAGGAACCTCCAAATATCCTTCGCAAAGAAGACCAGCACAGCGAGTTCGGTGCCGAGCTGAATGACAGCGGTAAAACTCGCGCCAGCGTCCTCGCCCCACAAAAGCTCGGACACAATGCGGAGGTGGCCTGACGATGAGACTGGAAGGAACTCGGTTAAGCCTTGGACGACCGAGAGGACAATCACTTGAGCCCATGTCATTGACTCTGCTAACTGAGAGGCGGCAATCATGTTGGAAAACCTTACCCGTGCGGAGAAAAATCCCCACATGCGTACAGCATTGATAAGGTTGACCTCCGTGAGAACAAAACGAAAAGTCGCCTTAATGCTGCCCATTATGGCCGTAGCTTTGGCTGTTGCGGCGTGTACTCCTGATGTCGTTGACCCAAATGACGCCATAAGTATGGGTAGCGCTGAACCAGTTGCGTCACCCCCTTCGGCACATCCTGACGGCCAGTTGCTTCAATTTGGCACCATCGTCGATGTGGATCAAACGAACGACTTGATTGGTGTGCGCACCCCGGATGCGCTTTACGTTGGGACCAGCGCACAATTCGAAGAAAACCGAGTAGAAGAGTTCAAGTTGGAGGATGCTTGCGGTGAAGTCTCGGCAAACGCTGGTCAGTTTGCGGTAGGGTGCGGAGATTTCATTGCCATCATTAACAAAGAGGGGCTTCAAAAAGTTGCTACCGACCACCCGGTGACTGTGGCAACAGTCACCTCGGACGGCAGTGTTTTAGCCGGAAGCGACAGTGCGAAGTCAGTGTGGTTGTATAGCAACGGTGAGCTCAAAAAGGAGTTTTCTGTCGCGCGCGAAACTGACCAGCTGCAGGCTGTTCCGGTAGATGGTGGTGCCGATTCCGTTGTGCGCGTGAACACATTTGACACCACCATTCAGGACCTTGATTGGGGCACAGGACGTCAGGGGGCAACGTTGCGTGCTGGGCTTGGCGTCGGCAAGGTTGCTGCTGGAGAGCACGGTATGGTGCTCGCTGCGGACGCGACGGGTAACCAGCTACTCGTGTACACCACCAATGAAGTCATCCGTCTCCAGCAGAGTGTGCCGGTGCCCTCCGGAGCGTGGGACGTCGCGTGGGATAGCGCTAATAAGCTTGCGTGGGTGACTTCAACCGAAAGGAACCTGGCGACTGCCTATGACATTTCCCACGGCGTCCCCGTTGAACGTGCTCAGGTCAGTACAGTTCCAGATGCACAAAGTATTGCAGCGCTCTCTGACGGAACACTCATTATCGGATCTGCGTCAGGTAGTGGCCTGCAAATAGTTTCCACTGAAAGCATTGAGGCCAAATAGAAATGAATCAACGCAATTTGTACGACACGGTATATGGGCTCGCACTTCGGGGAATGTTTACAATTCCGCCTGAGCGCATCCACGACATCATCATGGGCGGACTGAAAACCCTACAACGCCTAACTCCCCTCACCCGAGCTATGACTCGTGTCGTACGTGTCGACGGCCCGCTTCTCGAGCAGACGTTGTTCGGCGTGCGTTTCCCCGCCCCGGTGGGTCTCGCTGCAGGATTCGATAAGAACGCGGAAGCTCCGGACACGTGGTCGGCGATCGGCTTCGGTTATGCGGAATTAGGAACTGTGACCCCGAAGGCGCAGCCCGGAAACGAACGTCCACGGCTCTATCGCTTGCCGAAGGACAAAGCGATCCTCAACCGAATGGGCTTCAACAACGATGGCGCGCTGAGCATTGCAGAGCGTCTCCGAGCCCGGAAGACTCCTGAGATCGTTGGAATCAACATCGGGAAAAATAAGCTCTCCGAGGACGCAGTTGGCGACTACCGAGCTACCGCGACTGTGCTCGGCCCTCTGGCGGACTACCTTGTGGTCAATGTTTCTTCCCCAAACACCCCTGGGCTTCGCAACCTTCAGTCAGTTGAATCGTTGAGGCCAATCCTTGACGTGGTTACTACGGCAACTACGACGCCTGTGCTGGTAAAAATTGCTCCTGATCTCAGCGACGAGGATATCGATGCAGTTGCAGATCTGGCCGTCGAATTGAACCTTGCCGGCATCGTGGCGACCAATACGACCATCTCCCGCGAAGGCCTTCGAACCGATGCTGCCGAAGTGGAAGCCATGGGGGCGGGTGGTATTTCCGGCGCGCCGCTCAACAGCCGCGCGCTGGAGGTTTTGCGGCGTCTCCATGCGCGAGTCGGCGACCAACTCGTACTGGTCAGTTCCGGTGGCATTTCGACACCAGAGCAGGCATGGGAGCGTATTACATCCGGCGCAAGCCTTCTCCAGGGGTATACGCCGTTTATTTACGGTGGTCCGGGGTGGATCTACCGAATTCACAAGGACTTACAGAAGCAGCTTAAAGCCCATGGACTTTCCAATATTACAGATGCTGTTGGCTCCGAACTCCCCTGGATCGCCTTGAACTCCGACTAGCTTGGTGGCCTACGTTTGGGCACTTGTACTGGCGATTTGCATCTTGAATCAACGTCACTCTATAGTAGTGCAAGTGCCCAGCCGAGAGGTTGAAAGCAAAACACCCAGCCCGGGTGGCGGAATGGCAGACGCGCTAGCTTGAGGTGCTAGTGTCCTATTAACGGACGTGGGGGTTCAAGTCCCCCTCCGGGCACAATGACCGGCTTCCTCCAGGAAGCCGGTTTTTTGTTTAGGCCGCACTTAAAGACGAAGGGCAAACGGATGCGCCAACAGTCACCACTACGCGTGATGGTCATTTTGGTACTTCTCGCAATTGCACTGTGGGTGTGGCGCTTCTTTGAAATACCTTCGCTGTCGACGTTTCGCGAGTGGGCTGATAGTACGGGAGCCTGGTTCCCAGTCGTTTTCTGGTTGCTCTACGTACTCATCACACAGTTCCCGATCCCCCGTACGTTGCTCACCATTTCCTCCGGTGTTCTGTTCGGTGGTTGGTTTGGGATTCTGCTCGCTATCACCGCAACGACGGCCTCAGCAGGTCTTTCGCTAACTGTTGTGCGGTTTCTTTTACGTGACTGGGTTGAGAGCAAAATTTCTCACCCCAAGCTTCACATGATTAATGAACGGTTGGAACAGCGCGGTTGGCTGGCTGTAATGAGCCTGCGACTCATCCCCGGTATCCCTTTCTCGGTCATGAACTACGCTTCAGCGCTAAGTAGAGTCCGGCTTTTGCCGTTCATGGGGGCAACGCTCATCGGCTCGGCTCCTAACACGATTCTCGTTGCATTGTTCGGAGACACGTTGAGCGGAGATGCAAACCCAGTACTTCTCGGCGCAGTGTTTGCACTATCGGTTCTTGGCGTGACAGGACTGATTATCGACGCGCGCCACCCGGCGAAGCCGCGTCGAATAGAAGAGTAAAGGCTCGAGCGTGTACTTTCTTGAAGCACGCTAGTATGTACGCATGATTGCTGTGCATGCACGTTACCGTGGTCGCGAAAAAGGTCGCGCCGCGTTCGTCGAGTCCTCGGCTCACGCGCTCTCGACGCTTCCGGGTGTTTCGCCGTTCGAAGTCATTGGCGTTGAGGATATCCGCACAACAGTGGATGGGCCGGAGACGGCACTTAACCTCATTATGGCGCTGCTGTCAGATGGTAATTGGGCTGTCGGCCTGGGAATCACGCGCAGGCGACGTGCAGAGTTTGCCGCCACTGAGGCTGTCGGCACACGTGCAGCGCAAGTGAAAGTTATCACGGATGCTCATGCGCCTGACACCGAGGCAGAAGACATCTCAGCGACGTTTGCCCTGCTGGCGCACATTCTGCATAAGCGAACGTTTGAAGGCCGCGAAGCCACATCGCTCGTGCGCTCTGGGCTCAACCAAAATGAAGCCGCAGCGCAACTAGGTATTTCTAAACAGGCAATGAGCCAGCGCCTGCAGGCCGCCGGGTGGCAGGCCGAGCAGGCTGGCTGGAAACTCGCGCTACACCTTATGCGTCGCGCGAGTCATTAGATTCAATTGCCCGGTGTTCGCCCTTTTGGGCAACTTGCGGCGTTTCGGTCGGGGTAGAGACTTCGTCGAATGCGCTTGTCGGATCCGGGTCGTCGACGTGCTTGTTCGCGACGGCACGCGCCTCTGCAAGTGCCCGAGCAAGTTCAGGATCAGTGGAGGTATCAAACCACTGGTCCGTGCTGTCGTCTTCGCCGGCCATAGCGCGCGTTTGTGAATCTGCACGCTGGGGTTCGTAGCGGAACACTCCGTCGCTGTCCTTGCCAGCAAACGCCTTGGCGAACTGCTCCAAAGAATCGCCAAAGCTGTTCGGAATCATCCACATCGTTGATGCTTCATTGGCCGCGATCTTAGGCAGCTTCTCCAGGTACTGGTACGCAAGCATCTCCGGCGTCACCTCTGAGGACTTGATCGCCGCGTTGACTTTCTGAATGGCTCGCGCTTCACCTTGCGACTCAAGATATTTCGCCGCACGCTCGCCTTCCGCGCGTAGAATCATCGCCTGGCGCTCAGCTTCAGCCGCGAGAATAGCGGCGTGCTTCTCGCCTTCAGCAGAGAGGATTCGCGCCTGCTTCTCACCTTCGGCAGTTTTGATGTCCGACTCGCGCTTACCTTCAGCGGTAAGAATCATGGCGCGCTTTTCGCGGTCGGCTTTCATCTGCATTTCCATCGATTGCTGAATCGATGGTGGCGGATCAATCGCTTTCAGCTCAACGCGGCTAATACGCAGTCCCCACTTGGCGGTAGCAGCGTCAAGCTCACCCCTCAGGCGCCTGTTAATAGTTTCTCTCGAGGTCAGCGTTTCCTCAAGTGTCATCCCGCCGACGACATCACGCAACGTCGCGACGGATATTTGCTCAACACCTACCAAATAATTATCGACGCCGTAAATAGCCTTTGCCGGATCGTTAATCTGAAACGTCACCACAATATCAATTGCGACGGTGAGGTTGTCCTGCGTAATTACTGCCTGCGGAGGAAACGAAACGACCCTCTCGCGCGTATCAACGCGCGCTCTAACACGATCAATAAACGGCACCAGTAGTGTTAGCCCACCGGAAACGGTCCGTGTATAGGACCCCAGACGTTCAATAACTGCTGACTCACCTTGCGGGATTAGCTTCACAGATGCGAGCAGCACCGCGATTACCAAGATGAGCAGCAGCCCCAGTATTACCAAGGCCATTATGGCGACTCCTTCCATACGACGGCGATTGGGCCGTCAATATCTGAAACGATGACTGTGGAACCAGACTTAATGGTGTGGCTTGGATCAATTGCTCTCGCGGACCAAAGCGATCCGTCCAGTTGAATCTGACCGCTGCTCGGCGTGATCTCCTCAACCACTTGTGCACTCGCGCCAATGAGTGATTGGCCAAGCTCCCCCACCGCAGATGGGCGGCGCAAGCGCCTGTGCAAGTAAGGCCGGAGGAGGAACCAGAAACCGGCCGAAGCAACTACAAACGCCCCGATTTCAACCCCCAAAGGCACCCCGGCAAGCGCAATAGCAGACGTAGTAAGCGCCCCTGCTGCAATCATGAGGAACGTGAACTCCCCTACGGCGAGTTCAGCAACTGCGAATGCTACGGCAATGCCTAGCCAAATAAGACTACCCACGGCTTCACTATACAAAAACGATTCGGTCAGCAGTCGGATTTCTTAAGCTGCGGATTGGTGACAAAATCCACGAGTCGCTCAACTGCGCCGATAAGGGTGGAATCAAGATCTCGGTATGTCTCGACAGCATCGTAGACACGCCGCCAGCCATCCTTCGGGCTGCCCCACCCGGCACGTTGGCAAACCCCTGTCTTCCAATCCTCTCCGTAAGGCACCTTTGGCCAGTTCTTCAACCCAAGTCGTTCCGGCTTTACGGCTTCCCAGATGTCGATGTATGGGTGGCCTGTGACAAGTACGTGTGGACCTACCCCCTCGACGAGGCGGGACTCTTTTGTGCCGTCGATGAGGTGGTCAGCAAGCACACCGATGCGTCGCCCCGGTCCCGGGTGGAACTCCTCCAGCCTGTCGCTCAAGTTGTCAAGCCCCTCAAGATACTCAACGACGACACCTTCGACTTTGAGGTCGTGCCCCCATACCTTCTGCACGATAGCGGCGTCGTGAATACCTTCCACCCAAATTCGGCTTGGCTGCGCAACTTTCGCTTTCGCGTTAGCTACTTTTCGTGAACCGGAGTTTGAGTGGGTGCTCGATTCCTGCTGCGGAGCGACATAGCGGTGTAAGGAGACTCGCTGTCCCTCTACTTCGAAGGCTCCGGGAAGCATCTTAAAAAGGCGTTGTTGTCCGTGCCTGTCCTCGAGACGAACGAAATCACCGTCGTACGTACGCTCAAAACCAACCACGGCTCCCACGAATTCGTCGCCCACAATCTCAACGATGATGCCTGGCTCTGCGGGGATGCTGGGATACTTGGGCTTCTTGTTGCGCGAATGCCCTTGGAAAATATCTCCGCTGTAACGATTATCCGGTGTCATAGTGGCACTAGTCTATCGGTTACCATCAGACGAATGAATCTTCGCGCGCATGTTTACTCGCCACTGCAAAACACTGCGGTGTGGATCGCAGCGTGGTTGTATCACGTGACGTCGACAGACGAAACGCTCGCAGCACTTGACGAGCTCGGTGGAGGCCACCATTATGGCACCGGTGGGGGCGTAGAATTGCTCACCGAAATTCGCAGGGTAGCTAATCTTGAGTCCCGCGAGCCGGTCGTGCGGCTAGTCCTAGGTGGAGCGGGCGACACTCCTGCGCTGTGGGCGCACACAGCAGCGGCGGAAGCAATGACGGATGCAGGAGCCTTGATCATCATCGGGGCAGAAGGGCTCTATCACATTCTCATTCCGAGCTTCGAAACAGACGGCGTGCACTGGCGGTGGTTCGAGGATTATCGACGCCCACCAGAACCAGACTGGCTATCTCCTGGTGAGGCCGACCAAATGCTGAGAAGCGCAACAGATCAAGCTGCGATGATGATTGAGGCCGTCGCCCAGCCCAACGAAACGCTGTCCTCACCCCGACTGACGGTCGGCCATATCACCGATTTCTATGACACCCCAGGATTGCCAATTGCCACCACGCCAAGGGCAGCTCAGATTTTTGCGCGCGCGGATAGAGTCTCGGCGATCGTCGAGACGGTGACAGATCGGCTGGGAGATCACTCTTTTGATCAGCACTTGCTCGTATTGGGAAGGAGCATCCGAAGAGCGCGAACAGCAGGCGTTGCGGAAGCCGTTCGCGATTTTCGGGCTACTCGGTAACGCGCGGACGAATCGGAGCGCAGCAACCAGTGTGGCAAGGAACACCATTTTCGGTGCAGCCCTGCACCGAAATCGTGGACAGCGTAGGAGGCGTCGTGCCGCGGCTAATGCATTCTGCAATGTCAACGATCATCGATGCGAACCGCGGCTCGAGACCGATAGTCGGGACCCTGGTGAATTCAACGCCGAGCTTGTCGCACTCAGCCTTCAATTCGGTATCGAGATCCCACACAACCTCCATATGGTCAGTCAAGAACCCGATCGGCACGCAAACGATGTGAGTGACTCCCTGTTGATGGAGCTCCTTGACGCGGTCGATAATATCGGGCTCTAGCCACGGAGTCTGCGGGTTGCCGGAACGCGATTGCCAAACGTTTTCGTAAGTCTCTACTCCTGCATGCTCGGCGACGAGGCGCGAAGCCTCAAGGACCTGTCGCGAGTAAAGATGTGCGTCCTCGTGGACGCCAGCGGCGGCATCTGCAGCTGTGGGAATTGAGTGCGCCGAGAAGAGGATCCGGGTCGTTCGCAAAGCCTTGTCATCAAGTGACTCCATTGCTTGCTTCAACGAATCGCCCATGAGCCGGACAAACGTTGGGTGCCCGTAGAACTGCCACAGTTTTGTGAAATGCAGCTCAGGGTGTGCCTGGTGCAACCGAGCAATATCCTCATCATACTGACGGCAAGCGGAGTAACCGCCCCAAGCGCTCGTAGCGAAAACGAGGATGTCCCGATGCCCAGCTTCTGAGATTTCGCGTGCGGTATCTTCTGCGAAAGGATGCCAATTCCGATTTCCGAAATAGACCGGAAGATTATGCCCCCGCCTACTCAGCTCGGCACGAAGCTGCTCGATGATTTCTAGATTTTGGCCATTAATTGGGCTCACTCCACCGAAGTGGAAATAGTGCTCACCAACTACTTTCAACCGCTCTTTCGGGATGCCCCTGCCGCGTGTGACATTTTCGAGGAATGGAATTACTTCGTCCTCCCCTTCTGGTCCACCGAAAGAGAGCACGAGCAACGCATCGAAGTTTTTGAATGCCATGGGGAATGATTCTAATGAACTAAAGCAGACGGACTGCATTCGCTGACATACCAGACCAACGAACTGGAGCAATCTGAACATTCTGGCCAGCTTGGGGAGCCTCGATCATCATGCCGTCGCCGAGGTAAATTGCCACGTGCTGACTGCCGCCAGGGCCCCAGAACAAGAGATCGCCACGTTGTGCTTCACTCGGCGCAACTGGAGTTCCTCGCTGGTACTGGTAGCCCGTGTAGTGCGGCAGCGAAATTCCTACGCCAGCAAAGGCGTAGAGTACAAGCCCAGAGCAATCGAATCCAGACATGCTCCCGCCATTCACACCCACGGTTGGACCATTCGCGTCACCACCGCCCCAAACATACGGCGTACCGATCATCGCTTCGGCACGGGCGATTACTGTCTCTACAGACGAGGAATTTGCCGACGGTGCTAAGGCAGACCGAACTTCATTCGTAATCGACTCGAAAGTGCCAACTGCAGGAACGACCTGCGACAGATCGGAAGTAGCAGAGTCAGGCTGACCAGCGGAGGAATCAGCAGCCAGAACACTATTTAGCCCCTGTGCGAAAGCAGCAATGACGTCACTTGTGCTCGAGCCTCCATAGGGGTTCGCTGTTTCGCTGTGATCAGGCTGAGAGGAACCAACGAGGGCTTCAGAAGCGACGATGGTTGCCGCTTGGGTCAGCAAGTCAGTGACATCGCTCCCCTCGGAGTACTCGAGCCGCGGCGTATCTGCCTGGTTGGAGACCTCCACATATCCACCTGTACGCTGCGCCGTATTCACGGCTTGTACTAGTGCTTGTTCATTTGGAACCTCAGCTCCGGGGGCAATTTCGTTCATTCGTTCTTCGACGGCGTCAAGAAGCTCAGGCGAAACCTCATACGTTTCAGCTGGAGTCTCCTGAACCTCAGCTGACTGCGGCGCAGGGCTATTTGAGATGCCACGTTCCTGCGCGACGTCGCTCTCGATGCTGTTCAACTCCGCAGATGCAGCCTCGCGCTGCTCAATGACATCGTCTAGTTGTGAAGACAGAGAGGCAAGCTCATCACGCGTAGCGGATTCTGCGGCCGCAGCTTCGTCCGCAGCCTGCTGCGCAACTTCACTGGCCTGGCGCTGCAGAGATTCATCGTTCGCAGCCTCGAGGCGTGCTTGCTCAACTTCGGCGAGCTTTTGCTGTTTTTCCTCGCTTCGTTGACGGAGAAAGAGTGAACGGTCAAGTACATCCTTTTGCGATTGCTCTCCACCGAGTGCCTGAATCGGGCTTCCACCAGCGGAGTTGCGATACTGCGACCGAGTCACTGCGGATAGCTCAGCACGAGCTTTCTCAACTGCCGCCTGCGATTCCTCCAGACGACGCTTCGCCTCCTCAGCACCGCGGCGTGCCTGCTCAGAACGAGACTGAGCATCATGGAGGTCTACAAAAGCACGATTTGCCGCTTCCCGTAGTTGACCAATTTTCAGGTCTAGTTCGGCGATCTCAGCTTGCGATGCTGAAAGCTTGGCTACTAGAGCAGACGCAGTTGACTGCGCTGCGGGAGCAGCAACAGCAGGGCCCACAGGAGAGCTCAATGAAAAAGCCAACGCGAAACTGGTTGAACAAGCAAGGGTGCTGGACCAAACCTGGCGAGCACGCGTTCGCGTGCTCTTCGACGGGGTAACCACGAAGGTGCTCCTCACGCCGCACCCAACATCAACTCATGCAAAGTCTCACGCCGGACAAGCAAGCGAGTGACTAGCTCGCTGTCAGGCAAACCCGACCTGTGAAGACTCCGCGTGCTGAGACGAGTACGGCTCTGTTAAATCGACTACTGAAAACAGCCTCACGGTTGTGTACGACGCAAACATAGACGTGGTTTGACTGGACCACACGTGTCAAAAGTCAGTGCAACTTCCTTGACTAGAGGAAAGCTCTGACACGTTTGCAACACACCTCAGCTCATGAGGCAACAAACAAACCATACGACACTTAACTGATTTGTTACACAAACTTTATCTTCAGTAACAGAAGTTAAGGATTTTCACTTGACGACGAGAGCTCTAACCTTGGATTATGTAGGCACCAAAGTGGCAGTGTGATTATTGTCACTTAAAAGTCGCTAATCGAAACGTCAAGGCTCTACGCCTGACGCCAATTCTGGATAGCGGTGGCTCCACACGTGACGATGAGGACTACTGCAACCGCAATCAATACCGAAATCCAATCAAGCTGCCTAGAGGATGCCTCTTGCAGAAACTGCGCCACCCCATCTTCGTAGCTTGAGGCCCGTACAGAGGCGAGCTGGCCAGCCTCGATTGAGGACCGTGGAAACTTTTCTGATGTAGCAATGGCGACATCGGGCGTTCGGATATAGATAGTTTCGATTCCGGTGGCAAGATTGAGGTCTTGCGCCAGATCTCTTAACTCAGGAAGGCGGGGAGGCGTCGAGTCGAGAAAAACGAGCCCCACATTAAGGCCAGAATGATCATGCGCGCTCGACAAGGTGGAAGATAGTGACTGTTCCAGGCTGCCGGTGCCTTCATTGGCAGTCTCGAATGCGATACCGTCAATATTGAGCTGATCTACAAGGCTATCGAATCGTGGGTCTGGATTTTGGTATTGCATGTCGCGGCTACATTCCTCTGTGGTCGATGGGCCCCTCATTCTATCCTGTATGGCGATAATCACCTTGTACTCCCCCGTACAGTTCGCCTTAACTGCGGAGATTGTTGGGTTGTGCCCCAAATGGGGGGTTTAGCTCCATTTTTTCTCAAATCTTCCCTGTTGGACAACAAACATTACATCCGTACTGTTATCATTGCTACGCATAGGCGGTTAATCGCATATCTTTGAGGTTGACCGTTTGGACCTTGTTCCAATTTATCTGGTTTACGACGAGAAACGGAGCTTACTGTGACCGAAAGCAAGAACTCCTTTAACGCCAAGAAGTCGCTTCAGGTCGGCGAGAAGTCTTATGACTACTTCGCACTTGATGCGGTTGAAGGCATGGAGAAACTTCCATACTCCCTCAAGGTTCTTGGTGAAAACCTCCTCCGCACTGAGGATGGCAAGAACGTGACCAAGAAACACATCGAGGCTATTGCGAACTGGGATCCAGATGCCGAGCCATCTGTAGAAATTCAGTTCACCCCTGCCCGCGTCCTTATGCAGGACTTTACCGGTGTTCCTTGTGTCGTGGACCTGGCCACCATGCGTGAGGCAGTTTCCACACTCGGCGGTGATCCTGATCAGGTCAACCCGCTGAACCCAGCCGAGATGGTCATCGACCACTCTGTGATCATCGAGGCGTTCGGTTCCACCAACGCTCTCGACAAGAACGTCGCAATCGAGTACCAACGCAACGAGGAGCGCTACCAGTTCCTGCGTTGGGGTGCTGAGAACTTCTCGAACTTCCGCGTTGTGCCACCGGGGACCGGTATCGTTCACCAGGTCAACATTGAGTACCTCTCCCGTGTTGTATTCGATAACGATGGCGTTGCATACCCAGACACCTGTATTGGTACCGACTCCCACACCACCATGGAAAATGGCCTTGGCATCCTGGGCTGGGGCGTTGGCGGTATTGAGGCTGAGGCTGCAATGCTTGGCCAGCCAGTTTCGATGTTGATCCCACGCGTTGTCGGATTCAAGCTCACCGGTGAGATTCCTGCCGGCGTCACCGCTACCGATGTTGTGTTGACGATTACCGAGATGCTGCGCGAGCATGGCGTGGTTCAGAAGTTCGTCGAGTTCTACGGCAATGGTGTAAAGCAGATCCCGCTTGCAAACCGTGCGACGATCGGCAACATGTCGCCTGAGTTCGGCTCCACCTGTGCGATCTTCCCAATCGATGAAGAGACCATCAACTATCTGCACCTCACCGGTCGTTCCCAGGAGGACATCGACCGTGTGGAGGCATACGCGAAGGCTCAGGGCATGTGGCTTGAGCAGGACGCTCCAGAGGCGAAGTACTCCGAATACTTGGAGCTTGATCTCTCAACGGTCGTTCCGTCTATCGCTGGCCCGAAGCGTCCGCAGGACCGCATCCTCCTGTCCGAATCCAAGGACACCTTCCGTAAGCAGCTGCCGGACTACAACGATGCTGGCAACGAGACCTTTGAGCCAGTTCGTGCGGCGAAGGTTGAGACAGTTGACTTCAATCAGTCCTGGCCTGCAAATGGAGAATCTGCAGCGGTCGGCGCAGAGGGTCGTGCTTCGAAGCCCGTTATCGTTGAGTCGCCGCAGGGTGGCGAGTACACCCTGGATCACGGCATGGTTGCGATTGCAGCTATTACTTCCTGCACCAACACTTCCAACCCATCGGTCATGGTTGGCGCTGCTCTGCTCGCACGCAAGGCTGCGGAAAAGGGTCTGAAGGCGAAGCCATGGGTTAAGACAATCATGGCACCGGGTTCCCAGGTTGTCGACGGCTACTACGAACGCGCCGATCTCTGGAAGGACCTCGAGGCTGTTGGCTTCTACCTCACCGGCTTCGGCTGTGCATCCTGCATCGGTAACTCTGGTCCTCTGCCAACAGAGGTCTCCGACGCTATCAACGAATACGACCTGACCGCGACCGCAGTCCTGTCTGGTAACCGTAACTTCGAGGGCCGCATTTCTCCTGACGTCAAGATGAACTACTTGGCTTCGCCTCTGCTCGTCATCGCCTACTCCATCGCTGGCACGATGGACTTCGATTTCGAGACCCAGCCACTCGGCCAGGACCAGGATGGCAACGACGTCTTCCTGAAGGATGTATGGCCATCAACTGAGGAGATTGAATCCACCATTGCTGGCACAATCTCCCGTGAGATGTACGAGGCTGACTACGCCGACGTCTTCAAAGGTGACAAGCAGTGGCAGGATCTGGATATCCCAACCGGCAAGACATTCGAGTGGAACGACGATTCCACGTACATCCGCAAGGCCCCGTACTTTGATGGAATGCCAGCTGAGCCAAACGACGTTTCGGACATCGATGGTGCTCGCGTCCTTGCCAAGTTGGGTGACTCTGTAACGACGGACCACATCTCCCCTGCTTCGTCCATCAAGCCAGGTACGCCGGCAGCAAACTACCTCGATGCAAACGGCGTCAAGCGCCAGGACTACAACTCCTTCGGCTCACGTCGTGGTAACCACGAGGTCATGGTTCGCGGTACCTTTGCCAACATCCGTCTCCGCAACGAGCTTGTTGAAGACGCTGGTGGCTACACTCGCGACTTCACCCAGGAAGGTGCACCGCAGGCATTCATCTACGATGCTGCACAGAACTACCAGGCCGCTGGTATTCCGCTTGTCGTCCTGGCAGGCAAGGAATACGGCACTGGTTCTTCCCGCGACTGGGCCGCAAAGGGCACGAAGCTGCTCGGCGTCCGCGCTGTCATCGCTGAGTCCTTCGAGCGTATTCACCGTTCGAACCTCATCGGCATGGGCGTGCTTCCACTGCAGTTCCCAGAAGGAAAGTCTCACGCATCGCTCGGGCTCGACGGCACAGAGACGATCTCCATTAGCGGCATCACAGCGTTCAATGAGAACGGAACGATCCCTGAGACCGTCCGTGTATCCGCAACGAAGGATTCCGGCGAGACCGTAGAATTCGACGCTGTAGTCCGCGTAGATACACCAGGTGAGGCTGAATACTACCGTCACGGCGGTATTTTGCAGTACGTTCTTCGCCAGATGGTCAAGAACTAACACCGTAGTTACGTAACACGCTTGAGGGGTCTCCGCGGTATGTGGTGACCCCTTAAGTCTTTCTTTTTCTCCAATGCAATTATTAAGTAGCTCGAAAGGTTGGGCGCCTGACTATGCCGATCATTAGTGATGCAGAGCTCGCGCGGCGTCGCAAAGAAATCTTGGATGCGTCGAGAGCATGCTTCGCCAAGTATGGGTTTGAAGGAGCTACCGTAGCTCGTTTGGAAAAGGCCACTGGCAAAACGCGTGGTGCTATTTTTCATCACTTCGTAGACAAGGAAACGTTGTTTCTCGCCATCGCCAGCGAGGACGCTGAACGCCAAGCTGAGGTAGTTAGCCGACAGGGGCTCGTAGAAGTTATGCACGACCTCTTGCAACATCCGGAAGAAAATGACTGGTTCGTGACGCGTTCTGAGATTGTTCGAAAGCTCCGCACGGATCCTGCATTTGAGGCTCGGTGGAGGAAGCACCAGGAAGTACTTGATGAGGCCGTGCGGAAAAGGCTGGAATCGAATACGGCGATGCGGCAAGATGTGCCAATTGAAGTAATGCAGACCTATCTAGAGACAGTTCTGGAAGGATTCATAATCAAATTGGCCGCAGGTGAGCCACCAGAGCAGCTGGAAGCAATGCTAGACGTTGTCGAGCAGTCTGTTCGATCTTCGGTTTCTAGCTAGCTACCGGGCGATATAGACTGTTCGTCATGTCTAAGTTGCTTATGGTGTCGCTGCGAAATGGTGAGATCGGTGCTGACGTTGCTCACGCCGAGTACAACGACGTACTCAAAGCGACGAAGATGGATCAGACAGCTATAGAGCTCTGTCATATCTCTGACGAGCACGCCCAGCTGAAGTCACTGGATTCAGTTGAAGGCGTGATCGTTGGAGGTTGTTCTTTAAACGTTTCAGATGCACATACCTCAGCGTGGGCGCAGCATGTAGATGCTGTGCTCACTGAGGTTGTGGAATCTGGAAAACCCGTGTTCTTCGTTTGTTTCGGAACGAGCTGGCTGGTGCACTACCTCGGAGGAAACATCGTTCACACGCATCCAGAGGACTCTGGCCCGACACAGGTTTCGCTTTCAGACGCCGGTAAACGTGACGTACTGCTTCAGGGGTTCCCAGGGAACTTCACAGCGCTGACCGGACATACCGAGAATCCTGACGAGTCCACCCTCCCGCCCTCACTTGAGATATTGGCAGTTGGGAATAGTTGTCCGGTTCAGATGATTCGGTACGGTGATCATGTTTGGGCGACGCAATTTCATGCGGAGATGGATGCCAAAGCAATGCAGACTCGTATGGACTTCTTCGCTAACTATGGGTACTTCTCTCCGGAAGACTACGACAAGATCGTAAAGGGGCTGCCTCTTCACGATGTTTCGTGGGCAAACAGAGTTTTACAATCATTTACGCAATACTGCGTGGGTTGAGTAGAAACAACTTGTTTCTGGTAGCTAGAATTCCTACTTATGCATGCAATCATCACAACCACAGGTAAAGACCGTGTAGGCATCATCGCAGGAGTTGCGATCGCCGCGGCTGAGGTAAACCTCAATATCGTAGATGTTTCCCAAACTCTCATGGATGACTTCTTCACCATGATCATGCGTGTGGAACTTCCCGAAGGCGATGTAAACATGGAATCACTGCAAACTCACCTTTCAGCAGCTGGTGAATCTTTGGGGGTCATTGTTCGGATCCAGTCCGAGGACCTTTTCACCGCCATGAACGAAATCTAGGGAGGGGTTGCTGTGGCTGTTGATTTTGATTTCAAGTCCCAACACATTCTTGACGTCATCAAGATGATTGAGGACTACCGGCTGGACATTCGTACTGTAACAATGGGAATCTCACTCATCGGTTGTACACGTCCCACTATGGATGCAACGTGCCAGGCGGTCTACGACAGAGTGACGACGAAGGCAGCCCGTCTGGTAGAAGTTTGCCAGGACATTGAACGCGAGCTCGGTATTCCCATTGTGAACAAGCGAGTCTCCGTTTCTCCCATTGCTTTGGTCGCAGCTGGGGTGGACGGCAATCCGGTCGACATTGCAAAAGCGCTTGACAAAGCGGCGGGTGAGCTGGGAGTCAACTTCGTAGGTGGTTACTCGGCGCTCGTTGAAAAGGGGGCAACCACCTCTGATATGCGTCTCATCGAGTCCATTCCGGAGGCATTGACCGTCACGGAGAACGTGTGTGGCTCGGTGAACATCGCTACTTCCCGTGCTGGTATCAACATGGATGCTGTCGCGAAGATGGGGCGCGTCGTGAAAGAGGCAGCGGAGCTGACCAAAGACCGTTCTTCGATTGCGTGCGCAAAGCTTGTTGTGTTCGCAAATGCTGTGGGTGATAACCCATTTATGGCCGGAGCGTTCCATGGCATTGAGGAGCCTGACGCGGTTGTTTCAGTTGGTGTATCAGGCCCTGGTGTCGTCGACAATGCGATCCAGCGGCTCGGAAAAGCCAGCTTGAACGAGGTAGCTGAAGAGATCAAGAAGGCTGCGTTCAAGATCACCCGCGCAGGCCAGCTGGTTGGCAACCTTGCTTCAGAACGTCTCGGAGTGCCATTTGGCATCGTCGATCTCTCCTTGGCACCGACCGCTGAGGTTGGTGACTCCGTTGCGCATATCCTCGAACACATGGGGCTAGAGCAGGTTGGCACGCACGGCACGACGGCTGCGCTCGCGCTTCTTAACGACGCCGTCAAAAAAGGCGGCATGATGGCCTGCTCCCGTGTCGGAGGGCTTTCTGGATCCTTTATTCCGGTTTCGGAAGATAAGGGCATGATCGACGCGGTCCGCGCTGGCTCCATCAGTATGGACAAGCTCGAAGCGATGACGTCGATCTGCTCTGTCGGGTTTGACATGATCGCCATCCCCGGCAACACCTCGGCGGAAACGATCGCGGGGATGATCGCTGATGAGGCTGCAATCGGCGTCATGAACCATAAGACCACCGCAGCGCGCCTCATCCCCGTACCGGGCACCAAGCCGGGCGACGAGGTAAACTTCGGTGGCCTCCTCGGCTACGCCCCTGTAATCGAGGTAGGTACAAAACAAAATACGGAGTTTATTCAGCGCGGTGGCTTCATCCCTGCGCCGGTCCACGGGTTCCGGAATTAAACACCCCAGCGGTGGGGCTTACTTCCTCCCGAAGAGGAAGTAAGCAATCCATCCAAACATATTCACGCCGCCCACGGCAGGGCCCCATACCCACTTCGAGCCGCGGATTTTCCGGTTATCAGTCCTGGCCAAATGAACTAGCGCCGTAATTTTGCCCAGTAAATCGATGGAGGCGAGCGATGCAATGAGCCTGCGCTCCTGCGCGGACATGCCGCTCCAGCTATTACGTACGTCAAGTAACAGTGTTTCGAATCGTGTCGTATTCACGACCTCCACGTTACACTGAGTCGACTACGCCAATTCGACGATCTCCATATACTCGTCGCTCCACAGGTCTTCATCGCCTTCAGGCATGATGATCACTCGCTCTGGCTCGAGTGCTTCGACAGCTCCAGGGTCGTGCGTGACGAGAACGACAGCGCCGGTATAGGTTTTCAGCGCATCCAATACTTGCTGTCGGGACTGCGGATCCAAGTTGTTTGTCGGCTCGTCAAGAAGAAGGACATTTGCGCGCGAGGAAACGAGCGTTGCCAGCGCTAACCTCGTTTTCTCACCACCAGACAGTGTTCCAGCTGGCTGGTCTAGCTTGTCTCCCGAGAACATGAACGCCCCGAGTAGACCGCGTAGATCCTGCTGCCCTGCATCTGGGCAGGCTTCGATCGTGTTCTCCCAGACTGTTTTGTTACCGTCGATCGTGTCGTGCTCCTGGGCGAAGTACCCGATCTTGAGGCCATGCCCTGACACGATTCCGCCTTCCCCATCCGTGCGTTCAACGCCAGCAAGTAACTTGAGCAGCGTCGTCTTGCCTGCACCATTGGTGCCAAGCACTACAACTCGGGATCCTTTATCAACAGCTAGATCGACGCCAGCGAACACTTCGAGGGAGCCATACATTTTGGTAAGGCCCTTGCCAAACAAGGGTGTCTTGCCGCATGGTGCTGGCTTCGGAAAGGAAATAGACGCTACTTTATCCGCTACACGAATGTCATCAAGCTCACCCATCATGCGCTCAGCGCGAGCAAGCATCTGTTTAGCAGCTGCAGCCTTCGTCGCCTTCGCTCCGAGTTTGGCCGCTTGTTTTTGCAGTGCGGAAGCTTTCTTTTCCGCATTAGCGCGTTCACGGCGGCGTCGTGCTTCATCGAGTGCCCTGGCATCCTGGTACTTCTTGAAGCCCATGTTGTAGACATCAGCCTCAGCGCGCACTGCATCAAGGAACCAAATCTTATTGCATACTGCCTCAAGCAACTCAACATCGTGCGAAATCATGATCAAGCCACCATCGTGCTTGCTCAAGAACGAACGCAGCCATGTAATAGAGTCCGCGTCGAGGTGGTTAGTGGGCTCGTCGAGAAGCAGTGTGGTTTGGGACTTTCCAGAACCCGCCCGAGAGGCGAAAAGGATCTGTGCCAACTCCACGCGACGGCGTTGACCACCGCTGAGGGTACTGAGCTGTTGGTCGAGCACTCGTGCTGGAAGCCCGAGGTTGTCACATATCTGCGCAGCCTCTGCGTTCGCCTCGTAACCGCCTAGCGCGTGGTACTGCTCTTCGAGCCGGGAAAACTTCTCGATTGCTTTATCACGGGTCGCACCATCTGACTCTTCCATGATGGAACGCTGCCGATCCATCGAGCGTTGGATCTGATCAAGGCCTCGCGCCGAAAGAACGCGATCTCGGGCACTCTGCTCGATATTGCCTTCTTTGGAGTCTTGTGGCAGGTATCCGATCTCGCCAGTACGAGTAACCGTGCCCGCGTAGGGTTCTGTTTCTCCTGCGAGGATTCGCATCGTAGTGGTCTTCCCGGCACCATTTCGGCCGACGAGACCGATTCTGTCACCAGGTTGAACACGGAGATGCTGCCCAGGCGCTTCGAGAAGCGTCCGGGCTCCTACACGGACTTCGAGATCATTAGTAACAATCACAAAGGGTTACTCTACAAGGCCGCGTGAGTAGACGAAAACGTGGTCTAAACAGCGAAACCTAGTGCACGCAACTGCTCGCGCCCTTCTTCCGTAATCATCTGCGGTCCCCATGGTGGCATCCACACCCAATTGATGACGACTTCATCACACACAGTATTCGTCGTGATAGCGTGATCAGCTTGTTCTTCGATGACATCGGTAAGCGGGCAAGCCGGCGAAGTCAACGTCATGTTGACGACTGCTCGGTGGACATTATCGTTAGTTTCTACCCACACGTCATAGACAAGTCCAAGGTCAACAACATTGATACCCAACTCGGGGTCAATGACGTCGTGTAGGTACTCCTCTACTTCACCACAGATTTTGAGCTGTTCCTCGGTCTGTGCTGGCCGCTCGTCGCCATCGCCAAGGTTCGAAGTGTGATCGTTGTCCACCATATTTTCGCCTTTCTATTTGTCTAACGCCTCGGACGTGGCGGCTTCAAATGCTTTCCAGCCCAACAACGCACACTTGACGCGAGCTGGGAACTTAGAAACACCTGCGAACGCAATGCCATCGCCGATGGCTTCCGGATCCCCTTCTTTGGTCCCGCGAGAGGTGATCATTTCCTCAAACGAGTGCAACTTTTCCATCGCATCCGCAACAGGTAGCCCCACCAGTTCTTCTGTCATCACACTGGTTGAGGCTTGGGAGATCGAGCAACCTTGAGCATCGTAAGAGACGTCTTCAACCGTCTTTCCGTCGGCAGACAGGTGCACACGCAGCGTCAGCTCATCACCGCAAGATGGGTTGACGTGGTGCACCTCCGCTTCGTACGGTTCGCGCAGCCCCTTATGCCGTGGGTTCTTGTAATGGTCCAAGATTACTTCTTGGTACATAGACTCTAGGTTCATCGTCTAGGAATCCTCCTCGACTCCGAAGAAGCGGCGCGCTTCGCGAATGGCTTCAACCAAGGCGTCTACTTCCTCTTTGGTGTTGTACAGGTAGAAACTAGCGCGAGAGGTTGCCTGCACCTCGAGTTCTCTGTGAGCAGGCCACGCACAGTGGTGGCCGGTGCGGATAGCAACACCGTGAGCATCAAGCACCTGTCCTAAATCATGCGGATGCACGCCATCGACGGTAAAAGCGATCGCACCGCCGCGCTGTTCAGCCACCGCAGGACCAGCGATAACTAATCCTGGAATCTCTTGCATTCGTTCCAGGGCATACTCCGTCAACATATGCTCGTGGCGTTGGACATTTTCCATTCCGATGGATTCCAAGAACTCGACGGCAGCACCAAGGCCAACGACCTGGCTTGTCATCTGCGTGCCAGCTTCGAACCGTTGGGGCGTCGGCGCATACGTCGAAGAGTCCATCTTGACGATCTCGATCATGGATCCACCTGTCAAAAATGGTGGAAGTTCCCTGAAGATCGACTTTCTCGCGTATACGGCGCCCACACCAGAAGGTCCACACATCTTATGCCCTGAGAACGCTGCAAAGTCGACGCCAAGCTCGTGAAAGTTAACAGGCATATGCGGAACAGATTGGCACGCATCAAGGACCGTGAGTGCTCCTACTGCGCGAGCACGCCTCACGATTTCATCGACGTCCGCTACTGCACCAGTTACGTTTGATTGGTGCGTGAACGCAACAACTTTTACAGTATCGTCGAGTTCCAAGCTGTCAAGGTCGATGCGTCCATTAGCAGTCATCGAGTACCACTTGAGCGTTGCTCCAGTGCGGCGGGCCAGTTCTTGCCAAGGCACGAGGTTCGCGTGGTGCTCCAGTTCAGTGACAACAATCGTGTCTCCGCGTTTGATCTGGTGCTTACCGGCACGATCATCACCAAGAACATATGCGACGAGGTTCAGAGCCTCAGTAGCGTTCTTCGTGAATGCAATCTCCTCCCCGTCAGCACCAACAAAGTTAGCGATACGCTCACGGGCAGTTTCATAAGCGTCTGTCGCCTCCTCAGCCAGTTGGTAGGAGCCACGATGGACTGGTGCAAATGTGTTCAGGACGAATTCTTGCTCAGCGTTCCACACAGACTGCGGACGCTGGGACGTAGCCCCGGAGTCCAAATAGACGAGGGGCTTCCCATCGCGCACGGTCCGACTCAGGATCGGGAACTCTGCGCGAATCGCGTCTGTGTTCAGTGTTCCATCGGAATGTAAGTATCCCATTAGATGAACTTTTCGTATCCCTCTGCCTCGAGAACATCAGCCAACGAGGCGTCGCCAGTCTGGATGACCTTGCCATCCGAGAAGATGTGAATGAAGTCAGGCTTCACATACTCCAGGATCCGCTTGTAGTGGGTGATCATTAGGACACCGCCGTTGGTTTCTTCCTGGTAGCGGTTGATCCCCTCGGATACGATTCGCAGCGCATCGACGTCAAGGCCGGAGTCCGTTTCGTCCATCACAGCAAACTTCGGCTTGAGCAACGACAACTGCATGACCTCATGTCGCTTCTTCTCACCGCCAGAAAAGCCTTCGTTGACCGAACGCTCAGTGAAAGAAGAGTCCATCTTCAACAAGTCGCGAGCATCATTGAGTTCACGAACCCAATCGCGAAGCTTCGGCGCTTCCCCACGAACAGCAGTCACAGCAGAGCGCATAAAGTTCGAAGAAGAGACGCCCGGCACCTCAACTGGGTACTGCATTGCCAGGAAGAGTCCGGCGCGAGCGCGTTCGTCGATATCCATCTCGAGGATGTTCTCACCATCGAGGAGTACTTCGCCTTCAGTAACTTCGTAGCGTGGATGACCAGCGAGCGTGTAGGCAAGCGTGGACTTACCGGAACCATTCGGCCCCATGATGGCGTGAGTCTCTCCGCCCTTAATAGTGAGGTTTACGCCCTTGAGAATCGGCGTTGGCTCTTGACCTTCCTCGGTCGGCAGGACGTTTGCGTGGAGGTTCTTGATTTCCAGGGTAGACATTGTTTTACTGATTCCTTTTCGTTTTACTGGTTCGTTTGCTCGAGCTCTCCGGCCACACGTGCAACGAGTTCTTCACGGAGGTCTTCGAGCGGGACCTGATTGAGGACCTCGTTAAAGAATCCGCGAATGATCAAGCGCGTGGCTTCGTCCTCAGGGATGCCCCTGGACCGGAGATAAAACACTTGCTCGTCATCGAACCGACCAACGGTTGCGGCATGGCCGGCTCCAGCGATTTCACCAGTCTCGATCTCGAGGTTTGGAATTGCGTCAGCGCGAGCACCATCCGTCAAGACCAGGTTCCGGTTCGTTTCATATGTATCTGTGCCGTGCGCGCCTGCGCGAATCAGCACATCACCGACCCAGCAGGTTCGTGCTTCTGGCAGATCCGACGCCTTGTCGCCTTGCAACGCACCCTTGTACAGCACGTTCGACCGGCAGTTCGGAACGCTGTGGTCGACCAGCATACGGTTTTCGATGTACTGACCCGCGTCCGCAAAGTAAACGCCGTTGAGCTCGACGTCTGCCCCCGGAGCTTGGAACTTTACGCGTGGGGTGATGCGCACGATCTCGCCACCGAAAGCTGCGACGTTGTGGCGCAGTACCGAATCGCGCTCCATCAAGATGGACTGTTGACCAATGTGTACTGCGTCCAAGTCCCAGTCCGTATCTACGACTGCGCGTACGTGCGCGCCTGCGCCGATATGCCAATTGACGTTGTCTGCATGCACACCTGTGCCGGTGTACTTGACAACGATGTCAGCCTCTGCATGGGTCCCAACTTCAAAAAGGATCGTTGCAAAGGATGTCACGTCGGCGCCGGCACCAGTGATGGTGACGGTGATGGGCTTGGACAACTTGCTGTTACCAGGCACGGTAATCAAGGTGCCGGTTTTCGCGCTCGACCATGCTTGTGCAGCAACGCGGTCTACGGGCGCGCCGGCTACTTTGAGCTGATCGTCAGCTGCGTCAAGCTCCGTGACGACGACCTCATCTGGCGCATCAATCGTGATCTGGGCGTCAGCCTGTTGCGGGAACTCCCCGTTGTGCAGACCTCGGATGCGGCGAAGTGGAATGAACCGCCAGACTTCGTCACGTCCACGTGGAACGGGAAAATCCTCAACATTGAACGACGAAAACAGATCTCCCTTGTTGTTGTGAGGAGTTGCATTCGATACGGGATTAATCGTTGAAGTCATGGTGATTAGCCCACTGATCCTTCCATTTGCAATTCAATCAGACGGTTGAGCTCCAGGGCGTACTCCATCGGGAGCTCCTTGGCAATAGGCTCGACGAAGCCACGGACAATCATCGCCATAGCTTCTTCTTCGGCAATACCGCGGGACATCAGGTAGAACAGCTGCTCTTCAGAGACCTTGGAGACTTTCGCCTCGTGTCCGAGCGTAACCCGATCGTTCCTAATGTCGTTGTACGGGTAAGTGTCAGAACGAGAAATGTCATCGACAAGCAACGCGTCGCACTCAACGTTCGAGGCGGAATCATGCGCGTTTGCGTTGATCTGTACCAGGCCACGGTAGGCCGCGCGTCCGCCACTGCGCGCAACTGACTTTGAAACGATTGAACTCGAGGTGTGCGGAGCCATGTGTGTCATCTTGGCACCGGTGTCCTGGAACTGTCCTTCACCAGCAAAAGCGACGGAAAGCACTTCGCCACGGGCATACTCGCCAGTCATCCAGACTGCTGGGTACTTCATCGTCACCTTTGAACCGATATTGCCGTCGACCCACTCCATCACTGCGCCCTCTTCGGCCTTAGCGCGCTTGGTGACGAGGTTGTAAACGTTGTTCGACCAGTTCTGGATCGTGGTGTACCGGCAGCGGCCACCTTTCTTCACGATGATTTCAACGACCGCGGAGTGAAGCGAGTCGGACTTGTAAATCGGGGCGGTGCATCCTTCTACGTAGTGGACGTAGGCGTCCTCATCAACGATGATGAGCGTGCGCTCGAACTGGCCCATGTTCTCGGTATTAATACGGAAGTATGCCTGGAGCGGGATATCGACGTGGACGCCCGGCGGAACATAGATAAACGAACCGCCTGACCATACTGCCGTATTCAGAGCTGAGAACTTGTTATCGCCAGCGGGGATGACCGAGCCGAAGTACTCCTTAAAGATGTCCTCGTGCTCGCGAAGCGCGGTGTCAGTGTCTACGAAGATGACACCCTTCTTTTCGAGATCCTCACGAATCTGGTGGTAGACAACTTCAGATTCGTACTGCGCAGCAACACCAGCGACTAGGCGCTGCTTTTCTGCCTCAGGAATGCCAAGCTTGTCGTACGTATTCTTAATGTCTTCAGGAAGGTCATCCCAGCTCGTAGCTGGTTGCTCCGTAGAGCGGACATAGTACTTAATGTTGTCAAAGTCGATGCCACTCAGGTCTGCGCCCCAAGTCGGCAGTGGCTTCTTTTCAAAAATGTCCAAAGCCTTGAGGCGCTGTTCCAGCATCCATTCTGGCTCTTCCTTAATGCCAGAAATGTCCTTGACTACCCCAGCGTTAAGACCACGCTTTGCTGCCTGCCCGGCAGCGTCTGGGTCGTGCCACCCGTAGTTGTAGCTACCGATTGACTCGATAATCTCTTCGTCGTTCATTGGTTTCTCTAAACCGGGTGCGGGATTAGCTTTCGTCATTATTTTCCGCTCCTTTCAGATACGTTATTTTTCGGCCCGTGAACAGCAGCGAGTGGAATGTTTGTTGTGCAGACACCATTGCCCTCTGTAATGGAGGCAAGTGGTTGGATGTGTCGGCCTACGATCTTAGCGATCATTTCTTGCTCTGCTTCGCAAATTTCGGGATGCGCAGACGCTACTTGTGACACCGGGCAGTGATGCTGACAAATTTGAATTCCAGTTCCTGCCTGAGTCACCGAGGCAACATAGCCGTGACGCTCTAAAACGGACACGACTTCGAGCACGACTGATTCAAGGTCGCCACTGCTTGATCGCTCCGAAATCGGCTCCACTTCTTCAAGGATGCGTTCAATCCTAGTTTTGGCGAACTCTTTGACTGCTTCATGGCCGCCAAGTTCTTCAAGAGCTTCGATTGCATCAAGCGCCATATTCTCATAGTTGCTACCGAAGCTTTCTCGGCCTTCTTCCGTCAAGCAGTAGTGCTTCGCGGGACGGCCTCGCGGTGGCTCTTCTCCAGCAACCGGCAGTGGCTCACACGTCTCAATGAGTCCAGCCTCAGTGAGCTTATCCAGGTGCCGACGGATACCGGCAGCTGAAATTCCAGTTTGCTCACCAAGCGTTGATGCAGTCACCGGTCCGCTTTTCAGCAAGAGCGCCATCACTCGCTTGCGAGTGCCACCGTCAACTGACCGCGCTTGGTTCAACACTGGCTCACCTCGCTTCGATCTGCTTTGATCTCTGACTTTCCAACCGATTGGCTGTACACCGACCGGCCTTTACACAACACTACTGTGTCCTAATTCAATGTGCACGTTTAACCCGGTCGTTCGGCTACAATCTTGCCTGTGTTGTTCCAGGATTCACCGATAAAGTCTTTGCTTGATGCGTTTCCTCGCATCGGCAAGCCTGGATCACGGTCGGCTGGGCTGCACCGAGTCTCTAAAGAGGTTTGGCGAGGACAAGACTTTCGTTCAACCAACTACGCTGAGCAGAACCGGTTCGCCGTACTTCGATGGCTGGGTTTGGTCGGCACACTTCTCATTGGCTTGGGAGGCCTCGGGGGCGGGGCCTTGCCGGTCGTCGATAATCCTTGGTTCTCTCTGCCTGGCGGGGCCTTGCTTGGCCGAATGATGCAAGCGTCGTCTTCCATAGTTCTGTTCGGAGTAGGACTCTTGGTCTCCGCTTGGTTGTGTATGGGCCCCTTCGTTGGCGTAAGTGGCCAGAGGCCCCGCGTTTCGACGCCGCTTCTTATGCGAACATTCGTTGCATGGGTTGCTCCTCTGGTGATTACCGCTCCCCTCTTTACCCAAGACATCTATTCATACTTAGCTAATGGTGCAATTGTCCGGTTTGGTCTTGACCCGTACTCCGCTGGACCAGTCGAGCTTCTCGGGCCAGAACACCATCTAGCGCGCTCGGTCCCGTTTATTTGGGCGCATTCTCCAAGCCCCTACGGGCCTGTCGCGTTAGGTATTGCAGCGGCAATTTCTCGTATTACCTCCGACTCTATTGTGCTCGGGGTGATTGCGCACCGCGTCGTATCACTCGTCGGAGTGCTCGCCGCAGCGTGGGGGATCCGAAAGATTGCCGGCCGCTGTGGTGTACCAGAGACTGCCGCGCTGTGGCTCGGGGTGCTCAATCCGCTAACGATTCTGCATCTCATTGGTGGCATCCATAATGAAGCAATCATGCTCGGATTGGTGTTAGTCGGGTTTGAACTGGGACTTCGCGGGGCCGACAGGTTGAGGACCATCAGTTCAGCGCAAGCGTGGGGTTACCTGGCTCTCTCCGCGATCACCATTACCTGTGGAGGACTAGTCAAAGTGACAGGCTTTCTCGGTCTCGGTTTTATAGGCATGGCAATCGCTCGTGTGCTTGGGCAACGCCAGCGAAAAGCTACAGCTCTTAGCATCGCGGTGCTTTTTCAGACATTTATGCTCATTGTCACTACTGCCACCGTTTCACTTATGACAGGCATTGGGCTCGGATGGGTCACTGGTCAAGGCGGAGCAGCGTCGATTCGTAGCTGGCTTTCGATTTCAACAGACGTGGGCGTAATCAGCGGCTTTCTAGGAATGCTCCTAGGTCTCGGCGACCACATTGACGCAGTTCTCATTGTCACCCGCGGGATTGGAGTGGCCATCGCGGTGGCGTTTCTGGTTCGCCTGCTGTGGGCTACGTTGCGGGGAGCCATTCACCCTGCAGGTGGACTTGGCGTCGCAACGCTCGTGCTTGTTATATTCTTCCCAGTTGTACACCCTTGGTACCCTCTGTGGGCTATTTATCCCCTTGCTGCATGGGCAAATAGGTTCTTTTTCCGCGCCGGGGTGGCTGTGTACTCTGCTGTGTTTAGTTTTCTGGTGCTACCGCGTGGTCTCGGCCTGCAAGCAAAGACAGTTTTCACTATTTACGGTGTCTCAGCCTGTTGTTTTGTCGTATTTGTTGGGCTCAGTTTCCTGTTGTATCGGCGCTTTGGTGCCGGCAGGCTACACTAGCTATCCATGAACGCGCCTGTTCTTTCAGTTGACAATGTGAAGAAAACTTTTGGGGACGTTACTGCTGTAGATGGAGCATCGTTTGCCGCAAAAGAAGGAACCGTGCTGGCCTTGCTCGGTCCGAATGGAGCCGGCAAGACAACGACCATCGAGATGTGTGAAGGATTCACCCGGCCAACCTCAGGGACAATCACGGTACTAGGCGAAAACCCTGCAACCCACCCTCAGCGTGTGCGAGACCGAATTGGGATCATGCTGCAGGGTGGCGGATCATATTCGGGCGTCAAAGTCAGAGAAATGCTGAAGCTTTCGGCTTCATACAACGCGAACCCTCACGACCCTGAGTGGCTCATGGCCCTCCTAGGGCTCGAGGGAGTCGCCAATACCACGTATCGACGCCTCTCCGGAGGGCAAAAGCAACGCTTGTCCCTGGCGCTTGCACTTATAGGTCGTCCGGAGCTGGTTTTTCTTGATGAGCCAACCGCTGGCATGGACGCACAGTCCCGCAACGCTGTGTGGGATATTGTTTCTGCGCTAAAACGTGACGGAACCACGATCGTCCTAACTACTCACCTGATGGACGAGGCGGAGTCGCTCGCCGATGACATCGTGATTATGGATCATGGAAAGGTTGTCGCCGAAGGTTCACCGGCGGACCTGACCAGCGGATCATTTGAGCAGCAAATCACGTTTGGTACGGCGCAACCACTCGACCTCGAGAAGCTGAAGCAGCACGTGGCTTTGTGTCAGATCGATACAGCTGTGGCCCAAGTTCGCCCAATGCGCTACGTAGTCAACGGTTCGGTTTCTCCTGAACTTGTCGCCTGTATTACCGAAGAAGCACTTCGCCAATCCGTGCTGATTCGGGATATGCAAGTAAGCCACATGGCGTTGGAAGAAGTGTTTTTGAACATCACCGGTAAGGAATTAAGGAGCTAGCGGTGCACATCAAGGAAGGAACCTTTACGCCCGCCCCGCAACGGTCTTCGAAGTTTGCGATGGCCAGCGCTCAGGGACTCATCGAAAGCAAGCTGATGCTCCGTCACGGCGAACAGTTGGTGCTCAGCATCTTCATCCCGGCAGCGTTGCTCATGGCATCAGTATATTTGCCTGTTTTTGGGGATGACTACAGCCTCGACACCCTGGTGCCGATGGTGTTTGCCGTCGCGGCGACCAGCTCTGGATTTACGGGCCAGGCGATTTCGCTCGCCTTTGACCGCCGATACGGTGCGCTGAAGCGGACCGGTGCTTCCGGAGTCCCACCGTGGACGATCATCGTCGGAAAAATCCTTGGCGTGGTCGCGATGGTCTGCGTCCAGATTGCGGTGCTAGGAGCTGTTGCAGGTTTCCTTGGCTGGCGCCCCTCAGTCGTTGGCGCGGTGCTTGGTGCCTGCGTCTTGTTCCTGGGGGTTGCTTGCTTTACTTCCTTGGGCTTGCTCATGGGCGGCTCGCTAAGTTCCGAGATGGTCCTTGCCATTTCGAATTTAATGTGGGTGATCATGATGGGAATCGTGGGTTGGGTCGTCTATTCTGGCGACCTTAGCCACGCTGGTTGGTGGAACCTAGTACCCACGGTTTCGCTGGCAGCTGGTATTTCTGATGCACTCGCGCTGACTGCGAATGGTCCTGCGTTGCTTAGCTTGCTAGCGTGGCTCATCGTCGGCGTTGGCTCAAGCGTTCGCTTCTTCCGTTTCGATGATTAAGGCCATGCGCTCATCGACTAAGATTCGAGCCTGAATAGTCGAACGTGTTTTATACGTCCAAGGAAAGTGCATGACTTTACAACAGACCGGTGCGCCGATGACGCATCAGGATAAAAAGCAAGCCCCCAGTCTGAAGTTGCAACGAACTCTAGCCATGATTCTCTTGCTCTGCCAAGGCGGGATCACCGTAACAGGGTCGTTGGTGCGAGTGACCGGTTCGGGGCTTGGTTGCAATACGTGGCCACTTTGCCATGAAGGTTCGCTTGTCCCCGTCGCTGGTGCCGCACCTTGGATTCACCAAGCCATTGAGTTTGGAAACCGCCTGCTTACTTTCGTGGTCGCGGCTGCCGCGATCGCCGTGCTTTGGGCTGTCTACCGCGCATCCCGCGGTCGAGATGCCCAATTCTTGGCATGGTTCTCCCTCGTCGGCGTGGTTGTCCAGGCGATTATCGGCGGTATTTCTGTTCGCCTTGATTTGCAGTGGTGGGCGGTCGCCGTGCACTTCTTGCCTTCGATGGTGCTCGTGTGGGTCGCTGCATTGCTCTACATGCGTTTGGCAGAAGACGAGTCCACGGTTGCTCAAGACCGCTACCCCGGGCACATCCGAGTGATCGCCGTGATCGCTGCCGTTGCGTTGAGCTGTGTACTTGTGACAGGAACGATGGTGACAGGGTCCGGCCCGCACTCGGGTGACGCAAGCGTCGGTATGGAAGGTCGACTTGCGATTGACACAGCGTTGTTGGCATATATTCACGCAGGATGCATGTACGCGTATCTACTTCTTACAGTGATCACATTTTTCCTGCTACGTAGAGCGAAAGCCCCGCATGCGGCACAGAAAACTTCCTGGATTCTTCTTGGACTCATCGTGGTCCAGTGGGCAGTAGGTTTAAGCCAGTACTACATGGGCGTGCCGCGTTGGACGATTCCGATCCATATTGGGCTGTCGTCTCTAGTTGTAGCGTTCACCGCGTTCTTGTACGCGCACGCTGTGCGTCGTGAGTTGCTGTATCGCTAGACGCAAACACCATGTAGCCTGAGAAAGTATGAAAGCGATTGAGTTCGACGCGCAGCAGGTGCGTTGCATTGATATCGCTTCACCGTTCCCCAGCGATAGAGAACTTCTAGTCGAAGTCCTCTACGCTGGGTTTTTTCTTCACGACACCTCCTTCGGCAACCAAGGATGCGGTCGTGTCCTGAAAGACCCCCTCGACGAGGTTGCGCCAGGAACTGTGGTTGCGTGGAGCGATGCCACCGGCCCCATCGCCGAGCAGGTTGTCGTTGACCGAAGCCGGGTAGTCGCTGTATCGGACCTGATCGCCCCACGCATTGGTGCTTCAATGTTGAGGCCGGGAATGGCCGCAAGTTATTCGCTATTCGAAGTTTTGAAGCTTGTGCAAGGTGAAGCTGTCGTCGTCACGAATGCAGGTTCCGCAATTGGGTTGTACATGATTGCAATCGCTCGAGAGAAGGACATCATCGTGTATGCCGTTTCGGAAAGCGAGGAAGGCCGAGTAGCAGCAGATGAGGCTGGAGCAACAGCCGTATTCAGTGGCCAGCCAGGGACTGCTGCACAGATCAAAACGCTCAATGATGGGATCGGGGTGGATGCAGTTGTGCTAACACGCCCCGACTTCAAAAATGGCTTTGCGCACGAAGTTGGGCGCGGCTCTGCGCGTACGTGTTGCTATGAGGACTTAGCGTCGATACGAATGGATGCCAACGGCTTCCGTAAGCATGCACAGACCGTGACCAGAGTGCTCGAAGAAACACGATGGGAACCGCCAGTTCACGTGTGTGAATCAATAGATGACGCCAGCTCGCTACTGGGTTCCGAAACTTCGGAGGTTTGTGACAATGACCTTGGAGCCATCAAGCTCCAAGGATCCACGTGCTAGAAGAAGGTAGCGAATAGTGGAGTCCAACCGAGCACCGCATCAACGGAAAGCCCCAAGAACAACGCCGCAAGATAGTTGTTGGAGAGAATAAACAGCTTGAGCGGTTTCACCTTCTCCCCGCGCTTTACCCCAGCATGCAGCTGTGTGGCAACGGCGAGGAACAATGCACCCGAAATCAGCGCGGTTGCAAGATAGATCCACGAGGTGGCGGGAACCAGGAGCAGGGACACCCCGACGGTCCACCATGAGTAAATGAGAATCTGACGGGTTGTCTCCGCAGGGGAGGCTACCACCGGCAGCATCGGGACATTAGCGCGGGCGTAATCCGCTCGGTACTTCATTGCCAGCGCCCAAGTGTGCGGTGGCGTCCAGAAGAAGATGATCATGAACATCACGATCGCCTGCCACCACGCATCCTTGGAGCCGTCGGTGACATTATCTCTAATTGCCGCCCAACCGACCATCACAGGCATGCAACCTGCTGCGCCGCCCCAGATGACGTTCTGCCAAGTTCGCCTCTTCAGCCACTTTGTATACACATAGATATAGAAGAAGTTGGTCAGAATGATAAAGAACGCCGCGAGCCACGACTTACACAGGAATCCAAGCCAAAGCACACTCGCGACGAGAAGCGCCCAAGCAAATACGGCGGCTTTCTGTTTGGTGACCTTTGCCCGGACAAGTGGCCGTGCACGCGTTCGCCCCATTTTCTGGTCAATGTCGTAGTCGGCGACCATGTTAAATGCATTTGCCGCACCGGCCCCCATCCAACCACCGAACAGCGTTGCAAGAATGAGCCACACGTGCACAGTGCCACGGTCTGCTTGCAACATTGCGGGGATAGCTGCCACTAGAAGAAGTTCAATGACCCTGGGCTTCGTAAGCGCGAAGTATGCCTTGATGGTCTCCAATACTTCTCCTCCACATCAAACTTCAACCGTTCGGCTAGAACTCTTACGCAACATTGGTTCGCGTTCAGGTGTCGAGCATTTCGGCTGATATGGTACCGCAACGCATTACACGATGATCTTTTCAGCCCTCTTATACTTTGACCCTCCCGGTGATGTTAGCCTCCGCTCACCAATTTGTCAGAATTAACGTGGCGGCTACACCCGCGAGTTTTCTTCGCACTACACCGTTGGGTGTCACCACCACAAAGCGAGTTTTACACTAGGCTGGGTCCTGTTCTGTTTCCATAGCATGAATCGAGGATTCTGTGACGCTTTCAGCTGAACTTCAAGCAAAAACTGTACGTAACTATCCCGAAGACTGGACCGACGTGGATACGCGGGCAGTTGATACAGCCCGAATCCTCGCGGCTGACGCCGTGGAAAACTGCGGCTCTGGGCACCCAGGCACTGCGATGTCGCTCGCACCTCTTGCATATACGCTCTACCAGCGGGTGATGAATGTAGACCCCGCTGACCCACATTGGGCAGGGCGCGATCGCTTCGTATTGTCAAACGGCCACTCTTCCCTGACACAGTATGTTCAGCTCTACCTGGGGGGCATGGGACTTGAGCTCAAAGACCTCCAGCAGCTTCGTACCTGGGGTGCTAAGACTCCCGGTCACCCTGAGTACAACCACACGGACCACGTAGAGATTACAACTGGCCCGCTCGGCCAGGGGTTGGCATCAGCAGTTGGTATGGCGATGGCTTCGCGCCGGGAACGTGGCCTGTTTGACCCTGAGGCTCCGGCTGGCGAATCGCCGTTCGATCATTTCATCTACGTCGTGGCTGGAGACGGTTGTCTTCAAGAAGGTGTCACATCGGAGGCTTCATCTCTCGCAGGGACGCAGCAGCTCGGAAACCTGATTGTATTCTGGGATGACAACAGGATTTCGATCGAGGATGATACCCAGATCGCGTTCACTGAAGACGTTATGAAGCGCTACGAGGCCTACGGCTGGCAAACACTAACGGTTGAGTCCGGCGAGGACGTCGTCGCGATTGAGAAAGCGATCAAGGAAGCACAGTCCGACACCAATCGCCCAACGATCATTCAGGTAAAGACGGTCATCGGCTTCCCTGCTCCTACGCTGCAAAACACGGGTGCAGTACACGGCGCAGCTCTCGGTGCGAAAGAAATCGCAGCTGTCAAAAAGATTCTCGGCTTTGATCCGGAGATTCACTTCCCGGAGGAAGAGTCCGTTATCACCCATACTCGAAAGCTCCGGGACCGTGGTGCTGCGAAGCGTAAACAGTGGGACGAGACGTTTGCTGTTTGGGCTGAGGCCAACCCAGAGAAGAAGGCCCTGTTTGACCGATTGACGGCTCGAGAGCTCCCATCCAACTGGTCGCAGGACTTCCCAACTTGGGACGCTGACGAAAAGGGCCTTGCTACCCGTAAGGCTTCTGAAGCAGTAATCCAGGCTGCGGCTGCGGCCCTTCCAGAGCTTTGGGGTGGCTCCGCAGACCTTGCAGGCTCCAATAACACCCTTATCAAGGGGGCTGCATCGTTCGGGCCTCAGGCGATTTCTACCGATATGTTCAGCGCTGAGCCGTACGGTCGCAATTTGCACTTCGGCATCCGCGAACATGCCATGGGCGCGATCATGAACGGCATTGCACTGCACGGCAACACACGAGTTTACGGCGGTACGTTCCTGATCTTCTCCGAGTATCTCTACCCGGCAATTCGCGTCGCAGCACTTTCAGGTATCGACGGCTACTACGTCTTCACGCACGACTCGATCGGCCTGGGCGAAGACGGTCCGACCCACCAGCCGGTTGAAACGCTCACTGCGCTTCGAGCCATCCCGGATATGGCGGTGATCCGACCGGCCGACGCGAATGAAACGTCTGCTGCGTGGAAGTCTGCGCTGGAGGCTAAGCCGATGCCGAAGGCACTGGCGCTTTCCCGTCAGAACCTCCCTGTGCTTGAGGGCACAAAGGAAAAGGCATTCGAAGGTGTTGCTCGCGGTGCGTACGTACTCGTGGACTCCTCTACCCCGACGCTTGATTTGATTCTGATGGCTTCTGGCTCGGAAGTGCAGCTTGCTGTTGAGGCTGCGAAGTCCTTGGAAGCCGAAGGTATCGGAACTCGAGTTGTCTCGGTGCCTTGCATGGAGTGGTTTACGCAGCAATCGCCGGAGTACATTGAATCGGTACTTCCTGCAGAGGTTCGAGCAAGGGTCTCTGTCGAGGCCGGCCTGTCCATGCCATGGCATCGTTTTGTAGGCGACGCCGGTCAGTGTGTTTCCTTGGAGCACTTTGGTGCCTCCGCACCAGGTCCAGAGCTCTTCGAGCGGTTCGGCTTTACAGCAGACAACGTTGCAGCAGCCGGACGCGCGTCTGTAGCAGCGGTGCAGCGATAGTTGAAGAGTTGTCCTGGTCAAGCCCTCCCCTAGCTTGGCCAGGCCCATTTTTTAGAAAGGAATCTGAGCATGAACACAGTTGAAAGGCTTCGGGAGCTCGGCACGTCCACTTGGCTGGATGATCTCTCTCGCCAGCGCATCGCCACTGGCAATCTAGAAGCAGTCAAACGTGAGAAGTCGGTCGTTGGCGTGACAACCAACCCTGCAATTTTTGCTTCAGCAATGTCGACTGGAAGCGCGTACGACGAGCAAATCCAACAGTTGAGAGCGTCAGGTGCCAGCCCCGACGAGGCGGTTTACGCGATGAGCATTGACGACGTCCGCGACGCGTGCGACATCTTCCAGGACATCTACGATGCGACCGACGGCCTTGATGGTCGCGTTTCCATCGAGGTTGACCCCCGCTATGCTCACGACGAAGCGAAGACGATCGCTCAAGCGAAAGAGCTGTGGGCACGCGTGGGTAAATCGAATGCAATGATCAAGATTCCAGCCACAGACGCCTCGTTGCCAGCAGTCACAGCAGCACTGGCAGCTGGTATTTCAGTGAATGTCACGCTGATCTTCTCTGTGGAGCGCTACCGCGAGGTCATTCGCGCGTACAAGGAAGGTATTCGGCAGGCTGCAGCCAACGGCCACGATGTCTCAACCATTCATTCTGTTGCCTCATTCTTCGTGTCTCGCATGGACACCGAAGTCGATGCTCGCCTTGAGCAAATTGCTACTTCTGAAGCACTTGCGTTGCGAGGCAAAGCAGGCGTGGCAAACGCTCAACTGGCATACCGCTTGTTCCTTGAGGAATTTTCTTCGTTGGATGACCTTCCAGCTGGTGCCAACGTTCAACGCCCGCTGTGGGCCTCGACTGGTGTAAAGAACCCTGAGTACCCTGCCACGTTGTATGTGTCTGAGCTGGCTGGCCCAAACACGGTCAACACCATGCCGGAATCAACTATCGACGCCACCCTGGCTAGCGACAGTCTTCACGGCGATACTTTGTCTGCCAGTGCTGACGACGCGCAGAAGACGTTTGACGCTATCACCGCCGCAGGGATCGACTTGTCTGATGTCGTGCGAGTCCTCGAGCAGGAGGGCGTCGATAAGTTTGTTGATGCGTGGCAAGAATTGCTAAATTCCATGTCGGAAAAGCTGCAATAAAAAGGAGTACATGTGAGTGACGAGAGCACGCATTGGGTGAACCCGCTTCGGTCCCCCGAGGATAAGCGGCTTCCCCGCATTGCGGGTCCGTCTGGGATGGTGATCTTCGGTGTAACTGGAGATCTAGCTCGGAAAAAGCTCCTGCCGGCAATTTACGACCTCGCGAACCGGGGTCTCCTCCCACCGGGCTTTGCTCTCGTCGGGTTTGGGCGTCGAAACTGGTCTAAACAAGATTTTGAGGACTATGTGCGTGAAGCCGTTGAAGCATCTTCCCGCACCGCGTTTAATACGAACGTTTGGGACCGGCTCGCAGAAGGTATGCAGTTCGTCTCGGGCTCGTTCAATGACGACGCCGCGTTCGACGCCTTAGCCAATACACTGCGCTCGACCGATGAAACACGGGGGACGAACGGAAACTGGGCCTTTTACCTTTCTGTGCCGCCCGAGCACTTTTCGAGCGTTGTCCACCAGCTGGACCGCAGCGGAATGGCACAGCCTCACGACCACGGCTGGCGCCGAGTGATCATCGAGAAGCCATTCGGGCATGATCTGGAATCCGCCAAAGAGCTAAACCGAGTAGTGAATTCAGTGTTCCCTGAGCGATCCGTATTCCGAATCGATCACTATCTCGGCAAAGAAACCGTGCAGAACATTATGGCGCTGCGTTTCGCAAACCAGATGTTTGAACCAGTGTGGAATTCGCACTACATCGACCACGTACAAATCACGATGGCTGAAGATATTGGGCTCGGTGGCCGCGCGGGCTATTACGACGGTATTGGTGCAGCACGAGACGTCATCCAAAACCACCTGATTCAGCTGCTCGCCTTGATCGCTATGGAGGAGCCGACGTCGTTCTCCCCGGGGCGTCTTCGTGCGGAGAAACTCAAGGTCCTCCGCGCTACGACTCCCGTCGAGCCGTTCGATGAGACAACCGCACGCGGCCAATACGTAGCGGGCTGGCAAGGTTCTGAACGCGTAATCGGGCTCCGGGAGGAGTCCGGGTTTGACCCCAACTCTGCAACTGAAACCTATGCGGCCTGTACGTTAGAGATAAACTCGCGTCGCTGGGCAGGCGTTCCTTTCTACCTTCGCACTGGTAAGCGCCTCGGGCGTCGAGTGACTGAGATTGCCCTGGTCTTTAAGCGTCCTCCGTACCAGCCGTTCGAAGACGATCAGACAAAACTACTTACGAACAATGCAGTCGTTATCCGCGTGCAGCCGGACGAAGGCGTGCTGATGCGCTTTGGTTCCAAGGTGCCTGGAACTGCATTTGAAGTTAGGGATGTCAACATGGATTTCTCGTACGCAGAGGCATTTACGGAACAGTCTCCCGAAGCATACGAGCGGCTCATCCTCGATGCGCTACTCGACGAATCCAGCTTGTTTCCAACCAATGCGGAAGTCGAGCGGAGCTGGGAAATCCTCGATCCAATTCTCAACTACTGGGAGTCGCACGGACATCCAGATGAATACCGCGCGGGCACTTGGGGGCCCGCATCAGCAGACGCGATGCTGGCCAAGGACGGCCGCCAATGGCGTCGTCCATAATGTGTGCAAACAACGAACGTGAGGCTTAATCCTTGATTATCACTCTTCCCGACACGACCACCCGCGATGTGTCCACAGCGCTCCTAGAGGCTCGTGAAAATTATTCGTTGGCGACCGGGCGCGTGCTCACGCTCTTGGTTGCTGCACATGCGGAGGATGATGTCGATTCTATTCTGGAGACGGTCCGGAACGCGACCATGGAGCACCCGGCTCGAGTTCTCGTCTTGTTGCTCGACTGCCAGAGCGAGCAAACCTGGATGGATGCAGAGGTAATCGTCGCGGCGGACGCTGGCGCCTCTGAGATGGTTGTCATGACTCTCCACGGTGAACTTACCCAGCATCTTGACGCGGTGGTCACCCCGCTGTTGCTGCCCGATACCCCTATCGTTGCTTGGTGGCCCACAACTGTGCCAGATGTTCCTGCAGAAGCAGAGCTGGGTAATATCGCGCACCGCAGAATCACGAATGCGTGGCGCACTATGGGGGCAGAATGCATAGAGCAGCTGGCTAAGGCGTACGTCCCAGGTGATTCGGACATGATGTGGTCTAAAATCACGCCATGGCGCGGCGTTGTCGCCTCAGCTTTCGACCGCTATAAACAGCAACCACGCCGGATCTTGCTCAGCGGTATTACCGAGCATCCAAGCGTACAAATCGCAGCCTCTTGGCTCGATGCCTGCTTTGGCGTTGAGGTAACCGTGCAAAACGTAGCAGGCGCCGACGCCATTCCTGGCTCCCCAATCCAACACCTATCGCTGGACTGCGAACAAGGCTCTGTGCAGGTACAAATTGTTGATGAGCACACCGTGCGAGTTTCCGTACCGGGATACCCTGATGCGTTTGTTGCACTGAGTGCACGCTCGGACGCAGAATGCCTCGCTGAGGAGCTACGCCACCTCGATCCTGACGCCATGTATGCTCGGGCTTTGTTACATAACCTCCCTTAACTTCGCACCGAAAGAGGGTCGACGGATGTCCAATACAGTCAAGACCAACATCTTTACAAACCTCGAACAGCTTATCGACGTCTCCACCTCCGCATTCCAAACGTTGATTTCAGAGATCCACAGCTCCCCTACCGGTGGCGTAAACGGCGACGGAACCGCACGTGTTGTGCTTACTGGCGGAACAGCCGGAATCCGGTTCCTTGAATCGCTTGTTTCATCAGATATCGACTGGTCCAGGGTGAAGCTATTCTTTGGCGACGAGCGCAACGTAGCCGTCAGCCATCCTGATTCGAATGAAGGCCAGGCCCGGGCAGCGTTGCTCGATCATATAGATATCCCAGAAGGAAACATTTTCGGGTATGGGTTGGACGGAGGGACGATGGAGCCCGCTGTCACTCGTTATGAAGCGCACCTGAAAGTTGAGGCGCCTGAGGGGTTCGACCTCCACCTACTGGGAATGGGCGGTGAAGGCCACATTAATTCGCTATTCCCACATACGCCTGCTGTGAGAGAGGACGCCGCTCTGGTTGTTGCTGTGACGGATTCGCCAAAACCACCTGCGGAACGTGTTTCGTTGACACTACCTGCTGTTTGGAAAGCACAAAAGGTCTGGCTTCTTGTTTCTGGTGCAGAGAAGGCAGAAGCTGCGTCCGCAGTTGCAAACCGGGCAGAGTATCTTGACTGGCCAGCGGCCGGTGCTGTCGGCAAGGAAGAAACGATCTTGTGGGTCACCGAAGACGCGGCACCACGTTAGATTCCCGCAGATTCGGATTTTTGACCAACGAAAAGGCCCGCCGGAAGCTTATTGCTCCAGGCGGGCCTTTTGCTAGCGGCTAGGCAGCAAAAGTCTGAATTAGATTCAGGCCCACGATGCATACAAGCCAGATGAGCGTAATGATAACCGTGTAACGGTCGAGGTTCTTCTCCACGATAGTGGAGCCGGACAGGTTAGCCTGCACGCCACCACCGAACAGGCTCGAAAGCCCGCCTCCCTTGCCTTTGTGAAGCAGCACGAACACTGTCATCAAGACCGCAGCGATTACGAGCACGATCTCAAGAGCCAACGTCATGGTGGTAAATCCTCACTATAAAACCTACATTGATGTAACTCGGACCAGACTACACGAAGTCACCGAATGGTGTTATTCGACGCGCTCTGGTCCGAGCGACATATCTTGCAAATCTACTGTACTGCTTGGGCAGCCGCAGCAGCCAATTTCGCGAAATCCTGGCCGTCAAGAGACGCACCTCCGACAAGACCACCGTCAACATCAGGCTGAGCGATGATCTCACCGACAGTTTCCGTCTTTACGGATCCGCCGTACAAAATACGGATGCCATCAGCAACCGCATCACCGGCCAAGTCACGGATCAGGCCGCGAATAGCCTGGCACACTTCCTGCGCATCGGAGGCAGAGGCAACCTTGCCAGTGCCGATAGCCCATACCGGCTCATATGCAATGACGGTCTTCTCCAACTCCTCGTTGCTCAAACCGTCCAGGGATTTCTTCGTCTGCTCTACGACGTAGTCGACATGGGTGCCTTGTTCGCGAATGTCTAGCGGCTCACCGACACACACGATTGGGTTCATGCCGTGCTCAAGTGCCTTCTTTGCCTTGCGGGAAACTAGCTCATCATCCTCACCGTGGTACTCACGGCGCTCGGAGTGGCCGACAACTACCCACGTGCAGCCAAGCTTCTCCAGCATTGTGGCCGAAACTTCGCCGGTGTAGGCACCAGCATCGTGCGCTGACACGTCCTGTGCACCATATGTGATCTGCAGCTTGTCGCCTTCAACGAGAGTCTGGATAGAACGAAGGTCGGTAAACGGCACGGTCAATGCAACGTCCACGAACTCATAGCCGTCCTTCGGGAAAGCGAACGCGAGTTTCTGGGCCGAAGCGATTGCTTCGAGATGGTCGTGGTTCATCTTCCAGTTACCAGCAATCAGTGGTTTGCGAGACATTTTCATACTCCTTTTCAACAACGACTACTGTCCAAGTACAGCAACGCCGGGCAGCTCTTTGCCCTCGATCAGCTCGAGCGATGCGCCACCGCCCGTAGAGATGTGGGAGAACCCAGCCTCATCGAGGCCCAGAATGCGAACAGATGCTGCGGAATCGCCGCCACCGACCACCGTGAAGGACCCGTTGTCCTTCGTAGCAGCGATCATTGCTTCAGCAACGGCTTTTGTGCCAGAGGCGAACGCTGGAAACTCGAAGACGCCCATTGGCCCGTTCCAGAACACGGTCTTCGAGCTCTTCAGCGCCTCACCATAACGCGCGGCAGTCTTCGGGCCAATGTCGAGAGACATCCAGCCTTCCGGAATAGCGTCGGCCGCGACGGTCTGCTTCTCTGCATCCTTTGCAAACTCAGACGCTGCGATCAGGTCCTCAGGCAATAGCAGCTTGTCGCCGAAACGGCCGATGAGGTCCTTGCAGGTCTCAATCATGTCTTCCTGCAACAAAGAGTTTTGAACGTTGTAGCCCTGTGCAGCCAGGAAGGTGTAGCACATGCCGCCACCGATAATTACCTTGTCAGCCTTCGCCGCAAGTGCCTCGATGACTCCCAACTTGTCGGAAACCTTCGAACCGCCAAGCACAACAACGTATGGATGATCTGGAGCATCCTTCACCTTGCTCAGAGTCTTGACTTCCTTCTCGACGAGGTAACCAGCGTAGGCAGGAAGCTTCTTAGCAACGTCGTAGACGGAGGTTTGTGCGCGGTGTACTACACCGAAACCGTCAGAAACAAACGCGCCGTTGTCCGCAGCTAGTGCTACAAGCTCAGCTGCGAACTCAGTGCGCTCAGCCTCGTCCTTCGAGGTCTCGCGTGGGTCAAAGCGTACATTCTCGAGAAGCAGAATCTCGCCACCGGTAAGCCCATTTGCCCGCTCATGTGCATCCTCACCAGAAACATCACCGGCGAGCGCTACGAACTGACCTAGGCGCTCACTTAGGGCTTCAGCCACTGGCTTCAAGGAGAACTTAGGGTTCACTTCCCCCTTTGGGCGGCCGAGGTGAGCCATGACAATGACTTTCGCGCCACCTTCCAAGAGCGCCTTCAAAGTTGGCAGTGATGCGTCGATACGACCAGCATCGGTAATATTGCCGTCCTCATCAAGCGGAACGTTGAAGTCAGAACGGACCAGGATGTGGCGATCTTCGACGCCTTCATCCAGAAGCTGTTGCAGCGTTTTCATTGTCATGGGACTCTCCTCAGTTGACTGTTGTTTGCAGTAGTTTTCTTTTCAAACAGTAGCGAAAGAAATGGCCCGAAGTGTGCGTACTGCACACCCGGGCCGTTCTAGGTCTTATGCCAAGTTATCCGCGACGTGCTTCGTCATGCGGACGAACTGAGAGGTGTAGGACCACTCGTTGTCGTACCAAGCAATCAGCTTGACCAGGTTGCCGTCGATGACGCGGGTCATCCCAGCATCGAAGATGGAACCATGGGTGTTGCCGATGATGTCGGAGGAAACGATTGGATCCTCGGTGTACTCAAGCGCCTTGCCAAACTCTGGGTCCTGAGCAGCCTTCTTGATTGCTGCGTTCACCTCATCAACGGTGACGTCCTTGTTCAGCTCGACGGTCAGGTCGGTTGCGGAACCGGTGATCGTTGGCACGCGCATTGCGAAGCCATCCAGCTTGCCCTCAAGTGCAGGCAGAACCAGGGCAACTGCCTTAGCAGCACCCGTCGTGGTTGGGACGATGTTCTGAGCTGCTGCACGGGCACGACGCAGGTCCTTGTGAGGTGCGTCCTGAATGCGCTGGTCGCCAGTGTAAGCGTGAATGGTGGTCATCAGACCGGACTTGATGCCGAACTGCTCTTCCAGAATCTTCGCGACTGGTGCAAGGGAGTTCGTGGTGCAAGATGCAGCGGAGATAATCTGCTGATCATTGCTGTAGTCGGTGTGGTTGACGCCCCAGACGTAGGTGCCATCGACGTTCTTACCCGGTGCGGAGATGATGACCTTCTTAGCGCCAGCCTCGATGTGAGCCTTTGCGTCATTGCCATCGGTGAAGCGGCCGGTGCAGTCAAGGACGATGTCGACGTTTGCGTCGCCCCATGCGAGCTTGGATGGGTCCTTCTCTTCGGTAACCTCGATGCGGTGACCATCAACGGTGATGGAGGACTCGTCGTACTCAACGTCGCGGCCGAGCTGGCCATACGCTGTGTCGTACTTGACAAGGTGGGCCAAAGTCTTGTTGTCGGTCAGGTCATTAATCTTCACGACCTCAAGGTCGCTCGAGTACTGATCCAGGATGATGCGGAATGCCGAGCGGCCGATACGACCAAAGCCATTAATGCCAATACGAATAGTCACAGTCTTTACTCCTCTATGTCGGAAATTGTTGAGACTTGCTGATGGGCCGGTACCAATCTCTTTCCGTTCTCGGTGAGCTCCTTGGTTCAGCCCGTTGCTCATCAGTTTAGCGAGAGATTTCAACATGTGCATGGCCACGATGCCGCAAGAGACGCCCTAAAGGTGCATCACCAAAGAGACGGCGAAACCGGGGGTATCGTCTCATAATTTCACCAAGCATGAATGTCTGTTTACCGCCAAAGCCACACCTAATGCGACTCAAACAACGACAAAGGTAATCTCTTTTACCCCCGCGGGGCGTATCTGGCGAAGCTGCTTGTGCGCTATCCCCCGGAATTGTGATGTTGCACACAGGGCGGTCTGGGAGCGCCCCAGAACGCTCTATGTTGCCTTCGTGTCTTTACCGCGAGTGTTCGCTATACCGAGCTCAGCAGCCCGCTTGTCAGCAAGGGACAACAGCCGACGAATTCGCCCAGCGACCGCATCCTTCGTCATCTGTGGGTCAGCCAACCGGCCAAGTTCTTCAAGCGAGGCTTGCCGGTGCTCAACACGCAGGTATCCGGCTTCGGCGAGATGCTCAGGCACATCGTCGCCGAGGATCTCCATCGCACGTTCCACACGCTGAGCGGCTACCGTCGCAGCATGTACGCTTCTGCGGATGTTGGCGTCGTCAAAAGTTGCCAACCGTTGACCGCCACGCATCTGCGCTTGCTTCTCCCGAAGTTTTGCGTCCCACTCCAGGCGAGCAAGAGGCGCACCCATTCGACTGAGAAGCACCCCTATCGTCTCCGCATCACGGACATGTACACGCTCAACACCGCGAGTCTCCCGCATTCTGATGTGGCACCCAAGACGACGCGCTAACCCCACTAGGGCAAGCCCAGCTTCCTCGCATGGGCACTCGACCTCTAAAGCGGCAGTTCGGCCCGGCTCTGTGAGCGCTCCCCTAGCGAGGAACGCACCCCGCCACGCGGCTTCAACTTCAGCAATTTCTCCCGAAACGATTTGCGGGGGCATACCTACCACGAGATGACCAGACTGCGTCCGAAGATTTAGACGCCGATACAGCGCTTCAACACCAGTATCTAGACGTACTTCGTATTTCGTTTCCTTTGTCGCCGAGCCAGGTGAAACCACGGCGAACTTTGGTGAGCTCATGAAAAGAGTTTCAAGAATCAGGATTAAGCGACGTGCCACCGCCTCTTCCGCGAAATCCGCAATCATAGTTACCCCGTGGATTGAGGCGTCAAGTTTTCCTGCAAACCGAACTAACGCGGATGCCTCGGCGGCCGCGGCAGACTTCGCTCCTATTGGAGTTCGAAGCAGCTCTTCTTTGGTTTTGGCGGTCAGCGACACCGAGTGATCCTTTCTACAAAAACATCGGTGGATTAGTGTAGCGCACGTTATGCGTGAAAATCACGAACGAGAGATAGCAGCTCATGTGCAAGCTTGCGTGGATCATGCCGGTTTGTGTTGCGGTACTGATCATCAACTTCATGAATATCTCGGAACAATACAGTTGCACCCACGCGATCCGCGGCTCGCCCGAGATGAACGCGTTCGCCCTCCGTCGGGCTAATTGAGTTATCAGCCAGGAACACATCAACATGCAGGTTCGGAGCGTGCTGCTCGAAGACATGAATATGGCGTTCCGTGCTAAATCCCGGTGTCTCTCCTGCCTCCGGAGAAAGATTCAGCACTACAACTACCAACGCGGACGTCTCATTCAACGCGCGGACAATGTCCGGAACGAGTAGATGCGGAATCACCGACGAAAACCACGATCCAGGCCCGATTGTCACCACTTCTGCGTCCATGATCGCCTGCACTGCTTCGTCGGTTGCGGGAGGATTGTGGGGCAAAAGGCGGACGCGTCGCACAGTTCCGGGTGTGGTGGCAACGGCAACTTGACCGCGAACAGAACGCAAAACACGGGGGTCGTCGTCTAACCCCGCGACATCGGCCTCAATGTCGAGAGGCATAGGACTCATAGGAACAACCCTGCCCTGTGCGCCTGTCCATGAGCCGATGACGTCCAACGCTTGCTGAATATCGCCGAGTTCCTCGCTTAGTCCGGCAAGGAGCAGATTGCCAACTGCGTGCCCTGCCATCGCTCCATTTCCGCCAAATCGGTGTTGTAATGTATCTCTCCACAGAGCGCCATCTTCGTCATCCGCGGTCAGGGCTGAGAGCGCCATCCGCAGGTCACCAGGCGGAATGATATCCATCTCACGGCGTAGCCGACCGGATGAGCCTCCGTCGTCAGCAACTGTTACCACGGCGTGGATGGCTCGAGCCTCAGCCGCCCGCGCCGCCAATAGTGTTTGGTATAAACCGTGCCCTCCCCCAAGGCAAGTAAATGCAGGTCCCATAATTTAATCAGTGCTTCTTTCCAACGATAAAGAGCAGCTAGTTGCGTTCCAAGTCACGGTGCAAGACGTTGACGTCCACGTCATCGGACTCCCGAAGCCTGCGTACAATCTCCTCCGAAATTGCGACTGACCGGTGGTGCCCGCCAGTACAGCCGATCCCAACAGTGATAAAGTCCTTACCTTCATGACGGTAGCCCTTGAGCATATCCTTCAGCATTGTCAAGAAGTTATCGACGAATGCCTTCGCTCCAGGCTGCGACAGAACATAGTCTGCGACTGGTGCATCGATACCTCGAAACTCCCGAAGCTCGGGGATCCAAAACGGATTTGGCAAAAACCGTACGTCCAACACTAAATCCGCATCACGAGGGGTCCCGTGTTTAAACCCAAACGACTCCACGGTGACGTGCTGTTTCGGTGCAGAGAGGTCGCCAACAGAGGCCTCAATCGACCGACGCAGGTCGTGAACTGAGAGGTGTGTCGTATCAATAATGAGATCTGCACGCTCCCGAACCGGGGCGATCTCCTTTCGCTCCCGTTCGATCCCCTCTTTCAGCGTGTCATTGCCCTGCAACGGGTGCGTACGTCGCACACTGTCGAATCGGCGGATAAGGACTTCATCGCGGGCGTCAAGAAATAAGATGAACGGAGATAGGCCTTTTGCCTCAATCGCCTCAATCGTCTCCATTAACGAGCCATTGAACATCCTGGCACGTACATCAGTGACTACAGCGAGATGGTCAACGGGGGAATCGTCCGCAGTTGACATCTCGACAAGATCGAGAATGAGCTGCGGAGGCAGATTCTGGGAAACGAAGTATCCCTTATCTTCAAAAACTTTCGCGGCAGTCGACAAACCACCACCAGAAAGCCCGGTGATTATCACAGGGCGACGAGATTCGGATGCAGGTAATAAAGGCGAAGTCATAGGCCCATACTAGCTAGGCTTCGATGTCCTTGTGTAGGTGCTTGTAAATCGTCTCTGCCAACTTCGGCCCGACCCCCGCTACCTCCTGCAATTGCTCAAGCGAAGCCTTGCGAATCTGTTTGACACTGCCGAAATGCTTCACCAGTTCTTTTCGCCGAGCAGGCCCCAGCCCCGGTACGTTGTCCAGTACTGATGCTCTCATCCGTTTCGAACGCTGCTGTCTGTGATAGGTGATCGCGAAGCGGTGAGCTTCGTCTCGTATCTGTTGCAGCAGGTACATACCCTCGCAGTTTCTGGGCAAAATGATTGGTTCATCGTCATCGGCAACCCAGATTTCTTCCAGTCGCTTTGCCAGCCCGATGAGCTGTACATCCACGATACCAAGCTCATCGAATACCGCCTGTGCTGCGTTTACCTGTGGTTTTCCGCCGTCGACGATAAACAATTGTGGTGGATAGGCAAATCGTTGATTGCCGGTGGAAGCAACCTCACTCGCCTCCTCCGCAAACATCATCTTGCTTACTTCTTCGTCGGGATTGGCGAGTTTGTCCTCGTGGTAGCGCTTAAACCTCCGTCGAGTGACCTCAGCTATCGATCCAACATCATCGGAGCGCCCATCGCCGGCTGCTTCTTTAATTTGGTATCGCCGGTAATCGTTCTTCTTCGGCAGACCATCTTCAAACACAACCAGCGACGCCACAACGTCTGTGCCCTGAATATGAGAAATGTCGGTGCACTCAATTCGTAACGGAGCTTCATCCATGCCAAGCGCCGACTGAATATCCTGCAATGCCTGTGAACGGGCAGTGAGATCGCCTACGCGTTTCAGCTTGTGCTGATGGAGTGCTTCAGCGGCATTGCGGTGGACTGTCTCCAGCAACGCTGCTTTGTCGCCACGTTGCGGCACGCGGATGTCAACCTGCGCACCTCGAAGCTGTGTCAATAGCGTAGAGACGTCGGCCAACTCTTCTGGAAGTTCCGCAACAAGGATTTCACGCGGCACCGGAATACTCGGCACCGCTTCGCGATGCGATTGCTTATCGACGCCCCTTCGTCGGAATTGCTCTGTAATTTGCAGGTCTTCTTTTCGCTCCTGGGCGTCACGCTCAACGGCATCTGAGTAGTACTGAACCAGAAAGTCCTGCATCAGTGTGGGAACTGCAGGGTCCTTTTCCCCCTCTTCTAACCGGTCCAAACTGCCGGGTTCGTCGCCGGTCTTCTCAACGACCCAGCCTCGCTGGGCACGAATGCGACCACCACGAACGTTAAAGATTTGCACAGCTGCTTCCAGCTCATCGCTGTCCATAGCAATGATGTCAGCATCCGTATCACTGCTGAGCACTACGGCTTGGCGCTCCATCACTTTGTCCAGTGCGCCAAGGTCATCGCGAAGACGCGCTGCCTTTTCAAACTCGAGTTGTTCTGCCGCAGTAGCCATTTGCTGCTTGAGGGATCTGACAACGTGCTCTGTTCGTCCGCCCATAAACGAGAGGAACCCGGCAACAATCTCGTCATATTCCTGTTGATCAACACGTTGTACGCACGGTGCCGAACACTTATCGATGTAGCCCAACAGGCATGGTCTCCCGAGCGACTCATGTCGATTAAACACACCGTTCGAACAGGTACGAATCGGAAACACTCTCGTCAATAGATCAAGCGTTTCGCGTACGGCCCACGCGTGCGAGAACGGCCCAAAGTAGCGGACACCTTTTCGTTTCGGCCCCCGGTAGAAGAATGCCCGGGGGTAGCGCTCTTTCACGCTCACAGCGAGCATGGGATACGTCTTGTCATCCCGGTACATGACGTTGAACCAGGGATCAAATCTCTTGATCCACGTGTACTCAAGCTGCAGCGCCTCGACTTCGCTCGCTACAACGGTCCACTCCACGGAGCTGGCGGTAAAAACCATCTGGCGCGTTCGCGGATGGAGCTGCGCCGGAGGCTGGAAATAGTTGCTGAGTCGAGCTCGCAGGTTCTTCGCCTTACCGACGTAGACGACGCGACCATGAGGGTCGCGAAACTTATAAACACCTGGGTCGGTGGGGATCGTCCCTGGAGCCGGACGGTAGGAAGTGGGATCAGCCAAGACGCTCCGCGCTCCCTATTCTGACGGCATGTACTTAGCTTCGAGCTCGCGGAACTCCGCAACTGCCTGCAACGCTAACTCTTTATCTGCAGCCTGAATCGCCCACAGCGGAACGTATTCAAAGTCCGGAAGCTCTAGCCGGGCCATTCGGGCGCCCTTTGGGAACGAAAGCCCGTAGATAACTAGCCAGGGATAAAATCGCGTCCCGATAATGTTGGCTACCTCGACGCCGTCCTCATTGACCTGGACGCACGGCCGCGTCAACACCAGCCAGGTCAGAATCGAGAGGATGATACCGACTCCAACGAAAGCAAACTTGTCGAGCCACGTAATTGTGAGGCCCGAAAATTCCACGTCAACGACAGCGGCCATGAAGATGTGCACGGCCATCAGCACAAGAATGCATACAGCTGCGACTTTCTTCAGAAATGGGGACCGAATCGTCAGCTCCCACGGCTTAGTCGAGATCGAAGCATGTGGGTCTAGTGCGTTGAGGTATGCAAGCTCCGCTTCATCAATCTTGCGTGCAACCGACTGTTCTTCGCTCACTACTCTTTACTCCTCGCTGCCGTAGCACACGCTACGTTCTTTCAGTTATGAATCTTTCTTCGGGGTCGCTCGGACTTTTTCAAGCTCGATGAGGGCACCGATTGCTGCCTGCACGGCTTCCGCGCCCTTGTCTTCCTTCGCGTCCTCTCCACCAGCACGCTCGTAGGCCTGGTCTTCTTCTTCGACGGTGAGTACTCCGTTTCCGACCGGCGTTGATTCGTCGAGTGCGATGCGGGTCAACCCTGCGGTCACCGAGTCACAAACATACTCAAAGTGCGCCGTCTCACCTCGAATTACGCACCCTAGCGCTACGACAGCGTCGTAACGCTGAGCACAGGCCTGCACCACAACCGGCAATTCTAACGCGCCAGCGACGGTAAATTCCGCATACTTAGCACCCATTTCTCGGGCAGTCGAGATCGCCCGGTCCCGGAGACGCTCCACGATTTTCTGGTTCCACAGTGTCGAAACAATGGCGACTGTATAGCCCTCGCCACTTATCGTCTGCGCATCAGGTGCACCGACACTTGCCATCTAATCGTCCTCCTGCTCAGTCCACGAAGCAGCCAACGGGAGATCATGCCCCATGCGCAACTGCTTGGTTCGTAAATACCGGATGTTCTCGTGAGTAGGCACAATTTCGATTCGAGCCCGCTCTTTCACGATCGGACCGAAGCCGCTGAGCGCTTCCACCTTTTCCGGATTATTGGATAACAGTGTAAACGAAATAATACCAAGGTCTTTCAAAATCTGTCCGGCAACCGAATACTCGCGGGCATCGACGGGCAGCCCCTGCTCAAGGTTGGCATCAACGGTGTCAAGGCCCTGGTCTTGCAGGCGATAGGCCTCGAGCTTGGCGAGGAGACCGATACCGCGACCTTCGTGCCCGCGAACATACACGAGCACACCACAACCCTTTTCTTGAATCCGACGCATCGACTCGTGGAGCTGCGGACCACAGTCGCACCGCTTCGACGCAAAGGCATCCCCCGTCAAGCACTCGGAGTGAACCCGCACAAGTACATCGTCACAGTTCGCGACGTCCCCGACTACCAATGCGATGTGCTCGGAACCATCGATGCGATTGCGATAACCGTACGCGGCAAACGTACCGAACTCGGTCGGCAACTTGGTTTCGACAGTGCGCTCGACTGTCATCTCATGGCGGCGTCGATAAGCAATAAGCTGCTCGATGGAGATCATCTTGAGACCGTGCCGGTCGCTGAACTTGCGCAGTTCATCAAACCGCGCCATATCCGTCGGATCCTCCTCGGACACAATTTCGCAGAGCACACCGCACGGAGTAAGTCCTGCCAAGCGCGCGAGATCGATTGAGGCCTCGGTATGTCCATCCCGCGTGAGCACCCCTCCCTTGCGTGCGCGCAGAGGCACGATATGGCCCGGACGAGTGAAGTCGTGCGGCCCGTACTTCGTATCGACGAGGCGTCGAATAGTCTCAGCTCTCGATGTTGCGGAAATACCTGTCGATCCTGTCGCTGCATCGACAGTGACCGTATAGGCGGTACCTCGTGCATCTTCGTTGTGCGCCACCATCGGTGGCAACTGCAGTTCATCTGCGCGCTCGTCCTCGAGCGGGACGCAAATGTATCCGGAGGTGTATCGCACCATAAACGCTACGAGCTCTGGGGTTGCGAACTCGGCGGCGAAGATGAGGTCCCCCTCGTTCTCCCTATCCTCGTTGTCAACAACAACGACTGCTTCACCGCGAGCAATAGCTGCTACTGCATCTTCGACGGTGTCTAGCTGCGAATTACGTCCAACGGAGTCCTGAGGAGCATTCATGGAACCCAATGTTAGTGCCTCACCATGTTCTCAACGTATTTGGCAATGATATCGACTTCGATGTTGACCGAATCACCTGATTTCCATGAGCCTGCGGTTGTCGCCTGTAGGGTCGCAGGGATGAGCGAAACTTCAAACCAACCATCTCCTACTGCAGAGACGGTCAACGAGATCCCGCTGATCGTGATAGAGCCCTTTTCCACCACGTACTTTCGTACTTTTTCAGGGAGCGAAAACCGCAGTACGTCCCAGTGCTCACCAGGCGAGCGATGTTGAAGTGTCGCCACTGCATCGACGTGCCCCTGCACAATGTGACCACCAAGTCGGTCTCCCACTGCTAGTGCGCGCTCAAGATTGACCAGGGTTGCTTCCTTGTATTCACCGATACGGGAACGACGCAAAGTTTCAAGCATGACGTCTGCAGTAAAAGAATTTTCTGTGGCCTCAACTACTGTGAGACACACCCCGTCGACAGCAATCGAGTCTCCAAGTTCCACTCCTGCAAGTACGGTCTCTGCGCCGATACGGATCCGAACTGCGTCGTCGAGTGGCTCGATTGACGCCACCGAACCAACTTCCTCAACCAGTCCTGTAAACACTATGCAGTCTCCATTTCTATCAATACGTCCTCGCCAAGTTGGTGCACGTCGCAGATCTTAAATTCGAATGCGTCGCCTATCGTACGCGCCAGTGCAGCGTCCAGCACCGAGCGACCTTGGCCTAGCAGTTTTGGCGCAATATATGCTTGCACCCGGTCGACAACACCGCGGGTAAAGAAGCTGCTGAGGAGATTCGCTCCACCCTCAACAAGTACGTCACGGCAGCCAAGTTCCCAAAGTTCTGCGCATGCTGCCTCAGGGGTCGGATACTGCAAAAAGCCTAGCTCGCGTAAGTTTCCTTCGGGCACTTCTCTCGTGCCGATTACAACGCGGCGAGGCTGGTGCGGATACAGGCTTCCATCCGGTCTACGCGCGGTGAGCGAAGGATTGTCAGTGATCGCGGTTCCGGTCCCAACGATGATGGCGTCGCGTTGAGCGCGGTCACGGTGCACGAACTGGCGCGCCTCAGGTCCGGTAATCCACTTGCTGGAGCCGTCAATCGCTGCGGTGAACCCATCCAACGTCATCGCAAACTTCGCGGTCACGCTGACCCGATTGTGGCGTATGGAGGAAATCCAAGGCTGAAGGGCTTCAACGCGGTAAGGCTCGAAGCGGACGTCGATACCCGCGGCTTCAAGCCGCTGAGCACCGCCTGTAGCGAGAGGATTCGGGTCAGCCGTGAGATACACAACCTTGGCAACACCCGCAGAAATCAGTGCCTCTGTGCACGGGCCAGTTCGTCCAGTGTGGTTACACGGCTCCAACGTGACAACGGCTGTAGCGCCTTCTGCACGAGCTCCTGCCTTACGAAGTGCTTGAACCTCCGCATGTGGCCCGCCGACGGGGGCCGTCGCACCGGTAGCGACTAGAACTCCGTCTGGGCTATACAACGCACATCCAACTGGTGGATTGGGACTCGTAGTCCCGCGGACTGCATCCCCTGCTGCGATAGCTGCTTCGATCACGCGACGCCAGCCGCTTCCTTTGCCATCCGACGCAGCGTATCTACTGCTTCAGCGGGATTATCTGCGCCGAATACTGCGGATCCAGCCACGAAGGCGTCCACACCGGCCTCGGCCGCCTGAGCAATTGTGGAGTTGGCGATGCCACCATCGATCCCAATTACCGTGGACAAGCCAGCAGCGCGAATGTGGTCACGCAGGGTAAACACCTTCGAGAGCACTTCCGGCATGAACTTCTGTCCGCCAAAACCGGGCTCCACACTCATCACGAGCACTTCCTCGAAATGCTCAAGATCGTCGAGGTATGGCTCGATTGGTGTGCCCGGTTTAATAGCAAATCCCGCCTGCACGCCTAATTCACGGCACTGCTTCGCAGCAGCGACGTGGTCATTCGTTGCCTCGACGTGGAAAATCATTCGATCACCACCAGCGTTGGCATAGGTCTCGAACCACTGCTCAGGTTCCTCGATCATGAGGTGCATGTCGAGAAACTGGTCGGTCACCCCGTTGACTGCTTTGGTCACATCCGGACCAAAAGAAAGGTTCGGCACAAAATGACCGTCCATGATGTCTACGTGGAGCATGTCGGCGTTCGGAACTTTCTCAACATCTTCGCCGAGAGCTGCATAGTTCGCGGCGAGGATGGACGGCGCAATATAAATCATGCCTCTACCCTAGTGTTTTCTTGCGAAGAACTGCGAAGAACATTGCGTCAGTTCCGTGGCGGTGTGGCCACATCTGCACACTACGATGTGGACCGACGTTTTCCATTGGCGCAACAAGTTGCTGTGCGTCGCACTCCTCGACTTCGCCTGTGGCCAGCACAGCGTCAACGATGCCTCTGGTCTCCCGAATATCTGGCGAACATGTCGAGTACACGATTACGCCACCAGGTTTTGTCGCAGTAATGGCTGTGTTGAGCAGCTTGAGCTGTAGCTGGGTGAGCGAAGCGATATCTGACTCGTGCTTCGTCCAGCGTGCTTCAGGCCGACGCCTCAACGATCCGAGGCCGGAACAGGGGGCGTCGACAAGCACTCGGTCGTATCCAGACTCGAGCTCAATGGTTGTCGCGTCCCCTGTGCGAACACTGACCGGCAAACCTTTCGTCGCCTTCTGCACAAGCTCCGCACGGTGAGGCGCAACCTCGACTGCATCAACGCGTGCACCATCAATTGCCGCCAAGGAACCGATGAATGCAGCCTTGCCACCCGGGCCTGCGCAGAGGTCCAACCAGCGTCCCTGGTCGTCAGCGACGGTCGCTTGGACAAGTGCCCGTGCTATCAACTGAGAGCCTTCGTCTTGTACCGCTGCGAAACCATCACGTACCGGCTGCAGCTCACCTGGGTTCCCCTCAGGCAAATACACGGCATACGGGGAGTACTTGCCAATGTCGCCACCAGTGATGAGTGCCAACTCCTCCGCGGAGATCTCGCCGGGCCGTGCGACAAGATGCACGATGGGACGCTCCGAGTCAGCTTCGAGGGCCTCGGCCAGCTCCGGATCATCTGCTTCAACCCCTAACGCCGTTGCAAAAGAACGAGCAATCCAAACAGGATGCGCGTGCTCGAACGCGATGCGCTCCAGTGGCTCATTGGGCTTGCAGGTGTCTATCCAGTGCTTCGAGGGTTGCCGACTCATCGTTCGCAGCACCGCATTAACAAAACCTTTCGCGCCCTGTTTCCCAGCGCCGATAACCAAGCGCACAGAAGTATCAACCGCGGCATGCTGCCCGACTCTGGTGTACAGCAACTGGTAAGCGCCTAATCGCAGAGCTGCGCGTACCTCAGCATCGAGATCAGCAATAGCGCGGCTCGAGCACTCCTGAAGAACTGCATCAATCACTCCGAGCGATCGCAGTGCTCCATACGTCAGCTCCGTGGCAAATGCAGCATCCTTGCCGCGCACCTTGTGTTCACGGAGTATTCCTGGCAAGACCAAGTTCGCGAACGCCCCGTCTATGTCGACGCGCATCAGCGTCGACCACGCTGCCTCACGAGCAGGGTCACCAATATCAACCTTTGGCGCTTGCTGGTTGGTTCGCTTTTGTGCAACCTTCGCCGTCTTCTTGCTTACTGTCGCAGGCTTACGACGCCCCGCAGACCGGGATCGGAACCCTCCGCTCATACAAATTTCACCCCTGCCTCAATAGTCTCGGTTGCGAGCCCGCGCCCCCACGCATCTGCAGCCATACGCTTCTTCCCAGGCGGTTGTATCTCTTGCAAGATCACATCGACTGTCCCAGTCCCAACTCGCACCCGATTCTTTTCGACGGCCACTTCGCCCGCGCCAAGCGTATCCGAGTCACCGATCGACACCGGCCCGATTTTGACACGCTGCTCACCGAGCATTGTCCACGCACCAGGTCCTGGCGTGTATGCGCGGATCGTACGATCAACTACTTCGGCGTCACAATCCCACTGAATCCGAGCATCCTTGCTCTGAATTTTCGGGGCATATGTGCCATCCACGGGCTGTGGTTCCGGTACTATGCTGCCACTGGCGAGACCATCCATCGTGGCAACAAGCAAGTCAGCACCCTCGTACGCAAGCCTGGTCAAGAGATCGTCCGCGGTATCGGTAGGCAAAATCGCTTCCTCAAACGTAGCCAGAACTGGACCTGTATCGAGTCCCTCATCGATGCGGAATGTCGTGGCACCGGTCGTCGTCAATCCCGACAAGATTGCAGCCTGGACTGGAGCTGCTCCCCGGAGCTCAGGCAGAAGCGAGAAGTGGAGGTTCACCCACCCGTGCTGAGGCAAGTCGAGCAGCTCAGGTGGAACAAGGTTGCCGTACGCTACTACGGGAATCGCATCTGGAGCAATCGCACGTAGACGTTCGACGATTTCTGCATTACCACGCAATGTCTTCGGCTCAAGTACTTCAATGCCATGCTCAAGCGCAACTTTCTTAACGGGCGACGGGTGAAGCGTCCGCCCCCTCCCCTTCGGCGCGTCAGGGCGCGTGAGCACCGCAACTACTTCATGCTCTGAATGAAGCAACGCCTCCAGCGCCACGACTGCAGGTTCTGGCGTCCCAGCAAACACAATACGCATTACCGTTCCTTCCACCACGTTGATGTTCGAACTTGTGACATAGCTTGTTTCTTTTCTTCCGCAGACAGACGCTCCAAGAACACAACGCCGTCAAGGTGGTCAGTCTCGTGCTGAATGCACCGCGCGAGGAGTCCTGTTCCCAGGATCGACAACGGATGTCCCTCTGCGTCGACACCGTTGCAGACTACGGAGCGATATCGCTCCACATCGGCCCTAACACCGGGAATGGACAGACACCCTTCAGTACCCAGCTGACTATCCCCAGAAAGCGGCGACCACGACGGGTTCACAATGTGTCCCCGAAGCCCCTGGCAATCGAAGACGAACACCCTCTGGCTGTGGCCAATCTGATTTGCAGCCAAGCCAACACCACCTGCGTTATCCATTGTGTCGAACATGTCATTGACCAGCGTGCGAATCCGAGCGCCAAACTCAGTAACCTCTTGAGCTACTTCATTGAGCACAGGATCCCCGAGCAATCGAAGCCTGCGAACTGTCATGGATCGATAGTCTACCCACCTCTCGGCTCCACGGGCGCAACACTATCCAATATGCAGAGGGTCAACCTGCACCCGCAGCGGTAAATCCTGCTTGCGCGTCGCTCTACTGATCACTCCAGCCCGTAAAGCACGACCTAGCTCATTCCGTTCTTGCACTGCGCACCTCACCAGCATGCGCTGCGCAGGGCCGAACTGCTGCTCGTCCCAAGTGCCAGGTAATGAGACCCCGCTCGGTAAGTCGACAGGCCCCAATAACTCAGCAGCTAAAGGAAGCGTCGTATGTGCGAAAAAATCTTCCAAAGCGACACGTGGTGCGTCCACCACTGCTACGTGAGCAGCTGGCGGAAACGAAACCTCTCTTCGATGTCCAAGCTCAAGCGCCGCATAGCCGGACGGATCCCAGCGCAGGAAGAACTGCACAACCGCAATTCCCGGATCAGCGGTCACGACGACCTCCCCGCCGCGTTCATGGGGCTCAACCAGCGCTGCAGCCGCTATCCATCTCGAATATGTCTCTTCAGCTGCTCGCAAGTCTGGACGTTGCAGCAGCGCCCACGCATCCATCAGCACCGCTGCTCCGTACCCGCCTTCCACTACGGGTTCCGCGCCGGGCGTGGCTACAACAAGCTGTGCCTGAGGCTCAACCTCAGCGAGTACCTTCTCGCCCGAGGAGTTCCGCACACGAACATGAGGAAATGCTCGGCCAAGCTCCTCTGCCGTCCGGTCTGTGCCCAATACCACTGCGCGCAGCTTTCGCGAACCACATGCAACACAACGATAAGACGGATCTATGCGGCCACACCACCGGCAGGTTGGTGCGGAGGCATCCCCACTTTGTGGCAACTCGAGCGGTCCATTGCACGCACGACACCGCGACGGAGTGCGGCAATCACCGCAAGCCAGCGCACGAATGTATCCAGCACGAGGCACCTGAAACAGCACCGGGCGATTACGCTCAAGAGCCCGCTTTGCTGCTTGGAACGCCGCAGAAGGAAGCCTTGCTTGCCTTGCACGTGGGTCACGTTCTAGTGCGATGTCGGAATCCCCCGCTGCATAGATCCGCGGCATCCGCTCTCGAATCGTGCCTTTCGACGCCTCCAACCCATGCATCCAACCCGATTCGACCAGCATTTGGGTTTCTGCAGTTCTTGCGACACCACCGATGATTAAAGGGACGTGCTCAAGCGCGGAGCGCGTCGTCAAGACCTCGCGAGCATGCACATACGGCTCACGCGGGTCAACAAGATTGTCGTTGCCATCATCCATGAGCACAAGCAGTCGAAGATCCTGTACCGGCGCAAACGCGGCAGAGCGAGTCCCCACCACGATTCGGGCCTGCCCATGCAATGCCGAAAGATATCGTGAATACCTTGCCTGCGGACCCTGTGCAGAAGTGAGCGTGCTTATCTGCCGAGGCCCGACCACCTTCTTCAACTGTGCTTCGAGGCTATCTACATCTCGCTGGTCCGGTACGACGATGAGTGCTCCGCCACCGTCAAGCGCGACTTTTGCAGCCAAAGCAGCAACAGGACCTGCCCACGGAGCACCTGGTGCAACCTGCCACGCTGCTCGCACTAGCTTTCTGGCAAGCACAGCATCGACGAATGATTCACCGTATTGATATGTACTCCATCCCGAAAGATCTGGCTCGGTGGCCTCACCAAGCTCCGCCCAAGGTGTAGAAGTGTCTGTCTCTTCAGCTTTCTTATGCCGAGGAGGGATCGCTGAGCGATAGATATCAGACCTGACGCCGGCATAGCGCTCAGCGAGTGCGTCGACAAGCTGGCGTAACTGGATTGGAGCGACAACCTCCGATGAAATCACGCGCTCGAGGAACCGCAAGTTACCTACATGCTCAGGGGCCTCCGTCCGGCCAAGAATCAACCCATCAACAAGTCGACCAGCGAACCGCACCCGCACCCGCGTTCCCGGCTGCGCATCTTCTGACTGCTCTTCAGCTACGTAGTAGTCAAAGGTGCGGTCTAGATGTGCCAACCCAAGCTGCGGTAGCACCTTAGCGACAGGAAGGAAGGTTGCGGGCTGCTTCGACATTCAGCCGTGCCTTATACCCCTGCTGCAGCGCGCAGGTCATCTACCTTGTCCAAACGCTCCCACGGCAAGTCGACATCCGTGCGCCCAAAGTGACCGTACGCAGCCGTTTGGGCATAAATTGGGCGAAGCAAGTCAAGTTCTTTGATAATTGCGGCCGGACGAAGATCAAAGACCTTCTCCACAGCCTGCTGAATTGACTCGTTCGTCTGTCCTTCAGCTGCGGTGCCAAACGTCTCAACGTAGAGGCCAACCGGGGTTGCTCGCCCAATCGCGTACGCTACCTGCACCTCGACGCGGTCTGCTAAACCAGCTGCACAAATATTCTTGGCAACCCAACGAGTTGCGTACGCAGCAGAGCGGTCAACCTTTGATGGATCCTTGCCGGAAAACGCACCACCGCCGTGCCGGGCCATGCCACCATATGTGTCTACGATGATCTTTCGCCCAGTCAACCCGGCGTCTCCCATCGGGCCCCCAAGCACAAACGAACCCGAGGGATTAATCAGCAGCTTGGTGTCATCCGTGTAGAACTTCTCTAACCCAGCGTCAGCGATTACCCACTCGAGCACATGGGTACGGAGCGCGTTCTCGAGTTCCTCTCCGACGAAGTCCGGGTCGTGTTGCGTGGAAATAACCACGGTATCCAGTGCCACTGGGGTGTCGCCGTCGTAAGCGAACGTCACCTGAGTCTTACCGTCCGGGCGCAAGCCCACAACGGTGCCCATCTTTCTCACCTCGGTCAAGCGTCGCGCAAGTCGGTGCGCAAGCGCAATTGGTAGCGGCATGTACTCTTCGGTTTCATTCGTAGCGTAACCAAACATCAGCCCCTGATCACCAGCACCTGTTTGGTTGAGCGCTTCGATGGTGTCGTTCTCGCGCGACTCCTGAGAAAAACTAACGCCGTCCGAAATTTCAGCAGACTGATCGCCGATGGCGATGTTCACTCCACATGTACGGCCATCAAAGCCCACCTCCGACGAAGAAAACCCGATTCCGACCAACTTGTCGCGGACAATCTTGGCGATGTTTGAGTAAGCCTCGGTTTGTACCTCACCCACCACGTGCACCTGACCGGTCGTCACTAAGGTTTCTACAGCGACACGCGAGGACGGATCCTGCTTGAGCATGTCGTCCAAAATCGCGTCCGAAATTGCGTCGCAGATTTTGTCGGGGTGACCTTCAGTCACCGATTCACTGGTGAATAAACGGTAGTACGTACCAGTATCACGTGTAGACAAAGCGGTCTTCCTTTTGCTCTTTCGTTCCTACAGAGAATGGCCAGCGAAGACGTACCATCGCCAACCGTTGATGCAATGCACCTTAGAGTAGACCACTCGGTCTAATAATTCAAACGTCGTTTCTACATGTGGAGTGACTCAACCTTATCCAGCAGGTGCACTGCAACTTCCAGCTTTGTACCATGCGGAATCGCCTGTTCCCGACCCGAACTATCAAGGAACCACCCCTGATTGTGTGCCTGCCCGAAGACAGCTCCCTGCGCCACCGAATTCACCATCAGACCGTCCACTCCCTTGCGCTGCAGCTTGCGCCGGGCGTTCTCAAGTTCGTTATCGGTCTCCGCAGCGAACCCAATAATCGTCGCAGAGGTAAGCCCCTTTTTCCTCATCTCACCAAGTCCCTGCAAAATATCGGGGTTTGCAACCAGGTCCACCTGAGAAAGCTCTTGACTGTTGCCATCTTTCTTCAGTTTCTTCTGCGCCGCATGCCGTGGCCTCATATCAGCTACAGCAGCAGCCATAACGATGATGTCGGCTTGTGGAGCAAGGCTGCGCATCGCCTCATTCATCTGGAGAGCAGTAGTGACACGATGTATCTCAGCACCAGCGGGGATGCTCAAGTGGTCAATGGCACCGGCGACGATATCAACGTGGGCACCTCTTTGTGCCGCAATCTCTGCCAGAGCAAAACCTTGCTTGCCGGAGGAATGATTCCCCAAGAATCGGACAGGATCAAGTGGCTCCCGAGTGCCTCCGGCACTGATCAACACTCTTTTACCCTTGAGCGTTTGCTCAATTGGCCTGGTAGCAGCCACGGTCTCTGTCAGCTTGACAATCTGCGAGGGGTCGAGAAGCCGACCTGCCCCACTGTCCTTGCCCGTCAGCCGCCCATGCGCTGGCTCCAGTACGGTGTACCCCCGAGAGCGAAGGACCGACACGTTGTGTTGCGTAGCGCGATTGTTCCACATCTCAGTATGCATTGCCGGAGCGAGCACGACGGGACACGTTGCCATGAGCAGTGTGGAAGTTAAGAGATCATCAGCGCGCCCACCAGCCACGCGCGCCAGAAAGTCTGCAGTAGCTGGAGCCACCACAATGACGTCCGCATCCTGCCCGATTCGTACGTGCTGCACCTCATCAACGCGCGAAAAAACATCAGTGTCTACCGGAGCGCCAGACAGCGCCTCAAAAGTGGCCGCACCTACAAACTTCAAGGCGTTTTCTGTCGGAATAACCCGTACGTCAACCCCTTGCTCGCGAAATCCGCGAACAATCTGACAGGCTTTGTACGCTGCGATACCGCCCGAAACGCCAACGACTACCTTGCTCACTTCGTTCATAGCAAAAGAGTGTACGCAAAACCCCGCAGCCGCTTCCATTAGGGAGCCACTGCGGGGCAAGTGTGTGATATGAGGGTGCGGGGAGTTACATGCCCTCTTCGTGCTCGAGCAAACTCGAGTTGATCTCACGAAGCGCGATCGAAAGCGGCTTCTCACCCGGCTCTGGCGTCACCAATGGCCCGATGAACTCAAAAACGCCCTCGTCTGAGTTCTGGTAGTAGCTGTTGATTTGGCGGGCGCGCTTGGCCGCAAAGATTACCAAGGCGTACTTCGACGAAACCTTCGTCAGTAGCTCATCAATCGGGGGTGCGGTAATACCATCAGGGGTGTCGTATGCTTTTTCTTCCGCGTCGCCCGCAGAGCCATCTTGCAACAGATCGCTGTTGATCGTGCTCAATTCAACCTACTTCTCGTTGTACTTCAATTAATTGTCAGTGTCTCGGCCGTCAGACCCCACAAGAAGGTCCACTATAGCAGCGACAGCGTCATCGATGTTGTCATTGACCACGACGTTGTCGAATTCGTCCTGTGCCGCAATCTCGTTGCGGGCAGTTTCCAGACGACGCTCGATCACCTCTTGCGTCTCCGTGCCCCTGCCAGTGAGTCGCTCTACAAGAATCTCCCACGACGGCGGGGCCAAGAACACGGTGGCCGCCTCGGGCATCAAGCCTTTGATGTTTCGAGCTCCAACCAAGTCGACTTCGACGAGGACTGGCCGACCAGCCTCCAACGCCTCGCGCACTGGAGAAGCTGGAGTACCGGAGCGCTGGAGCCCTCCATGGATATCTGCCCACTCAAGCATCTCGCCCGAATCAATCTTCTGTTGGAACTCATCGGGCGTAACAAAGAAGTAATCCTTGCCGTCCTGTTCGCCCGGCCGAGGTGCGCGCGTTGTCATTGAGACAGAGAAGTACAGTTCAGGAACTTCTGTGCGCAAGCGCTGCACAACGGTTGACTTCCCTACCGCTGACGGGCCGGCCAGAACTACGAGATTACCGCGTGAAGTGGGAGTCGACACTGGATTAGTCCTCGGAGAAACCAAAGCGCTCAAGCAGGGCACGGCGCTGACGGTCACCCAGACCGCGCAGACGACGCGTCTGTGCAATCTCAAGCTCTTCCATGATCTCGCGAGCCTTCACCTTGCCAACCTTTGGCAGAGCCTCCAGGAGCGCAGAGACCTTGGTCTTACCGATGATTTCATCGGTAGCTGCCTTCTCCAAAACCTCAGCGAGGTTCGTGTCGCCGCGCTTCAGCGAAGCCTTCAGCTCTGCACGCTGCTTACGCGCTTCTGCTGCCTTCTCAAGTGCTGCCTTGCGCTGCTCATCGGTCAACTGTGGAAGTGCCACGGTTTCCTCCATGTAGATAGTAGTTCTATTGCTCCAGTGCTTTGGCACCGGACCGCGATTTACCAGCCCCGATAGTACCGGACTAAGCAAGCGGCTCCGAGCCAGTGTAGCACTAGGAAGTTTTCTTCATGATGTATTGCATGGCGTTTAGCCACGTCAACGCATCGACGCAACTAAACTACCAGCAATTATGCAATCTGGTAAATACGAGCTGTCCCTATTGCCAATTCGCCTGGTCAACAGCACGTTTTCGCAGTTCATCTGGGTCCGGACCAGCAGTAAGAATCCCACGTGACATATTGGGATAAAACTGCCCAACTCTCTTCCCCGCGATCTCACGAACGTCGTTAAAGCTAGCCCCTTGTGCGCCAACGCCTGGCATAAGAACTGGCCCAGTAAACCTCGAAAGATCAAGCGCGTATGAGAGCGTCGCCCCCACCACAATCCCCACATCTGAACGGTGCGTGCTATTCAGCGCCTCACAGGCATCAACCATCTGCTGCGCGATTGTTACACCGTCTATCTGTTGAGATTGGAACTCCTGCGCCTCCGGGTTCGAGTTAGCAGCCATAACAAATACTCCTTTCCCATACTCGAAGGCAGTGTTGATTGCAGGGGCAAGGGAACCAACGCCAAGAAACGGAGTCAGCGTGAGGGCATCCACTTCTAGGGGCGATCCCGGTCGAAGCCAAGCGTCGGCATACCCTTGCATTGTCGAACCGATATCCCCTCGCTTCGCATCTGCTATCACAAGCGTTCGTGACTCCCGGAAGCGTTGAATGAGTCGCTCTAGGACGCGGAAGCCTGCGGATCCAAATCGTTCATAGAACGCGACCTGTGGCTTGACCACAGCTGCATGGCCGGCAAACGCCTCAACACAGGCATCGGAAAACGCGGCAAGGCCATCTACGGTATCTGGGAGACCCCACTGCTCAAGGATCTGTGCATGCGGGTCGATGCCCACACACAGCTGCCCGTGTTCACGGGCAGCACTGTGTAAGTCGAGCGCAAAGGACACGGCTACTTATCTCCGTTCTCAGTCCGAGTTTCGGACTCAAGTTCCTGAAGGCTCATGACAGCGATTTCATTGTCACGAAGCGCTTCGATGCCTTGGACTGCGGCGGTAACGCCCTGAACTGTCGTCATGAGTGGTACACCGTGTGCAACGGCTGCGGCGCGGATATCGTATCCGTCGTGGCGTGCACCTGAAGATCCTGCGGGCGTGTTCAGAATCAGGTCAATCTCACCATCGTTAATGCAGTCGACGATCGATTTGCCTTCCGCCCCGTTTCGGACGTCTGAGGCCTTCAATACGATCTCGCAAGGGATCCCATTCCTTCGCAGCATTTGGGCTGTGCCGCCTGTAGCCAGAATCTTGAATCCCATTGTGGAAAGGCGCTGAATTGGGAAAATCAGGGTTCTCTTGTCACGGTTGGCGACAGAAACGAATACTGTGCCTTCCGTCGGAAGTGCGCCAAAGGCTGCTGCCTCAGCCTTCGCGTAGGCAACTCCGAACGACGGCGCTAAGCCCATCACTTCGCCAGTCGACTTCATCTCTGGACCAAGGATGGTGTCGAGCATCGCTCCGTCCGGCCGACGGAAGCGGTTGAACGGCAACACGGCCTCTTTCACTGCGATTGGGTGATCAAGTGGCAGCGAGCCACCGTCGTAGTCACTCGGGATCATCTCTTCGGCCTTCAGCTCTGCGATGGTCGCACCCATCATCACACGAGCAGCCGCCTTGGCTAGGTGTACGCCGGTCGCCTTCGACACGAAAGGAACGGTTCGCGACGCACGCGGGTTGGCTTCAATGACGTAGAGAATGTCGTCTTTCAACGCGAACTGTACGTTCATCAGACCAGTAACACCGATACCGTGCGCCAACGCCTCTGCAGAACGACGCACCTTTTCAATATCCTCTGGCCCAATGGTCATCGGAGGCAGCGCACAGGCCGAATCGCCGGAGTGGATGCCGGCTTCCTCGATGTGTTCCATGACGCCACCGAGGTAGACGTCCTTACCATCCGACAGCACGTCGACGTCGATCTCAATCGCGGAATCCAGGAAGCGGTCAACAAGCACAGGATGATCCGGCGAGAGTTCGGTCGCGCGATTGATGTAGTCTTCAAGGCTTTGCTCGTCGTAGACAATCTCCATGCCTCGACCGCCCAGCACGTAGGAAGGACGAACAAGGACGGGGTATCCAATCTCATTTGCTACTCGACGTGCCTCTTCGAAGGAAACGGCGGTACCGTACGCTGGCGCAGGCAGTTTGGCAGCGTCGAGCACCTTGCCAAACTCGCCCCGGTCTTCCGCGGAATCGATGGCTTCGGGGCTAGTTCCGACTACCGGCACCCCGGCGTCGGCGAGTCGCTGCGCGAGCCCGAGTGGCGTCTGACCACCCAACTGCACGATAACCCCTGCAACCGTGCCAGACAGAGACTCAGCGCGATAGATCTCCATGACATCTTCGAATGTCAGAGGCTCGAAGTAGAGCCTGTCAGCCGTGTCGTAGTCAGTGGAAACGGTCTCCGGGTTGCAGTTGATCATCACTGTCTCGTAGCCAACCCGCGAGAGCTCCAGCGCGGCGTGGACGCACGAGTAGTCAAACTCGATGCCTTGACCGATGCGATTCGGGCCTGAGCCCAGGATCAGCACCTTCTCCTTATCGGAGGAGGCGACCTCAGACTCTGCCTCCGGATCCCATTCGTACGCGGAGTAATGATACGGCGTCTGCGCTTCGAACTCACCCGCGCAAGTATCAACGGTCTTGTATATAGGGTGGACACCAAGAGACCACCGGAGTGATCGTACGCCATCTTCGCCGGCTAGCTCAGGGCGAAGCGCGGCAATCTGTGCATCAGAGAGCCCGAAAACTTTCGCTTCGCGGAGCAGCTCAGCGTCGAGAACGGGGGCGTCGATAAGCGCCTGGCGGAACTCAACGAGCGCTGCCAACTCAGCGAGGAACCACGGGTCAATCCCACTGGCTTCGTAGACCTGCTCGATGCTCGCGCCCAAGCGCAGCGCGAGTTCAACATCGTACATGCGCTTATCGGTCGGGATGCGCAGATCCTGGAGGACAGCATCCACATCATTCTCACGGCCTTCAGCAAAGTAGCTATCCGGCTTCGTCCAGAAACCGTTCGGCTTCTCTTCCATTGACCGCATGACCTTATTCAAGCCTTGGATGTAGTTGCGCCCAATGCCCATTGCTTCGCCAACAGCCTTCATCGAGGTGCCCAACGTCTCGTCTGATCCAGGGAACTTCTCGAACGTAAAGCGAGGCATCTTGACGATGACGTAGTCGAGCGTCGGCTCAAACGCGGCTGGGGTCACCCCGGTGATGTCGTTTTGAATCTCATCCAGCGTGTAGCCAATAGCCAGCTTGGAGGCGATCTTTGCAATCGGGAAGCCCGTCGCCTTCGACGCAAGAGCCGAAGAGCGAGAGACACGTGGGTTCATCTCAATTGTGATGATGCGCCCGTCAGTTGGGTTCACCGCGAACTGAATATTGCAGCCACCCGTATCGACGCCCACTTCGCGGATAATGGCGATACCCTGATCACGCATGGTCTGAAACTCCCTATCCGTCAGCGTCATAGCCGGCGCGACGGTGACAGAGTCACCCGTGTGGACACCAAGCGCATCAACGTTCTCGATTGAGGCGACCACTATGACGTTGTCATTGCGGTCGCGGACAAGCTCAAGCTCGAACTCTTTCCAGCCGAGAATAGACTCCTCGATCAGCACATTTGCCTCCGGGGAGGCGTCAAGTCCTCCACCTGCGATGCGGTCAAGGTCCTCCATGGTGAACGCGAGACCAGAGCCAAGACCGCCCATGGTGAAGGAAGGACGGACAACGACCGGAAGCCCAAGCTCCTGGACAGTCTCGTGGACTTCACCCATCGAGTAGCACACGCGTGAGCGGGCAGATTCACCGCCGATCTTCTCGACGATGTCCTTGAACTTCTGCCGATCCTCACCGCGCTCAATTGCATCGATGTTTGCGCCAATAAGCTCCACGTTATGCTTTGCCAGGATACCCTGGCGCTCAAGTTGGATCGCTGCGTTCAAGGCAGTTTGACCGCCGAGCGTTGGCAGAATCGCATCGACTGGATGCCCCTGCTCTGCTTCACGGGCCAAGATCATGTCGATGTAGCTTGGGTCAATCGGCTCAACATAGGTGTGATCCGCAAACTCCGGGTCCGTCATGATCGTTGCCGGGTTCGAGTTAATGAGCGTGACTCGTAGCCCTTCTTCCTTCAGGACGCGACAAGCCTGCGTCCCCGAGTAGTCAAACTCGCACGCCTGGCCAATAACGATTGGCCCGGAGCCAATAACCATCACATGGTTGATATCTTCGCGCTTCATTGTGTGAATCTCCTCTAATGCTGGTTACTGGTTGTTCGGGCTCTTCGAGTCCATCAACGAGATGAACTGGTCAAACAGCGGGTTCGCATCGTGCGGTCCGGCGGCTGATTCGGGGTGATACTGCACGGAGTACGCCATGTTGTTGTCCAATGCCACGCCTTCGACGGTGCCATCGTTCAGGCAGACATGTGTGATGGACGCCGGGCCGAAATCTGTCTCGAATGTGTCGCCTTCCTTGCCGCGGAGGGCAAAACCGTGATTTTGGCTCGTGATATCAATCTTTCCCGTGCGCAGGTTCTTCACCGGAACGTTGACTCCCCGGTGGCCGTAGCGCAGCTTGTATGTCTCGAGGCCAAGCGCACGACCTAAGATTTGGTTACCGAAGCAGATCCCGAAGAACGGAATCTCAGCAGCGATAATATCGCGAACAATCGCCACCATTTCATCTGCGGTGGATGGGTCTCCTGGACCGTTCGAGACGAACACACCATCCGGTCGGTACTGTTCAATATCCTTTAGCTGAGTATTTGCCGGCACCACGACGGTCTCAATGCCCCGTTGTGCAAACTGCATAGGCGTAGCAGTCTTAATACCCATATCGTAGGCGACGACGGTGTAACGCTTCTCGCCTTCAGCGGGGATAGTGTACGGCTGCTTCGTCGAGACCTCTTCGCTGAGGTCTGCCCCAGCCATCGCAGGCTGCTCGTTCACCAGCTTCACTAGCTCATCGACTGGACGCTCGGTGTCTTCACTGACGAAAATTCCTGCCGCAATAGAGCCGTGATTGCGGAGATGACGCACCAGAGTACGAGTGTCCACCCCGTAGATGCCCGGGATACCTTCGTTTTCCATCTGTTCTGCAAGGCTGCGCTTTGCGCGCCAGCTCGAGTGCACGGTGGAAAGATCGCGGATCACAAGGCCAGCAGCCCAGATCTTGTTGTCGTGGGACTCATTGTCTTCGTCGTTCCAACCGGTGTTGCCGATCTGTGGGGCTGTAAGGGTCACGATCTGCTTGTGGTAGGACGGGTCAGTCATCGTTTCCTGGTAGCCCGTCATCGCGGTGCTAAACACTGCCTCTCCGAAGACCTGCTTCTTCGCCCCAAATGAGAAGCCTCGAAAAACCTTTCCGTCGCCAAGCACGAGAAGCGCTGGGATACGTTCATTAACCATATTGTTTAGTTCCTTTACTCGTTATCAGCTTGGTACGTAATAGCTCCACGCAGCATCGTCATTTTGACCTGCGCATTGAACTGCATTCCCTCGTATGGTGTGTTCGAGGCTTTCGACGCCAACTCTTCCGGCTCTACCGTCCACGGCGAATTCGGGTCGACCAAGGTGAGGTTTGCTGGTTCGCCAGCAGTAATCGGTCTCCCCTGGTCCTCCAGCCTCAAAATCTCAGCTGGTCTCTCACTCATTACCTTTGCGACGAACCGCCAGTCTGCCAACCCCGCTTCAACGAAGACACGCGCGATGATTGCCAGCGATGTCTCGAGCCCCAGCATGCCTGGCTTCGCGTGTTCAAACTCCACACACTTTTCTTCCGAACCGTGCGGGGCATGGTCCGTCGCAACTACGTCAATAATCCCGTTCAGCAAAGCGTCACGAAGCGCAATTGTGTCTCTGTGCTCACGCAGCGGCGGGTTTACCCGGAAGTTTCCGTTAAACGTTTCCAGCTTCTCATCTGTCAACAGCAGATGGTGCGGTGTAACCTCCGCCGTAATCTTTGAGGAATGCTGCTTCGCCAGGCGCAAGAGCTGAACAGTTCCTTCCGTCGAAGCGTGGCAGACGTGGAGACGTCCGCCGTAATCGCGCGACATGATCATGTCCCTGGCGACAATCGATTCTTCAGCTACGCGCGGCCATCCACGAAGGCCCAGCTTCGCAGCCATTGGCCCTTCGTGAGCGCTGGCGTCTTCAGTCAGACGGTGATCCTCGGCGTGTTGTGCGAGCAGCACATCATATGCTTTCGCATATTCAATTGCGCGCCGCATGATTTGTGGATCGTTTACGCATTTTCCGTCGTCCGAGAACATACGAACATGGGACTTCGACATCAATCCCATCTCGGTGAGCTGCTTGCCCTCAAGCCCTTGCGTGATAGATCCAACCGGGTACACGTCGCACTTACCGTAGCTTTGCCCCTTGTTCCACACCGCTTCAGCAAGGAATGGCTGGTCAATCACCGGCCGCGTATTAGCCATCGTAAACACGGCTGTAAAACCGCCCTTCGCAGCTGCGTCGGAACCTGTGGCGATGGTTTCCGTATCTTCCCTGCCCGGCTCACGGAGGTGGACGTGCATGTCCACCAGGCCAGGCAGCAGCACCCAACCCTGACCATCTAGTACTTCGTCAGCCTTCGAGGTATCGACGTCTTCCCCTACCGAAGCAATCTGCCCATCTTTGATCAGGACGTTTACGGTGGATTCGCCGTATGGCCGAACGTTTGTCAATGCAATTACTGACATTTCTAGCTATCCTCTCCAGCCAACAAAGCGAACAGCACAGCCATTCGCGTATAAACACCATTTGAGACCTGCTGCAGTACAGCAGTATTTTCGCGGTCTGCAACATCAAAGTTGATTTCCATACCGCGCAGCATTGGGCCCGGGTGCATGATGATGGCGCCGGGTTTCATTTGCTGTGCTCGCTGTTTGCTGAGTCCGAACAGCGTGGCGTACTCGCGGTGCGATGGGAAAAACCCGCCATGCATACGCTCTGCCTGAACGCGCAGCATCATTACAACGTCCGCGTCTGGAATCTCGGCATCAAAGTCGTAACTGATACGGCATGGCCAGTACTCCGCCCCAACTGGCAACAGGGTTGGTGGTGCAACGAGTACGACATCCGCGCCAAGCTTCGACAGCAGTTGCACGTTGGAGCGTGCGACCCTTGAATGCAAAATATCGCCGACAATGATGATTTTCTTGCCGGCGATTTCACCAATCTTCTGACGCATTGTTACCGCATCAAGGAGCGCCTGCGTCGGGTGCTGGTTCTGGCCATCGCCCGCATTGACAACAGATACATTAGGAACCCAGTCAGCAATGAGTTTCGCTGCTCCAGACGATGGGTGGCGAACGACAATGGCGTCAGCGCCGACTGCAGCGATCGTCGAGGCCGTATCCTTCAGCGACTCGCCCTTCTTCACGGAAGAAGAGGACGCAGAAATATTGATGACGTCAGCGCTCATCCACTTACCTGCAGTCTCGAATGAGGAGCGCGTGCGCGTTGAATTCTCGTAAAAAAGCGTGAAGATCGTACGTCCACGCAGCGTTGGGAGCTTTTTAATCTCGCGACCCTCGAGGGTTTCTCGGAACCGATCTGCCTCATCCATGATGAGGTGAATGTCGTTAACGCTGAGATCGTCGATCGAAATCAGGTGCTTCATTCGGTGGTGACCTCCTTGGTCAGCGTCACCGCATCGATGTCATCAATTGGGGTCAGAGACACCGTGACATCTTCAGCAATGGCGGTTGGAATGTTCTTGCCAACGTAGTCGGCGCGAATTGGTAGTTGGCGGTGTCCACGATCAACTAGGACTGCAAGCTGAATAGTGCGTGGTCGACCAAGATCTCGCAACGAATCGAGTGCCGCGCGGATGGTCCGACCGGAAAACAAAACATCATCTACGAGGATTATCGTTGCGTTATTGATCTCAACCGGAATGTTCGTCGGCATTAGCGCCCTATGAGGCTTGTCTCGGAGATCGTCTCGGTACAGCGTAATATCCAGGCTGCCTACGGGGACGGTGATCCCGGTAAAAGACTGAATCGCATCCGCGATCCGCTCTGCTAGTGGCACTCCCCCCGAAGGAATACCCAATAGGACTGGAGTGTCTGAAGACTCCGAATCAAGCGCATTCTTTTCAATGATCTGGTGCGCGATGCGTGCAATTGTTCGCTCAACGTCACGCTCATTTAATAGCGCAGACGTCACGCGTTGCTTGTCACTCATCGAACCTCCTTCCCCGCCTCGCTGTGCGGAATTTAAAGGATGTCGAAATTGGTATTTGTCTATGCTGAGACTGGTCAGAATCTTAGCACCTTCACAAAGGCGTCTCGCTATATCGGTCAATAATTCTCTTCACTAGATTGCTCGCTTCCCCTATACAGGTGTACCCGCCAAGTTTTCTCAGGATTCCGCATAGGTAGTTGGCCGACGAATGATTGGTAGGGTTGGAACAATGACGACGCAACAAATCCCTGACCAGCCCAGTCCGGTTTCGCTTGCAGATGTTGCAGCCATTTTTGAAAATGAGGACCTTGAGTACCGCATTGAAGAAAATATTTTGCGAAGCGGATTCGTCAACTGCGCGACTGTGTGCGCTTTGGATGATAGTTATCTGATTTTCGAATCCATTTGGCGCGGTGCTGTGCCACAAGAAATGGCTTCACACTTGCTCTTGGCAATGAACGAACATAACCAAACCCATTTTGCGCCAACCTTGCGTTTCTTCGAAAACGAAACAGGAAGCGATGCACCATCGCTGGCGGTGAGCGCAATCCGTACGACAGACGTCACAAACGGGTTAACACCAGATCAATTGGGCGCATTTATCGTCACATCGATCGAATCAACACTGCAGGCTTTTGATTTTCTGGAAACGTCATTTCCCACGTTAGTGAACTGGAAGGACCCCCACGTTGAGCACTAGTACTTCTACGCCCCAGGTAACGATCGAACGCATCATTGAACAAATGCGGGGTCACGGCATCGAACTGTCCGATGATCCGACAGGGCGCGTCGCGCATGCAAACCTGAATGATTTCCATGTCTTGTTTGTACTCCTGGACACCGTGTTGATCGTCCGCGCCGATGCCGAAACAGACGTTCCTTCCGACTCCACAGATCCCTCACTCTATCTCGCCGCGAACCAGACGAACTCTTCGCTGCTCGGTTGCCGCGCGGTTGTGGCAAACAGAGGGGAGACACTAGTTGTCCGTTCTGAAAGCGAGATACACGTTGCCGCGGGCATGACCGATGAACAACTTTCGAGTGCTCTCCGCCGTAGTGTCGACCAGGTGCTCTATGCACAAAATATGATGAAAGTGCTATCAGAAACGATCGCTGAAGCCGTTCAACGCGGAAACTAAAAAGTGGGAGGCAACGCGTTGATTCGTTGCCTCCCACTTTTTTACAGCGGAAAACTCGTTAAGCTTCCTCGCCCTCCTGACCGTCAGCAGGTTCTTCTGCGTGAGTCTGAGACATTGGAGCATTTTCAGATTGCGATTGAATTACTCCGTCGAGCACCGCGTGGATATACGGCGCCGCTTTCGCGCCTGAGTACTGCGTAGCTAATTCAGCCGCATTCGAGATCGTGATTGGGGCATCAACCTCTGCGTTGAACAGGATCTCCCAGATACCTACGCGCAAGATCTGCCGATCCACTGCGGGGATTCGATCCAACTCCCAATCGCTGCTGAGAAACTTCTCGATTGCGTCGTCAATATCATCGAGCTGAAGGGCCACGCCCTCCACGATGGTCCGGGTATACGGAGCCACCGGGGCAATTTGATTCAGCGGGTTCTGAGACAGCGTCTCTCGGTCTTCGACAATAGCAACCGGGTCGATGTCTCTAGCTTCGGCTTCAAAGAGGATATCGACGGCTCTACGACGCGCACGGTATCGTGCGCCATGGCGTTTGAAATTCTCCATTAGTTGTTCACACGCGAAAGGTATTCACCAGTACGCGTATCAACCTTCACTACATTACCGGTCTCAAGAAACAGTGGGACCTGAATTTCGGCGCCGGTCTCCAGGGTTGCAGGCTTGGTGCCACCGGTGGAGCGATCGCCCTGCAGACCCGGCTCGGTGTGCTCGACCTTGAGATCAACCGAGATCGGTAGTTCTGCAAACAGTGCGTCGCCCTCGTAGAACGAGACCTGGACATGCATGTTTTCCAGCAGGAACTTTGCGGCATCACCGAACTTCTCTTCTGGAAGCTCGAACTGCTCAAAGGTCTTATCGTCCATGACCACGTAGTTGGTCCCGTCGTTGTACAGGTAGGTCATGTCACGACGGTCAACCGTTGCCGTGTCAACCTTAACGCCAGCGTTCCAGGTCTTGTCCACGGTTTTGCCGGAGACAACATCCTTCAACTTAGTACGAACGAAAGCTGGGCCTTTACCGGGCTTCACATGCTGGAACTCAACAATCTGCTGGAGTTTCCCATCTACCAACAGAACCAAACCGTTTTTAAAATCAGCAGTAGTTGCCACTTGAAGCCTTCCTTCTTTCTAACAATAGATGTGCTCTCGCAATCACAATTATGCTACAGCACGATGAGTTCCTTGGGGAACTGGGTGATAATACGTGGTGCACCGCTGGTGATAATCAGGGTGTCCTCAATTCGGACACCTCCCTTCCCAGGAACGTAAATACCCGGTTCGATGGTCAAGGTCATCGATGGTTCTAGCTCTCCAGTGCCAGTCAGCGCCGCGTATGGTCCCTCGTGCACATCCAACCCGATACCGTGACCCGTCGAGTGCACGAAGTATTCGCCGTAGCCCGCGTCTTCAATGATGCTTCTACATGCTTTGTCTACGTCGACTAACTTCGCACCTGCAACAGCCGCCTCGACACCTGCTTGCTGGGATTCACGAGTAACCTCGTAGATTTCGCGGAGAAACGCAGAAGGTTCCCCCACCGCAAACGTTCTTGTCATGTCGGAGTTGAATCCTGCACGGTACATTCCGAAATCAATCGTGACAAAGTCACCGTCTTCGATCACGCGGTCAGAGGCACCATGGTGTGGCTTAGCCGAATTCAAACCCGACGCGACAATCGTGTCAAAGCTCGGGCGATCAGCGCCAAGCAATCGCATCCGGTATTCCAAGTTGGCAGCGACTTGGCGCTCTGACTGTCCTGCTGCGAGCTCACCGGCGTCAACTAGTTCGCGAAGCGCTGTCGATGCCAGCTCCGCGGCCTCAGCCAAGCGTTGAAGCTCCAGTTCATCTTTCACTAACCGAATTCCCTCGATTTGTTGCGTGACAGGCACCAAGGTCACGCCTTCAGGACAAGCCTGCTTCAGAGCTTCAAGCTGCGATGCACTGACATAGTCTGCTTCGTACCCAACGCGGTGTCCCTCTACAACTGCGCTCAGCAGTTCGGTGGCGACTTTTCGAGTGATCGTCGCCTCGATATCAGGAACTTCTTCTGCGACCTTCGTCGCATATCGCCCGTCTGTTGTGATACGGGCTGAGCGGTCTTTGGAGATCAATAGCGCACCATTGGAACCAGAGAACCCAGACAAGTAACGGACATGCGTCAAATGGGTTACTAACATGTCGTCGATCCGGTGACCAGCTAAAAGAGACGCCAGCTTACGGCGCCGGTTTTCAAATCGAGTATCTGCTAAACCCATTGAGACTCCTTCAAGTCGTTGATAAATACTTGCATTGCAAGCTCGTAACCTTCCAGACCAAGACCGGCAATTACGCCACGCGCTACCGGCGACAAATACGAATGATGTCGGAAAGCCTCACGCGAGAAAATATTCGAAATGTGCACCTCCACAAACCCCGGACCGTCTCCCAACTCAACAACAGCATCGCGCAGCGCCACTGATGTATGCGTAAAACCGCCCGGATTAATGATGACAGGCCATTTACTGTCAGCCGCCTCGTGCACCCAATCGATCAAGTCGCCCTCGTGGTTGGACTGACGAACCTCAACTTCCACGCCTGCCGCTGTAGCCTTGCTCTGCAGCCGCTGTGTGAGTGTCTCCAAGGTTTCGGCGCCATAGATTTCGGGCTGCCGCTTGCCGAGTCTATCCAAGTTTGGTCCGTTGAGAACAAGGATCATCATCGCGCTAGTCCCCCATCATGGCTTCGTAAGCAGCACGCATCTCTTCTTTGGTGGCATCTTCGATTCGTGTACAAGAACCGATACCATCGAGTACCACGAACCGAATGTGCCCGTTCTTATTCTTCTTATCGCGGGTCATTCCCTCATAGAGCTCATCGAACACGCCATGTTCGTAGCGCGTTGGCAACCCAGCCGCTTCAAGGATCGTACGGTGTAGCGAAACAACCGATTCGTCGATAAGTCCCCGCTGCAGCGCAAGGTACGCAACGAACATCATTCCCACAGCAACAGCATTTCCGTGCCGCCAACGATACTGCTCGCGTCGCTCGATTGCATGACCAAGCGTGTGCCCATAGTTCAAGATTTCACGGAGCCCCGACTCTTTGAGGTCCTTGGAGACAACGCCTGCTTTGACAGCGACAGAGCGCTCGATGAGCTCAGGCCAGTGACGAGAGGCACCCTCCTGGAATAGATCCAAAATCTTTGGGTCAGCGATAAAACCCGTCTTGATCAACTCCGCGGAGCCAGACACGATCTCTTCTTCTGGAAGGGTGTACACGCGTTCCAAGTCGATGAAGACGCCCTTCGGCTCATGAAATGCACCGACCAGGTTCTTACCTTCCGCTGTGTTCATCCCAGTCTTCCCGCCTACTGCGGCGTCCACCATTGCTAGCAATGTAGTTGGGACATGCACGACGTCAATGCCACGCATCCAAGTAGCAGCGATAAATCCACCCATATCAGTTGCTGCACCGCCGCCCACAGTGACCACGGCGTCCTGCCTCGAGAAACCGGCACGCCCAAGAACATCCCAAAGTTCACTTGCAACCGCAATGCTCTTGCCGTCCTCCGCATCAGGGACGGCCGCCAGGTGGGGTTCAATGTTATTGTTTTCTAAGTCTTGCGCGATACTTCGTGCAACGGCAGCTAGCGGAGGCTGATGCACGATCAGAGCCTTTCTCGCCCCGAGCGCCTGCACGTGATTACCGACCATCATAGTTGTGTCGTGGTCGATGAAGACCTGATACGGCTGGGGCCCACAAACATCCACTACTGCCATGACTTGCCTCTCTTCTCTCTAGGAATCGTTCTATTCGCTATCGATGACGCCTAACACTTCAGCAACGATGCGCTGTGGCGGACGATCGTCAGTGCGGACGCGGTAGTCAGCAACCTCGCGGTAGAAAGGCTCACGTTCAGTAAGCAACGCCTGGTAACGCGCTTCAGGGTCTTCTGCTGCCAGCACTGGACGAGTCCCGTCTCCTGCAGTCCGTCGAGTGCCCTCTTTCACCCCGACGTCAACCCACACGACAAGGTGGTTTTCTAACAGGGCTCTCGTCTCAGGCCGAACCACAGCGCCACCGCCTAGGCTCACAACGCCCTTGCACCCTAATACCTGCTTCACAACCTCATGCTCAAGATCACGAAACGCATCCTCCCCCAACGATGCATAGACTTCACCGCACGGTTTACACTCAGCTTGTTCGATTATCGAATCAGAATCCACGAACTGAAGGTTCAATGCCCTCCCTAATCGACGCCCAATCGTCGTCTTCCCAGCGCCTGGAGGGCCAACAAGCACGACTTTTGGAATACCGGACTCGCACGACCCTAGAACCTCATCTACGGCTGGTCGGGAACCTGTATCTGCGTTCACAGTCATCCTTTCTTTGCGGACTACTCCCCATCAAAACGGAAGCGCTGCGCAACGTATTGCTGATACGACGCAATGTTACGCCTCAACTCGTCGAGACTGTCCCCACCGAACTTTTTCAATGTCGCTTCCGCAAGCACAAGTGCCACCATCGCCTCTGCGACCACGCCTCCCGCTGGGACAGCACAGATATCGGATCGCTGATGAATACCCGTGGCCTCCGCGCCGGTAGCCATATCGATAGATTGCAACGCGCGAGGCACCGTAGAAATCGGCTTGAAAGCAGCTCGCACACGAAGCTGCTCACCGTTGGTCATACCACCCTCAAGACCACCGGCTCGGTTAGACAGCCGCTGAACCCGGCCATCTTTCAACGTAATCTCGTCGTGCGCTTGCGACCCTCTGCGCGTAGCAGTCTCAAAACCATCTCCGATTTCGACGCCCTTCACGGATTGAATGCTCATCAAGGCGCCCGCAAGCTGAGCGTCGAGGCGTGCTTCCCCAGAGATGTGGGAGCCCAGGCCGATAGGGAGGCCGTCGACAATTACCTCGACGACTCCACCCAAGGTGTCCCCTGATTTCTTTGCGGATTCGATACACGCAACCATCGAGGCTTCTGCTTCCTTGCTCGCGGCACGTACCGGGGAGGCGTCGATAGCATCAATGTCAGCAAACGAAGGCAACACGTCACGATCAGGCACTGAGTCCCCAATTGAAACCACGTGCGAAAACACCTCAACGCCCAGGGCCTCACGCAAAAGCGCACGCGCAACCGCTCCTGCGGCGACTCGCGCAGCCGTCTCACGTGCTGACGAACGCTCAAGCACAGGTCGTGCCGAATCGAATCCGTATTTGATCATGCCTGGAAGATCCGCATGCCCTGGTCGCGGACGAGTCAACTTTGCACCACGCCCAGACGACATGGCCTTCTGCACATCTTCATTCGAAGTATCCAACGGATGCGGAGACATAATCGTCGTCCACTTTGGCCACTCTGTATTGCCGATCTGAATCGCGATCGGACTACCAATCGTGGTGCCGTGCACAACTCCAGCGAGCAGCTCCAGCTTGTCTTGCTCAAACTTCATCCGCGCGCCGCGTCCATACCCGAGACGGCGACGAGCGAGCTGATGTGCGATCTCCTGCTCAGTAATTGGCACGCCAGCAGGCATATCCTCAACAAGTGCTATCAGGGCTTGGCCGTGGGATTCTCCGGCAGTGGTCCAGCGAAACATGATGGCTATTCTGTCACACTTCTCATGAGAAGATGCAGTTTCCAGCATAGATTCCAATTACTGCCCAACTCGCCAACACCATCGACGGGCCATGTGGAACACGGCGAGACCTCACGAGTAACGCGAAACATACCGTGCAGAAGCTGCTTATAAACAACGCCACAATAACACCGATGAATCCCCCAGCCGCTGCTGAAGCAACTCCCAGTGGAAGCGCGAGTTTGATGTCACCGCCACCAATGCCCTGTCCAAACAGCAAATAGGTAGCAGGCCAAAGCATACCCACAGATAAGAAGGGCTCGAACGCGACGGCAATGACAGCTACAACGCACAGTGGCAACGTGAGCCAATTAGGCAACCTCGTGTATTTCAGGTCGTACCAGCATGTCAGTATCGACCAGGCCAACCCCAGAGCGACCGCGCCCCAAACAGCTCCCCCCGCCATCTTCTAGTGACTTTGCTGCTCTAACGCGGTCCAATGCTCCACGAGCGCCGTTTCCATTTCGTCACGCGGCGCATTGCGTCCCGTGAACTGTTCGAACTGTGAGAACGCCTGCCCCGCTAGCATCGTCAGCCCCCCGACTGCTTTGTAACCGTTCGCGGCAGATTGGGATACCAGCGGAGTCGGCCACGGATCATATATGACATCCAGCAACGGGGCGTGAGCCAGCTGCTGAACATAGGGCCGCAGCGTATCTGCGGGGACAGTCGAAACAACCACGTCAGCAGCAGCCGTAACTTTGAAAAGATCACTGTCAAAAGATACGAAGTTGCACCTAATGCCTTCCGTCAGTCCTCGAAGCTCGCCGCTCCTATCTGAACGATTGATAACAGTAATTTCCTCAACCCCTCGTTCCCGAAGGGCCCAAATCACAGCCCGAGAAGTACCGCCGGCGCCGATCACAACCGCTCGTTGGATATCTGCTCCGCCAAGCAAACGGCGAAGCGCGTACAGCACTCCTTCGCAGTCAGTGTTATCCGCCCGCCACCCCTGGTGCGTGCGGACCAGGGTGTTCGCGGACCCGATCGCAATTGCCCGATCGGTTGCCCGATCCGCAACCTTTAACGCGGCAAACTTGCCGGGCATCGTAACTGAAAACCCTTGGAAACTCTCGTCCGCCTCAAGCACGACCCTGGGAAGGTCTGCTTCGACGCACTCAATCCTTGTGTAACGCCAACCATCGAGCCCCAGAGCCTTATACCCAGCGTGGTGCAAGACCGGTGAGAGTGAATGCTTAATCGGGGAACCGAGGACGGCTGCTTGGTACATTACTGCTCCCGATTTCCTTCGCGCTGAGAATCGAGAATGCCAGAGTCATACGCGCGCTGCGTATCCTCCAAATGCTTATCAAAAGTGCGGTTAAAGACTGTCGTGCCATCCTTATCGATGGTCACAAAGAACAGCCAATCACCTTCTGCAGGCCGCTCCATCGCCTCAATTGCTTCCATCGATGGTGATGCAATCGGCGTTTGCGGTAGTCCATCCATCGCGTACGTGTTCCAAGGAGTGACCCGCTCACGGTCCTCACGTGACGTCGCAACCTCAACAGAGGGCAACCCATAGTTGACGGTCGAATCAAACTCGAGACGCATAGGCTCTTTGAGACGGTTCAGGATAACTCGAGCCACCTTATCGAACTCTCCGGCGGGAGCCTCACGCTCAACCAGAGATGCAGCTACGACGAGTTCGTACGGAGTCAATCCAACTGACTTTGCCCTCGTGACTATGTCTGTCGCTTCATACTGCTTTGCAGATCGCGTAATCAAATCAGTGAGCACGGCCTCGGCAGACGCCCCTGGATCCACGATGTACTCACCCGGAGCAATAAGTCCTTCAAGACGTTTCGCGTCTCCCGCTCGAGCGTTCACTACCTCGAGTGCCCACTCTGGAACGCCGAGGCTCGCCGGATCCGCATCGGCCGCAACGTGGTGCAGCTCTTCAACAGTAACGCAACCAGGTTTAACTTCCTCACCACAAGAAACTTGCTGAATCATGGACAAGATACCAAGACGCCGTTGCCCACCAACTACGTTGACATCCATGAGCGTTGCACCCCCATAAACCTGTAGTGGCGTCACGCGCTTGGATGGGTCAAGCAGCGCAGCCACGGCGCTGTCCGCACTCATCTCACCTTCCAAGCGGTAAAATCCAGGCTGAATGTTGTCCGAGTCCGCATTATTCGCAGCTGCAGTCTGGAACGCTCCGTTCGAAGCAACAATGCCACGTTCTTCAAGCTCAGGACCCAGCGACGAAATGTTCGAGCCCTCGGGGATCTCGACGACTTGTTCCTCACCATTACCGGTACCGTTAAAATCGGCGTTCGTGCCGTTACGCATCACCGCGATCCAGGCAATCAATCCAATGATCAGCAAGATCGACGTTACGAGCACCGCCGTGCCCCGTGTACGTCGTTTCGAGGTTGTTGGGGTCGTCACGATTGATTCTCCTTGAAGTAATTCGTTCGGCCGTCCAGCCAGGATTGCAAAATCTCAACCGCCGCAGCTTGATCAATCACACTACGACCAGCGCGCTCGTTCACGCCGCTCGCACGCAAGGCGTGAGCTGCAGCAACAGTTGTTAGACGTTCATCAGCCATTCTTACGGGAAGCCCAGATCGTCGCCTAATCCGGAACGCGATCTCTTTCGCGTGTTTGACGCTACGTGAGCCGTGACCTTTTAAATCGCGTGGCAGACCAACAACAACTTCAACGATCTTGTACTCGTCGATGATGTCGATGATTCTATCGATATCTGCTCCGTCGCGATCTTTAAATCCTGTAACACGGGCAACAGTCTCAAGTGGAGTCGCTAGCTTTGCATCACGGTCTGACGATGCGACACCGATACGAACTGTACCGACGTCAATTCCGAGGCGACGTCCCGGCCCGGGATCTTGAACCCCGGGGCGATCGGGCTGCACCGTCATACCATCACTCCAACCGTTTACTCTGTGCCTTCCCTTAAAACCTACTGGTTTTTTGGGACAACGGATATCCAAATACGGCATGTCGCACTATTGATCCGTGCTTACGGGGCTTAGGCACCAAGTACGTCGCGGATTGCCTTGAAGCCGGCATCGATACCATCAGCGGAAGAGCCGGAGCCCTGAGCAAGGTTCGGCTTGCCGCCACCGCGCCCGTTGACGTATTCACCGAAGGACTTCACAAGTTCGCCAGCCTTGATCCCGCTCTCTACCGCCGCACTGGTAGCTGCAAACACGAACGGCACCTTGCCGCCGTTATCAGAGGCCAGCGCAATGACCGCGGCCTCACCTTCCAGCTTGCCGCGTAGGTCGTTCGCCAAGGTGCGAACATCGCCAGCTTCGATACCGTCGGGCAGCTTCGCAGCAATCACCTTGTACGCACCGATGGTCTCTGCGCGGTCCAAGAACTCGCCAGTCTTCGACAGCAACTGCTGACGGTGCAAATTCTCAATCTCTTTTTCAGCAGCTCGGAGCCGCTCTGTGAGCTGCGCAATGCGCTCCGGCAGCTGGCCTGTTGGAGTCTTGAGCTCGGCAGCGAGCCCCGAGGCCAGTGCAGCTTCTTTCGAAAAGTACTGGAAGGAGTCCATGCCGGAGTACGCCTCGATACGGCGTGCGCCAGAGCCAACAGAAGACTCGCCGAGCACAGCAACAGGTCCAATCTGTGACGAGTGCTCAACGTGTGTACCACCGCACAGCTCAATAGAGAACGGCCCGCCGATCTCTACCACCCGCACCTGGTCACCGTAGTTCTCGCCGAATAGCGCCATCGCGCCCATTTCCTTCGCCTTTGATAGCGAAGTTTCGATGGTGTTAACCGCGAAGTCTGCGTCCACCGCCTGGTTCGTAATGGTTGCAATCTCCTGGAGCTGAGCATCAGTCAGCTGTTCGGTGTAGTTGAAGTCGAAACGCAGGTAGCCAGGCTTGTTCATCGAACCAGCCTGGACAGCGGTTGGGCCGAGCACCTGACGTAGCGCAGCGTGAATGAGGTGGGTAGCGGTATGCGCCTGTCGCGCCCCATGACGCCACTTCTCATCAACTTCAGCTTGTACCTGATCGCCGAGGCCAATGCCGCCATGTTCCACGGTTGCCTTGTGCACCCACAGTTTCTTGCCGATCTTCTGCACGTCATGAACTTGCAACATCGTATCGCCGACGCGAATCAGACCGCGGTCGGCCATCTGGCCGCCGGCTTCGGCGTACATCGGAGTGACGTCGAGAATAACCTCGACCTCATCGCCTTCCGCAGCCTCGTTCACCTTGTCACCGTCGCGGACGAGACCGAGAACTCGGGCATCATGCTCAAGTTCTGAATAGCCCACAAACTCGGTCGGGTGGTTGTCCACCCACTCCCGATAGAGCGATTCATCAACGTTACGGTGCTTCTTCGCTTTATTGTCAGCCTTCGCCCGAGCTCGCTGCTCCTGCATGGCGGAGTTAAATGCGTCCATATCGACGTCAAGTCCGGCCTCATGCGCCATCTCCAACGTCAAGTCAATTGGGAAACCGTACGTGTCGTGGAGTTCGAATGCCTGCTGACCAGGCAGAGTCTTCGCTCCGGATGCACGCAGTTGCTCGACGGTTTCGTCGAATCGGTGTGTACCGGATTCGAGGGTCTTCAAGAAGGCACGTTCTTCAGCCAAAGCAACCCGCAGGATACGTTCCCGGTTCTTCGCGATCTCCGGGAACGACGGCGTCATTGTATCCATAATGGTGTTCATGAAGACCTCAAGCACGTTCCCAGTTGCGCCTAGAAGACGTGCAGAGCGAACAATTCGGCGCAGCAAGCGGCGCAGAATGTAACCGCGCCCCTCGTTCGACGGCGTAACACCATCGAGAATGATCATCATGCCTGTACGCGAGTGGTCCGCAATCACGCGGAACCTTACATCATCTTCGTGCACTCCTGCGTCGTACTTAGTGCCGGTAAGCTCAACTGCCGCGTCAATAACGGGGCGGAGCAGATCTGTTTCATACACATTGTCGACGCCCTGCAGCAGGCAGGCAACGCGTTCGATGCCTAGCCCGGTATCGATGTTCTTCTTTGGCAGCTCTCCGACGAGCTCAAAGTTGCCCTTCTTGTCGCCCTCACCGCGAATCGACTCCATGAAGACCAAGTTCCAGATCTCCATGTAGCGGTTATCGTCAGCGATTGGCCCGCCCTCTTTACCGTATTCAGGGCCACGGTCATAGTAGATCTCCGAGCACGGACCACATGGCCCAGGAATACCCATGGACCAGAAGTTGTCCTCCATGCCCATTCGCTGGATATGCGACGGATCTACCCCGATCTTGTTTTCCCAAATCGAAGCAGCCTCGTCGTCATCCAGATACACCGTCACCCACAGCCGCTCTGGGTCGAGGCCGTAACCGCCATCCTCTACGCTGCCCGTCAGCAGCTCCCATGCGTGAGTAATCGCGCCTTCCTTGAAATACTGGCCGAAGGAGAAGTTGCCGGCCATCTGGAAAAACGTATTGTGGCGAGTCGTGATACCTACTTCTTCAATATCAAGCGTTCTCACGCACTTTTGAATCGAAGTCGCTTTCCCATGTTCAAAGGGAGGGTTCTGTTGGCCAAGAAAATACGGCTTGAACGGAACCATGCCCGCATTCACGAACAGCAGTGTCGGATCGTCCAAGATAAGCGATGCGCTCGGAACTGGTGTATGTCCTGCACGAACGAAGTGCTGCGTAAAGCGCTCACGAATCTCATGGGTTTGCACGGAGTAGTTTCCTTTCAAGTTCGAATCAATCTCGAACTACTCTACCCCTCAACCACGTACTAACCTACGCAGCCTACCCAAGAACCCGGAAATTCTTCGCTCGTCACCGTGGCCCGTTGGTGTGTAGTAGACCGCATCCTCTAAGCCGTCGGGAATGTACTGTTGTTGTACTACCCCCTTCGGGTCATCATGCGGGTAGACATAACCGACTGCATTGCCCATCGCTTTCGCGCCCTCATAATGCCCGTCCCGTAAATGCGCTGGAACCGGGCCGATCTTTCCCGCGCGCACGTCCTCCTGGGCGCGCGTAATCGCCTGAATCACTGCTGGCGATTTTGGCGCGGTAGCCAAATGAATCGTCGCTTGTGCAAGTGTCAGTCGACCCTCAGGCATCCCGATCAGCTGTACCGCCTGCGCTGCGGCAACTGCAGTTTGCAACGCTGATGGATCGGCCATACCAATGTCCTCCGAAGCATGAATGACCAGCCTGCGCGCTATAAAGCGAGGATCCTCACCAGCTTCAATCATCCGTGCCAAATAGTGCAACGCTGCGTCGACATCTGAGCCTCGAATCGACTTGATGAATGCGGAAACTACGTCGTAGTGCTGGTCGCCGTCCCGGTCGTAACGCACCACCGCACGGTTCACGCTTTCCCTCACGACATCAAGAGTGATTGTCTCCCCCGGTTCGACTGATGCTGCAGCTGCCTCCAAGTACGTCAAACTGCGGCGTGCATCTCCACCCGCCAAGGCTATGAGTTGCGCTCGCGCGTCGTCGGCAAGCTTCACGGAACCCGCGAGCCCACGTTCGTCTTGTATCGCTCGATCTATCACCACACCGAGGTCTTCAGCCGACAAGGATTCAAGTTTCAGAAGCAACGAGCGTGAAAGCAGCGGGGCTACCACGCTAAACGACGGATTCTCTGTCGTAGCCGCTACAAGCAACACCGTGCGATTCTCGACGGCCGCTAACAGCGCATCCTGTTGAGTCTTAGAAAACCGATGAACCTCGTCAATAAACAGGACCGTACTCTCACCCGAGATCAAATCTCTACGCGCTGCATCGATGACCGCGCGGATCTCCTTCACCCCTGAAGACAGTGCAGAAAGACCAACGAAGTTTTGCCCCATTGTTTTGGCGATCAACGAAGCGATGGTTGTTTTACCAGTACCGGGTGGACCGTAAAGTATCACTGAGGCTGCACCCGATCCTTCTACAAGTCGACGTAGAGGTTTGCCCTCGGAAAGAAGATGCTGCTGCCCAGCAACTTCATCCAAACTCTGAGGGCGCATTCGGGCAGCGAGGGGTGCACCGTGACCTGCTGCAAAAAAGTCTGAGCCACGTTGTGCGCTACCATCATTGGCAGTCTGCTGGCCACTAGTCGGTAAGGAGTTACCGAATAGATCACCCTGCGACATGTTTACTCTCCTCAAAAACTACCGCTCAGTCCCGGCAGGCCGACCACCTGTGAGAAAAGCCGGAGCCCCAACAACCTACACGGTTGCCGACGCTCCGGCACGCGTTTGTCTCATTGCGCCGGCTCATCCGTGCGCAATGTCGACGCTACTTCTTCGGTTTAAAATCAACGCCAGTCTCTTTACGCTGCTCGTCTGGAATAGGCGCAGGCGCATCCGTCAGTGGGTCTACGCCGCCGCCGGACTTCGGGAAGGCAATGACGTCACGAATGGAGTCAAACCCGCCAAGCAAGGACACAATGCGGTCCCAGCCGAATGCGATGCCGCCGTGCGGTGGCGCACCGTAAGCAAATGCCTCAAGCAGGAAGCCAAACTTCTCCTTGGCTTCTTCCTCGGTGATGCCCATGACTTCGAAGACACGCTGCTGGACGTCTCGCTCGTGAATACGGATGGATCCGCCACCGATTTCGTTGCCGTTGCAGACAATGTCGTATGCGTATGCCAGAGCTTCGCCTGGGTTCTTCTCGAAGTCTGCCTTGAATTCTGGCTTCGGCGAGGTAAACGCGTGGTGCACAGCGGTCCACTTCGAGTGGCCAAGCGCAACGTCTCCGGAGGCTGTCGCGTCAGCGGACGGTTCGAACATAGGAGCATCAACCACCCAAGTAAACGCCCAATCGCCTTCCTTAATCAGGCCAAGCTTGCGAGCGATTTCCCCTCGCGCTGCGCCGAGCAATGCACGTGCACTCTTCGCGTCACCTGCTGCGAAGAAGATGCAGTCGCCAGGCTTCGCACCAACGTGTGCTGCAATGCCGGCCTTCTCTTCCTCGGTGATGTTCTTCGCAACAGGACCACCGAGCTCGCCGTCCTCCTGCACCAAGATGTACGCCAGGCCCTTCGCGCCGCGCTGCTTTGCCCATTCCTGCCAGGCATCAAGCTGACGGCGGGGCTGCGAAGCGCCACCATCCATGACAACGGCACCGACGTAGTCGTTCTGGAAGACGCGGAAGGTCGTGTCCTTGAAAAACTCAGTGCAGTCCACCAGCTGAATATCGAAACGAAGGTCAGGCTTGTCCGAGCCGTACTTCTCCATCGCGTCTTTGTATGTCATGCGCGGGATCGGAGTAGAGACCTCGTAGCCGATCAGCTTCCACAACTCAACAACGATCTGCTCCGCGAGAGCGATGATGTCGTCCTGGTCGATAAAGCTGGCCTCGATATCGAGCTGTGTGAACTCCGGCTGGCGGTCCGCACGGAAGTCTTCGTCGCGGTAGCAGCGCGCGATCTGGTAGTAGCGTTCCATGCCGCTGACCATCAAAAGCTGTTTGAACAGCTGTGGCGACTGCGGCAATGCATACCAGGTACCAGGGCGCAAACGCGCCGGCACCAGGAAATCACGCGCACCTTCAGGGGTAGAACGGGTCAACGTTGGCGTTTCAATTTCCGTGAAATCATTCGCATCCAACACTTTACGTGCTGCGCGATTCGCCGCTGCGCGGAGGCGAAGTGCTGCGGCCTGTCGCTCACGACGAAGGTCAAGGTAGCGGTACTTCAAGCGAGTCTCTTCGCCTACCTCGTTCGAAGAGGCGTCCTCAATCTGGAACGGCAGCGCAGCAGCCTTGTTGAGCACCTTCAGCTCAGAAACGTTGACCTCGATCTCACCCGACGCAAGGTTCGGGTTAGCCGAGCCCTCTGGGCGTGGTTCAACAACACCAGTTACCTGAATGCAGTACTCGCTACGCAAATCGTGCGCAGCTTCAGCGACTTCCGAATCCCTAAAAACCACCTGCGCGTAGCCAGAGCGGTCACGCAAGTCGATAAAAATAACGCCACCGTGGTCGCGCCTACGGCCTACCCAACCTGCCAGCGTGACGGTTTGTCCTTCAAGGTCTTTGCGGAGCTCGCCCGCGAGATGAGTGCGCAGCACAGTCTGTTCCACGTCCTTCCACGTGAGGTACAACATTAACTGTTGAAAGTGTACCCCCTTTGTCTCGCATGCGAAGGGACGGGTCCGAAGACCGTACCAATTCCCCATAAACGCCTGCGTCTATGGCATGCTTGTCCCATGACGTTTAACAGCAACTATCAGCGCGGAAGTGGCTACGCAAAGACTGGTTCAGGTGGGCGGCGTGGCGTCCCAATCGCCGCAGGCGGTGGTATTGGTGGACTTGTACTCATAGTTCTCTTTATTGCACTGGGCGGAAATCCGGCTGATCTCATCGAGCAATCTCCATCCGGCACAGAGCCGGATTCGAGCTACTCCTTGGAGCATTGCAACGAGGACAACGCTGCTAACAAATACGACGACTGCCGGGTCGAGGCAGCCGGCGTATCCGTCAACGGTGTTTGGAAAACGCTTTTGCCAGAGCAAGCTGGCCTTGACTACACCGAACCAGGCCTCACCTTGTTCCGGGACGCGACGCAGACTGGCTGCGGCTATGCTTCCTCAGCTACCGGTCCTTTCTATTGCCCCGCCGACCAAACAGCGTACTTTGACACCACGTTTTTTGAGCAGCTCAATGCACTCGGCGGGAACGACGCCCCGTTCACGCAAATGTATGTGACGGCTCACGAGTTTGGACACCACGTGCAGCAGATTGAGGGCACCCTCGGCCTCAGCAACTATAACGATCCTGGTGAGCATTCTGCTGCCGTAGCTATCGAAATGCAGGCCGACTGCTACGCGGGTATCTGGGCGCATTACGCGGACAAGGGTGACAACGCGTTGCTTGAGCCGCTAACTGAAGACGACGTCCTCGCTGCAATTGAGACCGCACAGGCTATCGGGGACGACAACATCCAACGCCGCTCGGGCGGCGACGTCAACCCTGATACCTGGACACATGGTTCTTCTGAGCAGCGAAAGACTGCGTTTATGTCCGGGTACAGGACCGGCAAAATGTCCGCCTGCGACACTCTCAACCGTGGCGTCTACAACAGCTAAATCTTTCTGGTGATGTAACATCGCGCGCATGTCACACAATGCAGTCAGCGTCGTTGATTTGTTCAGCATCGGAATCGGCCCATCGTCTTCTCATACGGTGGGCCCTATGCGTGCCGCGCTTGCATTTATCGAGGATTTGAGTGAAGCGCCCGCCGCAGTCAAGGTTGAGCTGCGAGGCTCCTTGGCGGCAACGGGTGTGGGCCACGGAACCGACCGAGCTGTGCTACTGGGACTTGTCGGTTATACCCCACTTACTACTTCTGCGGACACCCGGCCGCTTCCTGGTGAGCTCATTCCAGAACGAGGGCACATCCAAGGTCCAGAGCGTGAACTCGACTATGAAGTCGCGATGAACCCGGTGCCCGTCGCTAAGCACCCAAACTGCCTGATTTTCGATGCGTGGAACGCCGAGGGCGTGCGCATCGCTTCCCGTAAAGAGTACTACTCCGTTGGCGGTGGTTTTATCCTCGACCGCACGCAGATGGAAGCAAACCGCGACCAGGCGGGCGTCGCCACCGTACGCGATGCGGTTAACGTCCCCTACCCATTTTCCGATGGTGCGTCCCTAATGCGCCAGTGCGAAACTCATCAGCTATCTATCGCAGAACTCATGCGTGCGAACGAAGAAGCGATACACGGCAAGGACGTCCTGGATGCTCACCTCGACGCGGTCTGGGACACCATGCAAGAGTGCGTCGCCCACGGCCTAAAAACGGAAGGTGAGCTTCCAGGTGGACTATCAGTTCGTCGCCGCGCTCCTCGGCTACATCGCTTATTGACGGCCGAATACGAGGCCTCCGCATCTCGCGGCCTTGACGCGATGGAATGGGTCAACTTGTACGCTCTCGCTGTCAATGAGGAAAACGCCGCGCACGGGCGCATCGTGACCGCCCCGACGAATGGTGCGGCGGGGATTATCCCGGCCGTCATGCACTACTGCCGGGATTTTACCGACGACTTCGACCGGGATGCTGCGCATCAGTTCCTGCTGACCGCTGGAGCGATCGGCGCCATCATTAAGACGAACGCCTCTATTTCCGGTGCCGAAGTCGGGTGTCAGGGCGAGGTAGGGTCCGCATCGTCCATGGCCGCAGCCGGTATGTGCGCAATTCTGGGCGGCACTCCGCAGCAGATAGAGAACGCTGCCGAGATTGGCCTCGAGCACAACCTCGGACTCACATGCGATCCAGTGGCTGGCCTTGTGCAGATTCCTTGCATAGAACGAAATGCCATCGGAGCGGTGAAATCAATCAACGCGGCCCGCCTAGCCAAGCTTGGTGATGGAACCAATAAAGTCACGCTCGATGATGTAGTAGAAACGATGGCAGCGACAGGCCACGACATGATGAGCAAGTACAAAGAGACGTCAATGGGAGGCCTCGCTGTACAGCTTGGCCTCCCGGTCAACATCACAGAGTGCTAAATCAGGCTAGCTCACTGCCTGAATAATGGCCGTAGCCTGAAGCGGAACGGCAACTTGTTCGTGGCTCTCCAGATTCTTGACCGCCACTTCCCCGTTCGTCAGCTCCTGGTCCCCGAGCACGAGAGCAAAGCGCGCACCCGCCCGGTCAGCGCCTTTCATTGCGCCTTTCAAACCGCGACCACCGTACGCCATGTCAGCTGAAATTCCTGCGGCACGGAGCTCGTCGATAAGCGAGCTCATCTTGCGGCGAGCCTCCTCACCGATTGCTACGCCGAACACCTCAACGCGACGATCCAGATTCGGGAGCGCCACCTCCTCAGCCTCCAACGCGAGCACTGTCCTATCAACGCCAAGCCCGAATCCGATGCCTGACAGATCTTGGCCACCGATCTGCGCCATCAAGCCATCGTAACGTCCACCTCCGCCAATTCCCGACTGAGCCCCAAGACCATCGTGCACAAACTCGAAAGTAGTCTTTGTGTAGTAGTCAAGGCCTCGCACCATCCGCGGGTTAATCACAAACGGAACCCCCATATCCTTCAGCGTCCCGGTAACAGTCTCGAAGTGCTCGCGAGACGCATCTGAGAGGTGGTCCAGCATCAACGGCGCATCGGCTAGAAGCTCCTGTACCTCCGGACGCTTGTCGTCCAGAACACGAAGCGGATTGATTTCCACGCGGTGCTGCGTCTCCTCGTCTAACGGGAGCTTCTTGAGGAAAGCTTGGAGCTTTTCCCGGTATGCGGGCCTGCAGGTGTGATCGCCAAGGCTTGTCAGCTCGAGGCGAAAGCCTTTCAACCCAACACTCCGGTAGCAACGATCCGCAAGTGCGATAATCTCCGCATCAAGCAAGGGGTCGTCGACGCCAATTGCCTCGACACCAACTTGCTGCAACTGGCGGTACCTGCCAGCTTGCGGACGCTCGTATCTGAAAAACGGACCGGCGTAGTTCAGTTTCACCGGCAGATAACCCCTGTCAAGGTTGTGTTGGATCACTGCACGCATGACGCCTGCAGTCCCCTCTGGACGCAAGGTCACAGAACGCCCGCCACGGTCGGCAAACGTGTACATTTCCTTCGACACAACATCGGTAGATTCACCGACACCACGGGCGAAAAGAGTTGTGTCTTCGAAAACCGGAAGCTCGATGTGTTGGAAACCCGCAACATGCGCCTGTCGCACGAACTCATCGCGGACATAAAGGAACTTCGACGACGCCGGGGGCACGTACTCCTGCACTCCCTTTGGAGCGCTCAGTGCCTTGAACTTTTCTTTTTGGGGTTTCTTCGTATCACTCACGGGGACTGAGTCTAGCTGTTCTCCGTCGCTACCGCAGCCATGGCTACTGATTACGAGCCTCAAGGAGAAACGGGTTCGTGGTTCGTTCGTGCGCCATGGTTGTACCGGGCCCGTGTCCAGGCAACAACGTTGTCTCGTCAGGAATCGCCCAAACCGGTCCACACAAAGAGGTTTTCATTGCCCCTGGATCGGAGTGTGGCAGGTCAGTCCGGCCGACGGACCCCGCGAACAGCACGTCGCCTGAAAACATGACGTCGCCCATCTGATAGAGGACACTGCCGGGAGAATGGCCTGGAGTATGAGTTACATCAACCCTAAAACTGCCGATTTCAAGTGGCCCATCTGCGTCAAACGTGCGGAGGTCCGATACGGCCTCCATCGAAGCGGCGTCGAAAAGCTCGAGTGTTGAGGCAGGAAGACCGCGTCCATGATCAAGCATGAACGCGTCAGCTGCGTGAATAAATACGGGAACCTGGTACCGCGCAACATCTCTCGTATGGTCAATATGGCCGTGGGTAAGAAAGATGGCTACAAGTTGCAGCCCCTCTTCCTTGAGAAACGCAGAAACGACCTGGTGTGTTCCCATGCCGGCATCGACGAGGCAGGCTAGCTTCGCAGAATCATCGATGATGACGTAGCAGTTCGTCTGAAACGGTCCCGACGTAAAACCTAAGATTCGCAATGCCTACCTCGCCGTCTACCTAAATCTCTCCGACTAGGAAAGGGCAGCCTCGGCAGCCGAGTAGTTGGGCTCGTTGGTGATCTCCTCGACCAGCTCGACGTGCACCACGCGATGATCGGCGTCAGTCACGATGACCGCGCGTGCAAGCAATCCCTTGAGTGGCGTTCCGTCAAGCGTGAGGCCGAACGCCGTGCCGAAATCAGAGCGGAATGCAGAGAGGGCCTCTACATTCTCGATGCCCTCTGCCGCACAGAAACGCTGCTGAGCAAACGGCAAGTCCTTCGAGATACAAAGCACTGCAGTGTTTTCTGCAGATCCCGCGAGCTCATTAAACGCTCGCACAGACTTTGCGCACACGTCAGTGTCTAGCGATGGGAAAACGTTCAGTACCAGGCGCTTCCCCTCGTAATCGGTCAACTTCTTTTCCGAAAGATCGCCTGCGACTAGCACGGCGTCAGGAAGGGTGTCGCCTACCTTCGGAAGAGATCCAGATGTTTGCGACTCATTACCTTGAAAAAATACCTTTGCCATGCCCACGACCCTACATGAACTATCGGTAGCAAGCAGTCGCACAAAACACAGCAAAATACGACGGGTACAGTTACACCTGCTAATATTTCCCAGTCAACTAGTCAGAATAGAGGTACTACGGTGAGCAATAGAGAGCGCGGTCAAGAAGCCCTTAAACATCTGGAGCGTGAATTGAATTCACGCGATCGAAAGCAGAACTCAAAGCCCTGGTCGATCGCGGCGCTTTCCGCAGTTGTAATCGTGGCGCTAGGCGGCGGCATCTACTTCCTGGCGAACCAGGACGGCGACAGCACCAGCGAAGCACAAAGCTCGGCTGAAGAAACCACCGCCCCAAGCGAATTCGACGCCAACAACTACGAGGCAATCGCGACGAAGCGTGCCGAAGCACTCCCCGCCTCAGTCTCGTGTGAATACACCCCCGATACAGCACAGGGTGACAAGAAAGCAGACCTGCCGAAGACCGACAACGTCTCTACGACAGGGACCGTCAACGTCGAGCTCGACACCAGTGCAGGGCCGATTGGTATGGAGCTCGACCGCTCTGTCTCGCCGTGCACTGTGAATGCGATCGAACACCTCGCCTCTGCTGGCTACTTCAACGATACCGTCTGTCACCGGCTCACCGATGGCGACGGCCTTAAAGTACTGCAGTGCGGTGACCCGACCGGCGTAGGCAGCGGTGGCCCTGGCTTCCAGTTCGCAAATGAGTTCCCGACTGACGAAGCGCTCAAGGCGCTCAAGGACGCGCCTGCTCCTGACGGAGTGTCCCCCGAGGAAGCAGAGCAAATGAAGCAGATGGAGCTCCAGCAGAACCCTCAGAAGTACGCGCGCGGCACCATCGCTATGGCGAACGCCGGTTTGGATACCAATGGGTCCCAGTTCTTCCTGAACTACGGTGATTCAGTGCTGCCTCCGCTGTACACCTACTTCGGTCAAATCTCTGAAGAAGGTTTGAACACCCTTGACAAGATTGCTGAAAAGGGCGTCGAAGGCGGCGGCCGAGACGGCGCACCAGCCGAAGAGGTACGCATCAAATCGGCAACCGTAAAGTAACTACACAGTTGCCTCTCAGCTGCACAGGAGCAGTTTTCAGTCTATTCAAAGTCTTGCAAAACGTCTGATAGCCAACTAGAGTTGGCACTCGTACATTTGTCAATCCCGTCAGATTGGAAAATTCATGAACTTCCGTAAAAGTATTCTTGCAGCAGCCACTGCTGTAGCTGTCGCAACTTCTGGCGTTGCTGCTGCTGAGGCTGCAGAAAGCACCACCCCAACCACCACGGCCAAGCCAGCTTCGAACACCAAGACTGAGAAGGCCCCGACGGTGAAGAACACCACCTCCAAGAAGTCCACCACGAAGCAGGCTCCTAAGGATCAGTCGAGCGACGAGGGCTCCTCCGTCAAGGACATGTCCCCATCTGAAATCCGTGACTGGATCGCAGTGTTCACCGCCGTCATCGGTGCGCTCGGTACCCTGTTCGCATTCCTGGACAAGTACCTGCGCAAGTAGACCGCTGGCTAGGTGCCACACTGGCATCTCCCACTAGCGCACCCAAGTGGGGTAACCCGTGATCGGGTTACCCCACTTTTTCTATACACCGACGCGGTAGACGTCGAATACCCCTTCAACATTCCGGATCAGATTCATCACAGAAGCGAGCTGCTTCGTATCCGAAACCTGGAAGCTGAATCGAATCGTGGCAATACGGTCTTCCTTAGCTTGTGAGGAAAGCGATAGAATCGCCAATTTTTGTTCAGACATTACCCCCGTGAGTTCCGCGAGGAGGCCGTGCCGGTCAAGAGCTTCCACCTGAACGGTCACGATAGAGGTACCCGCAGAGCCGCCAGCGCCGGACCACGAAACCTCGATCAACCGCTCTGGCTCTTGCCTGAGCTTGTTCGCGTTGGTGCAATCTGTGCGGTGCACCGAAACCCCTCCACCGCGGGTTACGAACCCGAAGATATCGTCGCCAGGAACCGGCTGGCAACAGTTAGCAAATTTGGCCATTACATCCGGGCTGCCCTGCACCAAGACTACAGGGCCATCGCCCGAGGGTTCTGGTCGGATGATCTTTGAATGGGGCGTCCGATCCGCCAGAAGATCTGCGGCGTCTTCGACGTCACCAAACTGGTCGACCAGCATTTTTGCAACATGCCGGGACGAAACATTCCCAGCGCCGATAGCCGTGTACAGGGCATCTACATCGGAGTAACGCAGCCTGCGTGCAATATCGCGCATTGACTCAGGCGTAAATAGCCGGTGAAGTGGAAGTCCGCTCCGCTGTACTTCCGCTGCCAGCGCATCGCGTCCGACTTCGAGGTGTTCCTCGCGCCGTTCTTTCGCGAACCACTGACGCACCTTTGTTTTCGCACGCGGTGAAACAATAAAGTCTTGCCAGTCACGAGAAGGCCCGGCATTCGGGTCCTTCGAGGTAAAAATCTCGACGCGGTCACCATTTTGCAGCTGTGACTCCAGAGCAACCAGTTTGCCGTTAACTTTTGCCCCCACGCATCGGTGGCCTACCTCAGTGTGCACCGCGTAGGCAAAGTCCACAGGCGTCGAACCGGCAGGAAGGTTGATAACATCGCCGTGTGGCGTGAAGACGAAAATCTGCTTGCTTGTCAGGTCGTAGCGCAGTGAATCAAGAAACTCATTTGGGTCTGAAGCTTCCTTTTGCCAGTCAAGCAGTTGGCGCATCCACGCCATCTGATCTACTTCAGCCTGATCTCCCTTATGCGATCCTTTCGTCTCTTTGTACCGCCAGTGAGCTGCAACACCGAACTCGGCGTTGTAGTGCATCTCGTGCGTACGTACCTGTACTTCGAGAGCTCGCCCGCTGTTCGTCATCACCGTCGTGTGCAGCGACTGATACACACCGAATCGCGGATTCGAAATATAGTCCTTAAATCGGCCCGGCATTGCAGAATACATAGCATGGACGACGCCGACCGCTGCGTAACAGTCGTGGAGATTATCGACGAGCACGCGAACGCCAACGAGGTCGAAGATTTCGTCGAACTCGTGGCCTCGAACAACCATTTTTTGGTAGATGGACCAATAGTGCTTCGGCCTCCCCATCACCTCTGCGTCGATCCCGTTTTTCTTCAGTTCGGTTTGCAACTCACGAATAATCTCTGCAAGAGCTCTGTCCCGCGAGGGCGCTCGGTCAGCAACTAACCTCACGATCTCTTCGTATTTCTTCGGGTAGAGGATCGCGAACGCGAGATCTTCAAGCTCCCATTTCACTGTCGCCATCCCGAGGCGGTGTGCAAGCGGTGCAATCACATCAAGGGTTTCGCGCGCCTTCTTCGCTTGCTTCTCAGGAGGAAGAAAGCGCATCGTGCGCATGTTGTGGAGCCTATCCGCAACCTTAATCACAAGTACCCGGGGATCCTCCGCCATGGCAACGATCATTTTCCGGATCGTTTCTGCCTCTGCCGACGCCCCAAGCGCAACCTTGTCTAACTTCGTTACGCCATCGACGATTCGTGCCACCTCAGGCCCGAAGTCGGCCGTAAGTTCATCCAGGGTGTAGTCAGTGTCCTCAACGGTGTCATGCAACAGTGCTGCCACCAACGTTGTGGTGTCCATACCAATTTCACCACAGATCGTGGCTACGGCAAGCGGGTGCGTAATATATGGGTCGCCTGATTTCCGGAACACGCCATCGTGTAGCTGCTCAGCCGTCTCATAGGCACGATTCAATAATGCGACGTCGCACTTCGGATGGTGCCGTCGATGAATCGATAACAGCGGGTCCAGGACCGGATTGCTACGGACCCGCACACCGCCAGTGAGCGAACGAGCAAGTATTGCGGACACACTTCGCATCGAGGGTGTATTCCTCTTCGGTGCTTTCTCTTGAGTCACAGTCCGCCTCCAAACTCTCCTATTGGTCGAGCACTACCACGGGAACATCTCCTAAGCGGCTTCTACCGTCCAGTCCTTGTACCTCGAGCATTACTACGTATCCAACAACGCTACCACCTGCGCGTTGGATTAAATCGGTTGCTGCGGAAAGAGTTCCGCCAGTAGCAAGCACATCGTCAACGAGAACAACCTTCTTACCGTCCAGGTCAATTCCCGACGCCGGGATTTCCAAAGCTGCAGTGCTGTACTCGGTTTTGTATTCCTGTGTAATCACCGGCGGAGGGAGCTTCCCCTTCTTACGGATGGCGAGGATGCCTACGCCCATCTCGTATGCAACAGCTGAGCCCAGGAGAAAACCACGGGCATCCAGCCCGCCAACAAGGTCTGCTCCAAGATTCTCAGATACACGCGCCATTTCTTTGATAACAACCCGCAAGGCATGCGCATCTGCAAGCACCGGTGTGAGGTCTTCAAACAACACGCCCTTTTCGGGAAAATCTGGTACTTTACGGATCTTTTCTCGAAGCGCTTCCTTTGCGCTTTCAAACGTGTCCTTCGAATCGCCCATGGGTTTCTCCTTGGATAGCTTCATTTCTTTACTCATCAACGGACCATCGATCCATATTCCAGCCAATTCCCGACAAGCCTGTGTACATAACAACGTTTCCAACTCGCTGATCAATCGCGAACGAGCGAGGCTGTGCTGAAAGTGGCAGAATCGGAATCTCCCGCCAAAGCCAATTCTCTTGACGCCGCAATGCGTCGAGTTCCTGCACCCGATTGTTCGCAGCTGGGTACTCAACTTGAGAATCGATTGGCATCAAAAGCGCATCGATGGTGCCCTCTTTCTCTACGATCTGGCCTTGTTCGTCCATGGCATAGCCCGGCAACTCGGCCAACGTCGCTAGATTCTCCGACTGGTCGAGAACTTCAATACCCGCCGGTTCGCACTGTGCTCGGATCGTCTGAATCATTGCGGAGATCCGTGCCGACCGCATCGACGTCGAGATCCGTAGAACACTGCCACTTGCAGCACGTGCCTTTTCGACGTCATACTCAGTTGCCGTCTCACCGACACTTTCAATTTTCGACGCCAGCGGGTCACTATGCGCAACTACTTGCACTGGAGCAGCTGCAACCTCTAGGCCCGACATCTTCGAGGAAGTTTGTGCGACTTCAGACGGATTCACACAGTGAGCAAGCGCCCTGCGCCGTTCTGGTTCTGCCCAGGGGCCTGACTTGGCCATGACCAACGCGTCAGTCAGTTCCCCCACAACGCTGGTCACATCAACTGGTTCTCTCTCTGCGTTTACGTCGTACCAGTCTGGTGCTGGTTCTTCGAGGTTGCCGATTTTCAATCCGCCGGAGGCAACTAGTTCACCGGAATCTGCATTCCCCGGCCAGACCACGATCTTCTGCAGCGCTGGAGCATCACCGTAATAGGAATCATTAGCGACGAGGACTACTTCGCCTTCTTTACCAACACTCTCAATCTTGTACGGTCCGAAAGATACTTGAAGTTCAGGATCGTACTGCTTCAGGTCAAAACCGTGACGCCAAATATCTGCAATGCTTCGAAGGCTCATTGGGTCACGCACAGTAAGCACATCAACGAGCTCTTCCGCCGGCATTCCGACACGCGCTGCAACTGCGTGTGACGGCAAAACTGTTCCGGGTTCAAAAAGGTCGCGCCAACGGGCGCCACGGTTCTCCTTCATTGTGAGAGTGAAAGTTTTTGATCCGGGTTGACATGCCAATGTATCAGCGTCGTCGAAAAGAGGCATCCATGAACCGAAGAGCTCTGGTAGCTTCCCAGCTGTGAACGTCAACAGGTAGTCATTACACGTTACTGGGGTATTGTCGGAGAACACTGCAGCATCGGAGATGGTGTAAATCACCTGACGCCTGTCGCCGGGCAGCACTTGTGTCTCTACTAAGTCGGTATTAGGGATCATTTGCCCGTTGGGGCCCGGAACATAAACTCCGGGGTACAAACGACCAGATAGTTCTTGCGCCAACGTCGAGTGCCCCTCAGCGCTACCCGCGTTCACTGTGACCAGTGGTGCTTGTACCTGATAGCCAAACTCTTCGCTATTAGAGTTCGACGCTGGACCACCGTCGGAACACGCCGTTGCTAAAAACACGACAGAACATGCAGCAACGGCGCGTGAAAATACGCTACTCATACTTGGTTTACCTAGCGTGTCGACGGCCGCCAAGTGCTCATTGCCGGCGATTCGTCTCCATCGCTGCCTTCCACAGCACTACGAACCGGTGTATCAACGGTGCGCTTTGGCTTTACAGTGGCTTCATCGTCGTGGTCGACGATCTCACCGGCGCGGTATTTCTCTACTTCAACGTTGTGTTCCTTGTAAACGCGCTTGCGCTCCATAAGCGTTACCAGCAGCGGAGTCGCGAGGAATAGCGAGGAGAAGATACCTTCGATGACGCCGATCAGCTGGATCAAGGCGAGATCCCGGAGTGTACCCACACCGAGCATCCAAACTGCAACAATCATCAGCGCGACGATCGGGAGTGCAGAAATGACGGAAGTTGAAATCGAGCGCATGACCGTTTGATTCACTGCCAAGTTCGCTTCTTCAGCATAAGTCGAACGACGCGAGTCCAATACACCGCTAGTGTTCTCCTTCACCTTGTCGAAGACGATCACGGTGTCATAAATGGAGAACGTCAAAACGGTAAGCAGACCGATAATCATCGCTGGGGTAATTTCCAGCCCGAAGAGTGCATAGAACCCTACGATCAATATGCCGTCAATGATCAATGCACCCATCGCCGCGATGGCCATCTCTCGTTGCAGGCGGACAGCCACGTACACGGCTGCAGCGACGAGGAAGACCAGCATCGCCATCAACATCCGCTTCGTGATTGTGTCACCCCACGATTCGGAAACAGTCGAATCACCAATTGCGTCGGCAGACACTTCCCCTTCAGCATTCTTGGTGTGATGCTTCTCAAAGATCGCCTGCCGCGCTTGGTCGATTTGTTCCTGGCTCAGATGCTCAGCATTAATCTCAAGCGTCCGGGCATCACCAGCACCAATAATCTGAGTCAGTTCAGGAGTGACGCCGGTCGCGTCAATAAATGTTTCCTCGACTTCTTCGGCAACGAGATCATCGGCCGGCATCGAGAGTTTGGTACCGCCTTCGAAGTCGATACCAAGGTTGAATCCACGGACCAGCATCGCAAGCAGCGAGATAACTACCAGTGCCATGGTGATCCCGTACCAGAGCTTACGGCGACCGACGAAATCGATCGCCGCATCGCCCGTGTACAGACGCTCCCAACGGCCGGGCTCCTCGACAGTTGGTACGACGGAAGCAACGGTTTCAATTTGCGATGACGACATTGCTACTTCACCTCAATACTTTCCGACGCGGCTTCTGCAGCCACGCCTTGATGAGCTTCCTCGCTCACGTCCTTGTCATGCTGCGCTGCAGCAAACACTTTGGTCATACCGTTGACAGCTGGCTTCGACCAGAACCGGGACCGGGAAGCGAACACCATGAGCGGAGCAGTGACCAAGAACGTCACTAGCAGGTCAAATACGGTCGTAAGGCCCATCGTGAATGCGAAGCCCTTCACATCGCCAACCGCAAGGAAGTAAATAATGACCGCGCCGATCAGGGTCACCATGTTACCGGTAATAATTGTATCTTTCGCTCGATCCCAGCCGGAGGCAGATGCAGAGCGGAAAGTCTTGCCCTTACGAACTTCGTCCTTGATGCGTTCGTAGATGACAACGAAGGAGTCCGCAGTAGTACCAATACCAATGATCAAACCGGCGACGCCGGAGAGGTCCAGCGAGTAGCCGATCCAGCGCCCCAACAGAACTAGCGAGCCGTAAACGAGAAGACCCGCAAAGAAAAGCGTAGCCAGGGAAATAAGACCATAGAGCCGGTAGTAGAAGAACACGAAAATTGCGACCAAAATCAGACCGACAATGCCTGCATAGAAGCCAGCCTGCAAGGATGCCAGACCAAGTGACGGCGGCACTGTCATCGCTGTACCACCAGGTTCGCCATTCTCACCCGCGAAAGAAAGCGGCAACGCACCGTAACGCAGGTTGTTTGCGAGGCTCTCAGCTTCCTCCTGAGTGAAGTTGCCTGTAATAGAGGTTGCGGAACCGACTGGGGTTGCGCCCTGAATGACAGGTGCGGAGATAATTTGTGAGTCCAGTGTGATCGCGATCTGCTGCCCGATCATCTCACTCGTCAGCTGCGCCCAGGTAGACGAGCCATTAAACTCGCCTGCCTGGCTGAAAGCGAAGTTGATCTCCATCTGGCTCGACTGCGGGTTGAATCCACCAGTGATCGAGCGACCAGTGTCGATCTGTTCACCGGTGAGACGCGGGCCGTCCGTATCAGTAACACCTGCGAGCAATGGCACCTCGCCGAGGAGCAGTACCTGGCCAGATGAAGGGTCACAGGCTACAAGTGGTGCTGCTTCGTCATCGGTCCCGGCCAATGGATCAGTAGGTTGCACGGCACACAACGCGCTCAGCATCGACATAGCAACGAATTGCTGGGTAGGGTCTTCAGACTGACGAGTTGCCTTGAGCATCTCAGCCTGGTCAGCCCTGCGCTCCGAGGACTCCACAGGACCATTCGGCTCAGGCAACGGTTTCGCATCAATAGCAGGAATCTCAACGGTTTGCCCCTGTTCGGCAACCTGCTTCTTCACCTGATCGCCAATCGCCTTGGCTTGATCCGCGGTCAAAACCCCATACCGGATCCAATCGTTCGCGGTCTTTGCGAAGACCTCACCAATCGAATCTGCGGAAGGTGCAGGCGGTTGCATTACCGGACGGAACAGCAGCTGCGAAGTCTGCCCAATATTACGTACTTCCGATGTGTCGTCGCCCGCGGCAGTGATCACTAGGGTATTGCCGTCAACGACGACAGTCGCGCCGGAAACACCCATGCCGTTCACACGCTTCTCAAGAATGTTTCGCGCTTCGTCGAGCTGTTCGCGAGTTGGCTCGTCTCCCTGCGGAACGAGGGTCACGCGAGTACCGCCCTGCAGGTCGATACCAAGCTTCGGGGTTGCGGACTTATCGCCCGTGAAAAATACTAATGAGTACACGCCAATGACGATGAGCGCAAAAAGCGCCAGCGCGCGCGCAGGCCACTTCCGCTTTGATCTCAACTCGCCGGAACGCTGAGTGTTCTTGGACACCGAGCTAACTCCTCTATTTCTACGTTATTTCACTGCCACACCCCGCTTTGCCCGAAACTTTGGGTAAAGCGGGGTGTGGTGCACATCGATTTATCGTACGTCATCAACTGTCATATCGGTAAAGACAGCTAGACAGCATTTGCCGTAACGCTGAGATGGACTATTCCGGACGTTGTTCCGAATCGTCTGCTGTAGGTTCCTGAACCGCGGACTCGACTGCCTCTCGCTTCATAATTCCGGCGGTCTCCATCTTGACGACAACACCAGGGGCAATTTCAATTCGAAGCGTAGCGTTATCTGCGTCAACAACGTCTCCATGAAGGCCAGAAACCGTCACAACATGGTCACCGGGCTGAATGGAGGACTGCATCTCCTGTACCTGTTGCTGACGCTTCTTCTGGCTTCGCATCATCAAGATTGACGGAAGCATGAACACCAATAGGACGAGCAAAATAAGGATGATTTCCATAGCTCTATATTGACATACTCCCAATTATGTTGAAACGAGTGCCTGTCCTGGAGCATCCGGTGGCGGATCAATTCCAAGGTGCTGCCAGGCAGCCGCCGTAGCAACGCGGCCACGACCAGTTCGTGCCATCAATCCTGCTCGCACCAGGTAAGGCTCGCATACTTCTTCGACTGTAGACGGTTCCTCCCCTACAGCAATTGCCAGTGTATTGACGCCAACAGGTCCCCCACCGTGGCCACGAATGAGCGAATTCAGGACCGCTCTGTCGAGCCGATCAAGCCCGAGGTCGTCAACGTCAAACACCTCCAGCGCAGCACGCGCCGCTTGAATATCGATTCGTCCGCTGCCATGCACATCTGCCCAATCACGAACACGTCGCAGCAATCTATTCGCAATACGCGGAGTTCCCCGTGAACGTGAAGCGATTTCGACTGCTGCCTCCTTGTCGATCTCAACTTGCAAGATCTTCGCAGCACGTTCGACCACGTGCCTCAAGTCAGTAACCTCGTAAAACTCCATCTGTGCCGTAAAACCGAAACGATCCCGCAACGGACCAGTGAGCATACCAGCGCGAGTCGTTGCACCGACCAGGGTGAACGGTGGAATCTCAAGTGGAATTGACGTCGCCCCGGGCCCCTTTCCAACAATGACGTCAATACGGAAGTCCTCCATTGCCATATACAGCATTTCCTCCGCAGGCCGTGCAATACGGTGAATCTCATCGATAAAGAGGACATCGCCTTCCATAAGATTCGAAAGCATCGCAGCGAGGTCACCAGCACGTTCAAGCGCTGGACCAGAGGTCATCCGCAAGGAAGTTCCGAGTTCCTGCGCGATGATCATCGCCATCGTTGTCTTTCCTAGCCCTGGCGGACCGGAAAGCAAGATGTGGTCCGGTGTGACGCTTCGTTGACTTGCACCCGCGAGTACAAGACTGAGCTGCTCACGCACTTTCGGCTGTCCGATGAACTCATCAAGCGACTTCGGACGAAGAGACCTCTCAATATCGTGTTCATCACTATGCGCATTGACACTGACGGGAGCCCCATCGGGACGTGAAAGATCATCCGGCAACTGGAATACGGTTTTTTCAACATCTGACATGAACCCCACCTACTTTTTCGATAGCGTCTTCAGCGCTTCGCGCAACAGATTCGATGGATCAGTATCCGGTTGTTCCGCAACGAGAGGTTCGACGACAGTCCGTGCACTACGCTCGGTGAATCCAAGCCCAACCAGTGCTTCTACAATCTGCTCACTGATGCCTGAGTCTGAAGCAGCCGGAGCCGTTGCTCCGTGGCTCGCTTCGCTGCCCGTTTCAAACAAGCCGACAACCTTATCTTTCAGCTCCAACACGATTCGTTCTGCCATCTTCTTACCGACGCCAGGAATTGTTTGAATCTTCTTCGCATCACCGCTGGAAATCAATTCGGCCAGTTCCCCAGGCCCAAAGACTGCCAGTGCTGCCATCGCCAGCTTTGGCCCTAGCCCACTCACGGTTTGAAGCTTGTGAAACATAGACCGCGAGTCCTCATCCGCGAACCCATACAAGGTCATACCGTCATCGCGGACCACCAGACTGGTGACTACATCCGCATGCTCACCACGAGTTAGGCGACTGAGCGTTGGTGGCGTCGCTAAAAAGCGATACCCAACGCCCCCGCAGCCAATAACAGCATGATCGAGGCCAATCGAAAGGACGTCACCGTGGAGGGAATCAATCATGAACTAGTTCTTTCTCAGTTTTTCAATAGCGGAAGCTCGGGCAAGCAACGGGGCTCGCCAGCAATGGCAAACAGCGATGGCCAACGCGTCTGCAGCATCTGCTGGCTTTGGTGGCTCGCTCAGACCAAGAATACGTGTAATCATCGTAGTCATCTGTTTCTTATCAGCACGCCCATTACCAGAAACCGACTTTTTTACCTCTGAGGGCGTATACATGTGCACTGGTATATCGCGCTCTGCAGCGGCGAGGACCATTACCCCGACGGCGTGGGCAGTATGCATCACGGTGGAAACGTTACTGCGTTCGAAAATTCGCTCCATCGCAACCACGTCGGGCTTATACTCATCCATCCAGTCGCTTACCGACTTCGAGATCCGCAATAAACGCTCCGATAGTTCCACATCGGAAGGAGTGCGCGCTACACCGACGGCAATCGGTATGACCTGACGCCCTCTCCCCGCTTGAACTACCGAAAGGCCGCATCGGGTCAAACCAGGATCTATGCCCATTACCCTCAGACCTTGGAGGTTCACCGCGCTTCCTTCCGCCGAATATTGTACTGGCACATATGTTCTACCATAGTCTGAAAAAGAACCACCACTCGCCGCAACGAATGGTGGTTGAAAAACAGACTACGCCTTACAAGTCGAGCTCGGCTGCGATCTCGTCAGGAATAGACATGTTCGAGTACACATTCTGTACATCATCAGAGTCTTCGAGGGCATCAATCAGCTTCAGATTCTTTTCAGCAGCAGATGCATCCAGTTCAACTTCCACGTCAGCACGGAAGTCCTGCTCAGAGCCCTCAACCTCGATACCGGCCTCCACTAACGCCTCGCGGACTGCGGCAAGGTCGGTCGGCTGACAGGTAACTTCAAACTCTTCGCCAAGATCGTTAACTTCTTCTGCACCAGCGTCAAGTACCGCCATCAACACATCGTCCTCGGTGAGCTCCCCTTTCGCCACCGTGACGACACCGACGCGATTGAACATGTAGCCCACAGAGCCGGTTTCACCAAGATTACCGCCGTTCCTGGTCATTGCCGTACGAACCTCAGTCGCTGCTCGATTACGGTTATCCGTCAGGCACTCGATCAACAGAGCGACACCGTTCGGGCCGTACCCCTCGTACATCACCGACTCCCAGTCAGAGCCGCCGGCTTCCTCGCCCGATCCACGCTTACGCGCACGTTCGATGTTGTCGTTCGGGACCGACGCCTTCTTCGCCTTCTTGATCATGTCATCAAGCGTCGGGTTGCCTGCTGGATCGCCGCCACCAGTGCGAGCTGCAACCTCGATATCTTTGATCAGTTTCGCCCAGAGCTTGGAACGCTTTGCGTCGTTCGCGGCCTTCTTATGTTTAGTAGTAGCCCACTTTGAGTGGCCAGACATCCGGTATCCCTTCGCTTAAAACGGTTGACTATTGGTAATTGAACGTCAACCTACTATACGCCCGAACAGGTTGAGCTGCAGAACCGCGAGCAAGGTTCAGCCGCTAAAGGGAAAGCGAAGCGAAGGCTGGCAGGGCTGCGGTCCCACCCAATCGAAGAAGCCTTACGGCGGGCCGTAGCCGTAGCGAACGAACATCGCTGACAGCGTCGTTATAAAACCGCAGTGCAATTGCCACACGTGTATCTGCAGCGTCAATATCAGCGGGAAGCATCGACCCTTGTCTCTCGATGTGTTTCCGCATTTCTTGTTCGGACTGAAGTCGTTCCTCTACGTCAACTGGAGTCAAACGCAATGATTCGATGATCCGGCACTCCTCGCGCATTTCCGGATACAGTGCGGCAATGACAGCACAGCGTTGGTCGAGCGCAGCTTGAAGTGCGTCGCGTGAACGGTCGAGACGGATATGGAGGCGGTGTAGCCGTTGCGCAGTGAAATATGCCCAGGCAAACAGCAGCGTGATTACCGCTGCGAACACCACTAGGGCGATAGTTGTCATGCGAGTGTCACCTTCTCACCAACACTTACTGCTTCGTATACAGCCATAATCTGAGCAGTCACTGTCGACCAGTCATACTGCGCGGCTCGCAGTTGCCCTCTTCTGCCCATCTCCAGGCGCAAAGCAGCGTCGTCAATCAAAGCCTGTAACGCCTTTGTCAACTCGGCAACATCACCTACAGGAAAAAGAATCCCGGCAGGGTCAGGTGATTCTGCATCACATACCAGCGAAAAGGCCTCTAGATCACTGGCCACAACAGCGCAGCCCGCAGCCATCGCTTCCACGAGAATGATGCCAAACGATTCGCCCCCAGTGTTCGGAGCGACAAATATATCCGACGCCCCCAGCAATCTCGCCTTTTCCTCCTCGCTTACGCGACCGACGAAGTTCACTCCTGGAATCTGCCGAGGCTCCCCGCTTCCGATCACCGTGAGTTCGACTCGTCCTTCAAGGTGATCGAACGCTTCGAGAAGCAGCGTTAGCCCCTTTCTTGGCTCGTCGATACGCCCCAAGAATGCGATTCGAACAGGCCTGACGGAGCTCAACGGCGCTAGCTTCCGGGCGGCTACGAACTTCCGAGTGTCCACTCCGTTCGGGATAACGATTGGATCGGCCCCGATCTGTTCAACCTGCCACCTCCGAGCAAGCTCGCTTACTGCGATACCCCCGCGGATCTTTTCTAAATATTTCCGCAAGAACGGCAGTGCAAGCTGCAAAATGCGAGACCCAGTTGTAGACGTGTGGTATGTAGCGACGATCGGCCCCGAAGCCAACATAAGCGCTGCGAGCGAATAGCTAGGAGAATTGGGCTCATGGATGTGCAATACATCAAAGTCGCCATCACACAGGAATTCGCGAGTAGTCGTAAAAACTCTAGGGCCGAACGACAGGCGCGCGACAGAGCCGTTATACGGAATAGGTAACGAACGCCCGCCTTTCTTTACAAACTCGGGAAGAGGCGTGTCATCACGCGCAGGCCCGAGCACTTTCACTTCATGCCCTTGACGCAAAAGTGATTCAGCTAAGTCAAGGATGTGCGCTTGAACCCCGCCTGGTTCGTCGAAAGAATACGGGCACACGATACCAATTTTCATCCCTTCGCTACCTTTTTCTTCCGGTCTGCGATCCAAAACGGCTGAAGCACATGCCAGTCTTGTGGGTGCTTTTTGATTCCGCGCTCAAACCAGCCCGCAAGCTTTTCCACTTTACCTTCTACGGAATCTGCAACAATCGGCGGCGATACGCTAGTCACCCACCCATCCATGCTGCCTGAACGCTCAAAGGCATTGTGCACTGCGAGCAGTGTCGCACCGGTTTTCTCCGCTAATACTGCCGGACCGGCGGGCATTGTCGTCTGCTCTCCAAAAAATGCTACCGGCACCCCGTGCCCACCGAGATCACGATCTGCCAACAAGCAGACAATCCCCTGTTTGTACAGAGCTTCCTCGAGGAGCTGCATTGGAGGTCTCGACGCACCACGCGAAGGAATCACCTGGATTCCTAACCCACGTCGAAATTCCAAAAACGCATCGTAGAGCTCTTCGGGCTCTACCCGCTCCGCGACCGTCGAAAAGCTCCCGTATCGGTGAGCAAGCCATGCGCCCGCAAGATCCCAGTTCCCCGAGTGTGGTAATGCGAGTACTACACCCTTGCCTTGTTGAATCGCATACTCCAGATGCTCAATTCCTTGTATCGATGCAGAGAATTGCTTGTGAAACCGTTCGTTCGAGATTACTTTCTGCAGGCAAAAGACCTCGAGCCAATACCGCATGTATGACCGCATCGAGTTCTTCACAAGCGAACGCGTGACGTTCTCAGGTCCAACCACACGCGAGAGATTCTTACGAAGTTGCTCCGGTAACCTCCCATTGCGAGAGTAAATGTCGGCGACGAACATCATCAGACGGTAGGCGATACTGTAGGGCAGCATTGATAGCAGCTTCCACCCCATCCAGTAGCTGCGATATACGCACTCATCTTTGAACGTGTGCATGCGTGCTTCGGTCCTAGCGCGACCCAAACGTTTTAGCTCCTGCTGGCGCGGCAATCTGCCGCTTGGATGCAGGATCCTTCGCTGCAATAACGAGTCGCTGCGCAACCGTATATATCGAGCCGAAAAACAGCAGCCAAAGCCCGCATTCAATGGCGTACGGCACGCCGAAGCCTTCCAACCCCAGCGCGACAAGCGCGATGAGAAGACGCTCAGGTCGCTCAACCAGCCCTCCAACAATCTTGATCCCCCCGGCCTCCGCGCGCGCCTTTACGTAACTAATCACCTGGGAGAGTACTAGTACCGCAAGGCAAACTGCGACATGCGCCGGAGAAGCTTGATCTACGTACACCAGCCAGAACACGATGGCACCGAAGAGCGCTCCGTCAGTAATCCTGTCACAACTTGCGTCAAGCGTAGCTCCGAAAGCAGTCCCTCCCCCGCGGAGACGGGCCATCGTGCCATCCACCATGTCAAAAGCCGCGAAAAGGCCACTCAGAATAGCTGCCAAAACAAGATGGTCAGTTGGAATGAGCACGACGGCTACCAACACAGTGAGCGCTGTTCCACCAAGCGTTGTCCAATTCGGTGTTAGACCAGCTTTAAGCAATGCAGTGGCGACCGGTTCTACGACAACAGCAGCAGGCTTTCGTCCATGAACACTGAGCATCTGCCTACTCCCCTCCAGTCTGTTGAGCCGCCACTTCTTTCCAGCTCTCTGCTAATAGTTGGCGCGTTTCACGCAGCAGCTGCGGAAGCACCTTGGTGCCAGTGATGACTGTCATAAAATTTGAGTCCCCTGCCCACCTCGGGACCACATGCACGTGTAGGTGATCTCCGATAGAGCCTCCGGAGGCCCTGCCTAAATTCATGCCAACGTTTATCGCTTCGGGGTCTGATACCGCCTTGAGAGTTTTCACTGCGAGCGTTACGAACCTCATAAGCTCGGCTGATTCCCCCGCAGTCAGGGCTTCAATCTCCGCCACCTTACGGTACGGCACGACCAAAATATGCCCAGCGTTATACGGATAAAGGTTCAGCACCGCGTAGACGGTCTCCCCTCGAGCCACGATGAGCCCCTCTTCATCGCTCATCGAAGGAATCTGCACGAAAGGATCACTTGACCCCTTCTCATCGCGTGGCGTTGACGCGATGTACTTCGAACGGTACGGCGCCCAAAGACGCTGAAGTCTGTCTGGAGTACCAACTCCAATGTCCTCATACATTTCTGAGCGCCTCTCTACTTCTACTGGTCAGCCTGGCGCTGTTCAACCAGCTCTTTCGTTGGTTGTTCGTTGAACTTTTCGTCCACCCAGTTGGTGATAAGTTCGACAGCCTCGTCGACGCCGACTCCATTAATTTGGGTGCCGTCGAGGAAGCGGAAGCTTACAGCGTTTGCCTCTACATCACGCGCGCCAGCGAGCAGCATGAACGGAACCTTGTGAGTGGTGTGCGTCCGAATCTTCTTCTGCATCCTGTCATCGGAATGGTCGACCTCAGCTCGGATGCCGCGCGCCCGCAGCTGCTGGATGATGCCGTCAAGGTGTCCAGCGAAATCGTCAGCAACGGGGATACCTACAACCTGGTGCGGTGCCAGCCAAGCCGGGAATGCACCGGCGTAGTGCTCAAGCAGCACGCCGAAGAATCGCTCAATTGATCCAAAGAGTGCACGGTGAATCATGACTGGTCGCTTCTTGCTTCCGTCTGAGGATGTGTACTCAAGATCGAAACGCTCAGGCAGGTTGAAGTCGAGCTGAACCGTGGACATCTGCCAGGTACGACCGATGGCGTCGCGAGCCTGTACGGAAATCTTTGGACCGTAGAACGCTGCACCTGCTGGGTCCGGAACAAGCTCGAGCCCAGACTTGGTAGCAACTGATTCTAGGATGCTCGTTGAACGCTCCCAGATATCATCATCACCGATGTACTTCTCGGGATCCTTGGTGGACAACTCCAGGTAGAAATCATCAAGCCCATAGTCTCTGAGCAGAGAAATAATGAACTCCAACACACTCGTCAGCTCGTCTTCAAGCTGTTCCTCGGTGCAGTAGATATGGGCATCGTCCTGAGTAAAACCGCGTGCACGAGTCAGGCCATGCACCACGCCGGACTTCTCGTAGCGGTACACGGTACCAAACTCGAATAGTCGCAGCGGCAATTCACGGTACGAGCGTCCACGTGAATCGAAGATGAGGTTGTGCATAGGGCAGTTCATAGGCTTGACGTAGTAATCGACTGCCTGTTTGGTCACATTGCCTTCGTCGTCGGTCTCGCCGTCGAGCTGCATCGGTGGGTACATGCCGTCGGCGTACCAGTCCAGGTGGCCAGATTTTTCGAAAAGCTCACCCTTCGTCAAGTGTGGGGTGTTGACGAATGAATAGCCTGCCTCGAGGTGACGCTGGCGGGAGTGTTCCTCCATCACCATCCGGATAATTCCTCCATCCGGGTGGAATACTGGCAAACCAGACCCAACTTCCTCCGGGAAGGAGAAAAGATCGAGCTCATTGCCAAGACGACGGTGGTCACGCTTCTCTGCTTCTGCAAGCATCAACATGTGCTCATCGAGCTTTTCTTTCGACTCCCAGGCGGTGCCGTAAATACGCTGCAACCCGGCGTTATTCTGGTTGCCACGCCAGTACGCAGCTGACGAACGTGTCAGTGCGAACGCCGGAATGTACTTAGTAGTTGGCACGTGAGGCCCGCGGCACAGATCGCGCCACTCGACTTCATTCGTCCGTGGATTCACATTGTCGTAGTGGGTGAGCTCTCCGTGACCGACTTCAGTAGCTTCGTCCGAGTCAGGGTCCACGTTTCCCTTGTCCTGCACGAGTTCAAGCTTGTACGGCTCATCAGCTAGGTCCTCTGCTGCCGCTTCAGCCGACGGATAGACTCCACGAACAAACTTCTGGCCCTGCTTGATGATCTTCTTCATGCGGCGCTCGAGCAGCTTCAAGTCTTCTGGTGTGAACGGTTCAGCCGCGTCGAAGTCGTAGTAGAAGCCACCCTCAATGGCTGGCCCAATTCCTAACTTCGTCCCCGGAAACTCAATCTGCACTGCTTGCGCCAACACGTGAGCACACGAGTGGCGAATCACGGACCGACCCAGCTCAGTGTTCGCGGTGACTGGAGTTACTGTGGTGTCTACATCCGGCGTAAATGACAGGTCCTTCAACGACCCGTCTTCAGACTGCACGCAGACAACCGCCTCCGGGCCCTTATTCGGCAGCGACAATTCGCGCATCGCAACCCCGGCAGGAGTGTTCGCCGGGACCGTGAAAGCCTGGGCTGCAAGGTGGGTTTGGTCGTTATTCGTCATGTTCGTGCGCTCCTTTGCGCTTCAATGAGGTACGTCATACCTGGACGCACCCAGCTGGATTCGTACAAGCTCGCCGGAACCTTTAAATATTGAGGTCGGCAAACATGGCAAAAATCATACCGCGTTCACTACGCGAGTAGTGACTCGGCCCAGAAACTCGGAGCACCATCTTGCGCCTGCGTGCCCGGTGGTATCCAGTACACCGCCGAACCAATGTGCGTGATCCATTCATTCAGTCGGTCAGCCTCATCGAGCCTTTTGAGGACCGGAGTGAATTGCGTATCTGGGTTTTCCTGAAATGCAATGAACACTAAGCCAGCGTTGGACAGCTGTTCCTGCCCAGGCTCAGGCGGCAAATTGTAGTTATAAGGGCGCCGTTTAAATTTCTGCTCTGGGTGCCCTTCAGGCGCCATTGACCTGGCAACGTGCGAGTTTCTATCGACCTTTGGCAGGCCATATTCGTCCCGCGCTTCCAGATCTACCGGAGTGAACTCTTCGCCGCCCGAAAGGGGTGCTCCGTTGTCTAGCCTGCGCCCGACGGCCTCTTCACGGGATGTCCGGTCGAGCATTTCCCAGGTGTCAAGGTTCATCGCTATTCGACGAACCACCATCGACGTTCCACCTTCAAACTCTGCAGCGCCTTTTGCCCACACCTGGGCGTCGTATTCCTCATCAGTGTGAGGGTTTACCGTGCCATCAATCTGTCCAAAGAGATTCCGTGGCGTGGTTCCTTCGCGGTGTACAGCAGGGTTATTCATGAACCCTTGCTGCACCCACGCGGTAGCTACATAATCGACGCCAGCTCGCACCATATGACGCATCGCCCATGCGCACATCAGTGGGTCATCTGAGCAAATCTGCAACACCACGTCAGTCTGGCCCCAGTTCCGTGAAAGCTCGTCTCGCGAGAGCGCCGGAATGTCGTGGAGCCACGACGGTTTGCTCTCAGGCGCGGCGATATCAAAAAACTTCTCTCCCAACCCCACGGTAATGGTGAGGTTTGCGGGGTGTTCCGTCATCTCTGGTTCCAGGCTTGCCAACGGGTTTTCGCCGGCTGTCAACGCACGGGCATCCTCAGTCCACAGTCGCATCAATCGAACAATCGCAGGCTTATCGACGCCATCTTTAAAATTGAAACCAATCAGATTTAGTGAGGACTGTTGAGGCGTCGAAATGCCTGCCTGGTGTATGCCGTCAAACGGAACCGTTGCTGTGGCAAGGTCTATCGCAGGCTCTTGCTGAGCATTCACCACAGCATCGCGGCTTTCCGCGCAAGCTGTGGCTGCCCCGGCGGCAGCAACACTCAGAGTCCCGGCGAGAAAATGACGACGGTTGACAGGCATTCGACTTTCCTTCAATTAGTGGTTGTGGCCTTCACCCATGGACCCATGTTGGTGCCCCTGGAGCTCCCCGTGCTCACCATAGTCTTCGTCACCCGGAAGCATAGAGCGAACGGCTACGTCTGGAATCTGCTCCTCGGTTCCGTCGGCGAACTCAAGCGTTACATCGACCACGTCGCCTGCCGGAATTGCAGGGTCGAAGCCCATGATCATGAAGTGGTCACCGCCAGGCTTGAGCTCATATGTCCCACCGGCGGGGATCTCGATGCCGCCTTCTTTCTCGCGCATGACTCCATCTACCACCTCGTGGATCTCGTAGGTGGCGTCGCCAAGTGACGTAGTGAAGCCAACGATGTGAATGTCCTTGTCAGAGGTGTTGTGCAGCGTACCGAAGAACCCGGTCATGGACTTTCCGCCTTCCGCACCGGCTTCTGCTTTCGCACGAATAGCCGCGGACTCAACGCGGATATCACCTTCGCCCTGAAGCTTGTCATTGTCTGGAGCAGCAGTCGTAGTGGACTCCACGGTTGTTGTCTCTGCAGCGGTTGGCGCAGATGTCGACGGGTTTTCCTGCGATGGCGAGCAAGCCGTCAGGGCAAGAGCGGCGACACCAAGTGCCGAAATAGCTGCAGTGCAAATGTTTTTCATATTTCTCCTTAGTCGTTGCTAAAAACTTGTGTATGTACTGGCTCAATCTTTGCTCAAGGAGCCGCGACGCAGTAAAAGTGCCGTTACAGCACCGAAAAGAAGCAGGATTAGTCCGCCGACAAAAAGCCAGCTAAAGGAACTGGATGAAGAACCGCTCACTTCTCCGGTTGGCACGGAATCTTCCATAGTTTCATCGACAACTTGTGAACCTTCCGGCGCATATGTAAACGTTGTCATCCCTTTAGTGGCGTGCCCATCTGAAGAGACAATCTGAAATCCGATCCGGTACTCTCCTGGCACTTTGTCACCAGATTCGCGAGCTTTCTCTGGAAGTTCAAGGGACACAAATCGTCCGTCGAGCACTGGCTCTCCAGTAAAGAGGATCTCGTTGTCCGATACCCGCGACAGCGCGAACGTGTTGAAGCCTTCCTGGGGTTGACCCGAGAACTCCAACGACAGCTCTTTCGGAAACTCGGCTACCACGGACCCGTTTGATGGATCTCCCCCAATAACGGCATCATGTGCCTCCGCTGATCCGGCCAACGCAGAAGCTACACATACGGCACTCAATATAGCCCATGCCGTTCGCTGTACCCTTTGTCCTGCTTTGGACATTCGGATCCCTCCTACAAAATGAACTGACTTTAAACCAGTACAACATTAGTCGTAACGAATGGCGGATTAGTTCCCCAGCATGCCCAGTGCCGGACCATAGAAAGCGAAAATGCCCGCAAGGCGGGCATTCAGTGGTCCTAGCTGGGATCGAACCAGCGACCTTTCCGGTGTGAACGGAACGCTCTTCCACTGAGCCATAGGACCGAACGCGAACTACTTTACACCCCCTCCACTCCTTCAACGAATCCGCAGTACAGCAACACTTTCACCGAGTAACAGCAATTTCCCTGCCAACCCAGCGCCTCACCATCGTACGCACCTGCCAAGACCGGCCCTGTGCTGGCGATTTGGAAAACTTAGAGCCAACAGATAATGTTTGTTCACGCACAACGGAGGTTCCGCTTCCGGAGAGCATGCGGATGTAGCGCAGTTGGTAGCGCATCACCTTGCCAAGGTGAGGGTCGCGAGTTCGAGTCTCGTCATCCGCT
>NZ_JASOZC010000033.1:0-347 GCF_030228725.1 Corynebacterium sp. UMB10321 | reverse complement strand
CCGCCAGCGTTCATCCTGAGCCAGGATCAAACTCTCCACAAAAACTATTTCAGAAAGAAACAAGGCCGTGAAAAGCCCGAAAACCTAACCAAAAACAAACCAACCACCAACAAAAAGCCGGTGTCTGGCAAAATCCTAAAATTACAAAAACTGTAAAGTACAAACAAAACCGGTCCCAACCCGACGGGGCAAAACAGGACCAGTCACAACCACATCAACCAATACAGTCAACATGACCGTGTAAAACTTGTACCAGTAACTAGTGACACTCAATCATAGGTTCAAGCATCACCGCCGGCACACACCAAAACATGGCACACAGCACGCAACCAAAAGTCAATGCAATC
>NZ_JASOZC010000032.1:0-380 GCF_030228725.1 Corynebacterium sp. UMB10321 | reverse complement strand
CCCCATGTCTTTCCCCATGATGTCATTTTTTAGAATAGAAAATTAATTGTGAAAAGATAGTAGATGGCAGATTTAATTATTCCCTGGTGGCTCAGATGGTAAAGAATCTGCCTGCAATGCAGGAGACCCAGGTTTGATCCCTGGGTTGGGAAGATCCCCTGGAGAAGGAAATGGCAACCCACTCCAGTATTCTTGCCTGGAAAATCCCATGGACAGAGGAGCCTGGTGGGCTACAGTCCATGGGGTTGCAAAGAGTTGGACACGACTGAGTGACTTTCACTTTCAGTATAATAAAAAGCTATCAATTTGGTCTTGCATCCAACTAGTTTGCCAAATGGCCTTATTAAGTATAACAATATTTATTGGGGTTACTTTGATTT
>NZ_JASOZC010000031.1:0-392 GCF_030228725.1 Corynebacterium sp. UMB10321 | reverse complement strand
CAAGACCACGGTTGATGAGTCTGGTAAGAAGCTGGTTGATCCGACTGATGAGAAGCAGGACACTGGTGTCAAGATCGTTAATCCTGACGACGAAATCAAGGTCTCTGCTAAGGATGAGGACGGCAAGGACGTCCCGGTCGAGATTGATGAGAATGGTAACGTTCACGTCACGCCGGGTACCGATGTTGATGGTCCGATCACGGTGACTGTTGAGGATCCGGATCTTGACGGTGGCAAGCAGGATGTTGAGGTTGAGGTCAACGGCCACAAGAAGGGTGTTGACGACAACGACTCCGACAAGACCACGGTTGATGAGTCTGGTAAGAAGCTGGTTGATCCGACTGATGAGAAGCAGGACACTGGTGTCAAGATCGTTAATCCTGACGACGAAA
>NZ_JASOZC010000030.1:0-413 GCF_030228725.1 Corynebacterium sp. UMB10321 | reverse complement strand
CGCGCGCACCACATTCCCTCCCTGTCCCCCGCCGACCTGGGCTTTTCCAAACCCGGCTGCCGGAAAACCAGGAATCTGGTGCGCGTAGCCCCTGCTCAGACACCACATTCCCGTTTTTTGAGAGGGCGCCTCAGCGTTTCCCCAGGTCGTCAACACCACGAGAGGGAATTTGGTGCACTCCCCCTCGCCTCAGTGCCAAAGGACGCAACCCCCTTTTCACGACCTGGACTTTTACCCCCTCTCCCAACAGGAATTGCGTCCTTTGGCACTCGCTCCACCGTCGCGCGCACCACATTCCCTCCCTGTCCCCCGCCGACCTGGGCTTTTCCAAACCCGGCTGCCGGAAAACCAGGAATCTGGTGCGCGTAGCCCCTGCTCAGACACCACATTCCCGTTTTTTGAGAGGGCGCCTC
>NZ_JASOZC010000029.1:0-465 GCF_030228725.1 Corynebacterium sp. UMB10321 | reverse complement strand
GTTAAGTACATCACACTAATTCTATGACTATTATACCATGGTAAAATATTTTTGGCATGTCCATGCCCCTACATCGCCGAAAGGCTAGAAAGGAGCTTAAACAATGCCAGATACATTCACACTAATTCTACTCGTATGGCTATTGCATGAGCTTCATTTGACGCTCCATGAGCTTAATAAACTGCTTAAGCATTAGTTTAAAAAGTCACTCGTAAGAGTGGCTTTTTTTCTTCTATGCCACTAACGGGAAGTGGTTGCTATTTCGTCACTATCTATCGAAGTCTCTAGATCTTTGATATTGATTATATCTTGACATTTGCGAATTAGCGGTTTCCGAATAGCCCTCGTTTGCTTGGTCAACTTCATCTTGACGCATATGATAAAAAGTTCGGCCACCAGTTTTGTACAAATTAGCTCCTATGTTCTTCCAAATCTTGCGCGCCTTTTCCGGAATAGACTTAGCTA
>NZ_JASOZC010000028.1:0-482 GCF_030228725.1 Corynebacterium sp. UMB10321 | reverse complement strand
TGCAAAAATCCTTAACAAAATTCTAGCAATCAGAATCCAACAACACACTGAAAAGATCATACACCGTGACCAAGTGGGCTTTATCCCAGGGATGCAAGGATTCTTCAACATCCGCAAATCAATCAATGTAATTCACCACATTAACAAATTGAAAAATAAAAGCCATATGATTATCTCAATAGATACAGAGAAGGCCTTTGACAAAATTCAACATCCACTTATGATAAAAACTCTCCAGAAAGCAGGAATAGAAGGAACATACCTCAACATAATAAAAGCTATCTATGACAAACCCACGCAAACATTATCCTCAATGGTGAAAAATTGAAAGCATTTCCCCTAAAGTCAGGAACAAGACAAGGGTGTCCACTTTCACCGCTACTTATTCAACATAGTTCTGGAAGTTCTAGCTACAGCAATCAGAGAAGAGAAAAACAAAGGACTCCAGATTGGAAAAAAAGAAATAAAGCTTTCATTGTTTG
>NZ_JASOZC010000002.1:0-320650 GCF_030228725.1 Corynebacterium sp. UMB10321 | reverse complement strand
GGATGTAGCGCAGTTGGTAGCGCATCACCTTGCCAAGGTGAGGGTCGCGAGTTCGAGTCTCGTCATCCGCTCCAAGTACTTTCAGTACTTCGGAGGTACTCACGGTGGATTGGTCGAGTGGTTAGGCAACGGTCTGCAAAACCGTGTACACGGGTTCGATTCCCGTATCCACCTCCAACCTCGCGCGATTAGCTCAGCGGTAGAGCACTACCTCGACACGGTAGGGGTCACTGGTTCGATCCCAGTATCGCGCACAGAGCCGCACAGCTCTTTTCAAAATGTGCATGCGGATGTAGCGCAGTTGGTAGCGCATCACCTTGCCAAGGTGAGGGTCGCGAGTTCGAGTCTCGTCATCCGCTCCACATAGGCTCACGCCCTCGGGATTCCCGAGGGCGTGTGTTTTTCTCATATCGGTTGGACGCTGCGGTTTCAGCGTGCCCTGACCCACATATATCTAGGGACGTGGGCCCTCCTACTCACCGCGCGCCTGGGTTTTCAGCTGTTCGAGGAACATGCGAGCCACCGTAAACTCCAACGGTTCCCTCATCGGGTCGGAGTACGTCTTCTCCCCCGCCCGGCGCGTCAGCTGTTCCCGTACGAGCGTGACGATGGCGTCTACGCCTCCTGATGAGACTTGCATCGGGTTTTTCGTGGTCTGCACGAGTTCCGGACTGATTCCCATGTCTGCAGCGATGCGGCGGAAGAGCGCCTTGTCTTGTGCGATGTCGGCCCCACGGATGACTCGTGGGTGGATGCGCAGTGCGAGGTCGACTGCCTCGTGTGTCTGCCAAACCTGAATGTGGCGCTCGGGGTCTGCGATGAGGCGCTCGTAGAAGTCCGGGATGAAACGTTGCCTGGTGAAGTTTGCCTTGATCCCTCGGCGTACCTGGTCATCCCACAGTTGGAGGTAATTGTCGGCTGCTGTATCGATGGTTTTTCCGCCGAGAAACAGTGCGTCCGCACCTGCCCCTGTGATGAGTGCGCCGTCGGCATGATACTCCTGCCTGCACGTGTCGATGGCTACCAAAATGGCCCCAGAGAGCACTTCCCAAGGTTCCACGGTGTCGAGGCGCTCGATGGTTTCCTTGAGCAGCGTCTCCAGCGCTTCCCCGCGTGGGGCGACGACGTGATGCTCGAAGCCGAGTGCGCGGGCCACCTCACTCGCCACCTTGGTCTCCTCCGCTGCCTGTTGCGAGGAGTCTTGACTGAACGTCACCGCGAGGACGTCGGTACGCAGTTGGGCGAGCACCGCGGCGATGAGGATCGAGTCGACGCCGCCGGAGAGCATGAGAGTGGGGCGCCCCGGCCAGCGCCCGAGCACCGCTGTGAGGCGTGCACGCAGGTAGTCGACGACAGCGCGTTTAGCTGGCGCATATTCGGTGATCTCGTATGTACCTAGCTCGATGCTGCGCTCGTCGGCGACGTATTCGCAGCCTTTATCCGTCACAGCCAATTTTCGTCCTTTCCTCAAGCGCTGCAATTCGCTGCTGCAGCTCTCGTATTTGTTTCCGTCGCGTTTTCATCACCACCGGTTCGGCGTGCGTATGGCGGTAGACCGCCACGTGCACCATCCAGGAGAATGCGCCCAGGATGACCCCGGCGGTAAGGATCAGGCCGAAGCGTTCAAAGGTGCCAATCTGTTCTAGCCCTGCGAGCGAGATGTTGAAAGACAGCACCCCAATGACAGCGAGGAAGACAGACAGAATCTCTATGCTCCGTAAGAGACTGTTGCGTGACTCTGCTTCAATCCTCTCCGACATCCGCTCTACTTCGGCGCCGACGTGCGCAAGCTCTGCATCTACACGTCCTTGAATGGAGTTTTGTACCTGCCGTTCGGTGGCAATCATCATCCGGTAGGAGACGAACTCCCCGTGCAGCGCTGTGGCATCCGCGGGTAGGTTCTTAATGGCCATCTGCACAGAGTGAAGTGCCTCGGCGTAAAAGTCGTCCCGGGAACGAACCGTGTGTCCCGAGAACACGTCGGAGCGTGGTGCTGCTTCGATGGCTGCCATGCGGCGGTATCCCTCGGCACGCCGGTAGTGCGCGATGTAGTCGTTTGGCGAGTGATAGCGCAAGATTGCCTCAGAGAAGGCGAGTATTTGCTCCCCATACTCGGTGTCTGGGTAGAGCCACAACCCGTGGAGCATGAGATGTTTGAGCTTCAGTGGCACTTGTTCCAGCTGAGAAACGGCATGCTCGTTCCCGTCGCTGGGTGGGGCTCCCACGGCGTCGAAGACGTGCTGCGGGTCAATCCTACGACCCGAGAGCAGCCTGGCGAAGGTGAGAAAAACCTGGTTGAGGTTGACGGTCACCGACAGGTTGTGGAAGCGCAGGGGCGCATCGTTCGCCATATCGAGTACGCGCCGGATGCCATCGTGGTCGAAGTTGAAGCGATGGAGTTGCAGCTCGATAAGGATGAGCGCGAACTCTGCAGTGCGAGACTGCCTTGCCCATTCCGGCAACAGCCGAAGCCATTCCTCGTTGTGCTCACCGAGGCAGCGCTCACGTGCCTTCCATGTTGCGTCGGTCACGGCGTTGAACATCGCTTCAAACGCATCGATTTCACGGTAGACGGTCTCACCGAACACCGCGTCTGCAAGTACGCAGACCTGCTGTTTCCAATCGGCATCTGCCACGTCTGGGTCAAAGAGCGCTGCGAAGAGCCGGTCAGGGTTCTCGCCACCTATCCATACCCGCTGCGCCTCTTCCACGAGCGGAAAACGATCGAGCACGTGCTGTCTCCTTTTAAAATCCTGGCAGTCAGATGTGTACGCTTGACGCCATGATAGACGCGAGCCGCACTTTCGAACCAGCTGAATTGCTGGGCACTGTGCTGCCCGCTTCAGTCCCGGAACTGCGTCTGCTTGCGGTCATGACACTTTCCGGCGCGGCCTCTCTCGATGGCACCTCCCGCTCCCTTGGCAACGCCATCGATGCCGCGCTGCTCAACCTGCTGCGTGTGTGGTCCGACGCTGTCTTAGTCGGTGGAGGCACCGCGCGGGCGGAAAACTACTTCGGAGTCAAGTGCACCGACGAGGACAAGGCCGAACGTCGGTCCCGCGGGCAGGCGGAGGTCCCACCGCTTGCGATCATCACCGAAAGCTTCGAGTTTGACGTGGACACACAGTTGTTTTACGACACGGAGGTGCCTCCGCTTTTCCTCGCTCCGGAGCACCACGTCGACGATCCGGAGCTCGCCGAGCGTCGAGAAGCACTCCTGCACGCGGGCGGCCGCATTCTGTCCACTGGCGATGGCACTGCACGCTCAATTATCGATGCCCTGCACGCCCAGGGCTTTAACCGCATCGTTTGCGAGGGCGGACCTGGACTCTACGACATGCTCCTGACTGCTGGGCTCGGTGACATTTTGCACCTGACCATCGACCCTACGTTGCAAGGCAAGGTAGAAAAGCCCCTCTTCGGCGGAGGTGGAGACTATGCCACCCCGCTCGAGCTCGAAGACGTGCGGGTGAGCGAGGACTCGACGATGTTCGTGCGCTACCGTCTGTGGGGCACTGCTGCTTCCCACGAGGGGTAACTGCATTCGGTACTGTTATGCAAGTGACGTACGCACAAGACACTCCCCCCGCCTGGGCGCAGCGCCTGAACAACATCTGGACCGCTCCTGCCCCACAGAATGGCTCGCACACCACAGCGGCAACGCGCACGCTACAAACCGCCGCTAACGCAGCTGCCTGGCCACTGGCACTTCTGCTCATCATCCACCGAGTTGCCGTTCTTGCAAGGCACGGCTCCCAGACCGACGACTTCACCACCGTGTGGGCTGCCACCCGTCGCTTTGTCGAGCGCGTCCCCGTCTACAACGAGGTGTATCACCACGTCGATCCGCACTATCTTTACAATCCTGGAGCTACGCTACTGCTCTCACCTTTGGGCCTGTTTGACGACGCCTCGCTGATCCGTCCACTCTTTGTTTTAGTAAACACCGCCGCCATTCTTGCGGCACTTGGAATCCTCACGAAGCTCAGTGGAAAACCGCTGAGCCACCCGCTGCTACCTATCAGCATCGTGCTCAGTTTCTGCACCGAGTCAGTTGTGAACACACTCGTCTTTTCGAACATCAATGGTGTATTGCTGCTCCTCTTTACCGTATTCCTCTATAGCTATACTCACAGGCGCTTTGTGTTGGCTGGCGTCTGCCTAGGCCTCGCCATACTGGTCAAGCCGATGTTTGCCCCCTTGGTGGTGTTGCCACTCATGCAACTCCGCTGGCGTTGCGTCGTACCGAGTGTCCTAGTTCCCGTGCTCTTCAACGTTGTCGCATGGCCAATGACACCGGGCGCCCGCGATTACATCGATGTCGTCGTCCCCTATCTAAAGATCACCCGCGACTATGCCAATTCATCGCTTGCCGGCTTCACGACTTACTTTGGACTTCCAGCGCAGTTCTACGACGCACTATTCGTCTTTTTCGGCATCACTGTCGCTATAGCGGTCCTAGGGCTTGCCCGCTGGCGCTGGTCAGACGAGCTCCTATGGCTCACGTTTAGCTCCACGGTGTTACTCGCGGGTGTATGTTTGCTCTCGTCCCTCGGCCAGGCTTACTACTCGATGATGCTCTTCCCGGCGGCTTTCACTGTACTTTCAGCACGAAGCCCAATGCACACCAGCGGCCCCTGGATCGGACTATTTTTCTGCCTTGCACCGTTACAATGGACGACACTTCGAAACCCTCTCATCGGGAACTGGATTACTACATTCCTCCCCACATTGGGTTGGGCTGTGTTCATCGTATCGACGGCCACCTGGGTACTCACAACAGTGTTCACAACAAAGAAAGGCGAAAGAGACCCTCATGACAGAGAATCGTTTTCAGCAGATGACGGAAGCAGAGTGGAAAGCTCACCTCGCCCCTGAGGAATTCCGTGTACTTCGGCAAGCCGGCACCGAAGCACCTGGAGTTGGTGAGTACACCGACCATTTCGAAGAAGGCATCTACGTGTGCCGTGCATGCGGCGCAGAGTTGTTCCGCTCTACAACGAAGTTCGACGCCCACTGCGGGTGGCCAGCGTTCTACGCTCCTGATAGCGAAGCCGCCGTCATCAAGCGAGCCGATTACTCTCTCGGGATGGTAAGAACTGAGGTGCTTTGCGCTCAATGCCATTCCCACCTGGGGCATGTATTCGAGGGTGAGGGTTTCAACACACCAACCGATCAGAGATACTGCATCAATTCAATTTCTCTGAAGTTTGATGCCCCAAGAAAAGACGATTAAAGAACTCCCCCAGCGCCGAGATGCGCTGAGGGAGTTTTTGATTTCGCAATGCCAGCTACGGCAGAACCTTTATGACGTCAGCAATGCTTGCGACGCGGCGACCGGTCTGGAACGGGATTTCTTCTCGGACGTGAAGGCGCGCTTCTGTGTAGCGCATCGTCTTCATAAGTGACTCAATACGCTCCAGCGTGTCCGCCTCGAACGAAAGCATCCACTCATAGTCGCCAAGGACAAAGGCCTCGACGGTGTTGGCACGAACGTCTGCATAGTCGCGTGCTGCCATGCCATGCTCCATTAGGATCTTGCGACGCTTCTCAGGCTCCATTACGTACCAGTCGTATGAACGAACGAATGGGTACACCGTAATCCAGTCCTTCGGATCCTCCCCCATGATGAAGCTCGGAAGATGCGACTTGTTGAACTCCGCAGGGCGGTGAATTCCATTACCGAGCCACGAAACCTCCAACAGCTGACCGAACGCGGTGTCACGGCGGAATCGCGCGAGTGCATCCTGGATGTACTCGAATTCCTCCGCATGCCACCAGATCATGAAGTCCGCGTCAGCCCGAATACCAGTGTTGTCATAGATACCACGTACGACAACTTTCCCTTCCTCTTTGAGCTGCTCAAAGAACTTTTCCGCTTCTGCGATAACTTCGTCGCGCTCGGTACCAAGTGCACCTGGGATCGCACGAAATACCGCGTACTGCAGGTAGCGCTGGGTTGCGTTCAGCTTTTCGTAGTCAAGCTTCGCCATTTAAACTCTCCTTCTGAGATTCACGGAAACACGTTGGATGCCAAGGCGACCAACCGTCGCTATAAAAACATACATCAAACGAAAGTACTAGTTCAGTGTACACTTCGCTGCAAACGCTGAATCTTGCCAACCAATATACGGCGCGCCTCGCCCCCTCAAAGCCGCATCCTCATTAGCTTGGTTGGCGTGATGAACTCGGATACCACCTCCCCAAGCGAGAGCGCGTCGACTCCTGCGGAGTTCACCGCAGCGGTCGAATCGATGCATAAGGCTCAAGTGCGCCCAGAAATCTCCATCGGTACCATTCGGCCTCCTCAGCGGCCTGCACCGTTTAGCCACGCCGTTGGGCTTGAGGTTATCCAGACCAAGCCAGACCAAGGTGACGCGTTCGGTCGCCTCATCCTGCTTCATTCCCCCGACGCCGAAGAGGCCTGGGAGGGTTCAATGCGACTAGTCGCCTATATCCAGGCAGATATGGACGATGCTGTCGCGGCGGATCCACTTCTCCCCGATGTGGCATGGCAGTGGCTTAACGAGTCGCTCGATGGCAATGGGGCCGGGTTTACCAACCTTGGAGGTACGGTAACCTCCACAGCTTCCGTCCGCTACGGGGAGATTGGCGGCCCTCCGCGGGCGTACCAATTGGAGATGCGCGCATCTTGGACAGCTGAAGGAATTGATCTGTCATCACATGTGGAAGCGTTTGCAAATGTCCTCAGTTTAGTGGCGGGTCTGCCACCCGAAGGTGTGCGAACCATTTCGTAGCATTAGTATGTGTACGCATGGAAGTGAATTTGTCCTACACCTTTGTCGATCATCCATCGCAGTTTGCCGAGGTAGCTGATCGATTAGCCGAAGGACTTGGTCCTTTTTGTATCGATACCGAACGAGCCGGCGCGTACCGCTACGATGACCGAGCATTCCTCGTACAGATCTACCGCAAAGACGCGGGAACGTTCCTCATTGCCCCTGAGCACTATCGAGACGAGTTCGAACAGTACTTTGCACCAGTCTGCAATGATCAGGAGTGGGTAATACACGCGGCGAGAGAGGATCTACCGTGTCTCGCGCAATTAGGATTACGCCCGTCCACTATTTTCGATACCGAACTTGCAGCACGATTTGCAGGATACCCAGCAACCAAACTTGGCGTGTTGGTAAAGGAGTTTTGCCAAGTCTCACTTCCCAAGCAGCACGGCGATGCCGATTGGTCACAGACACCACTGACTGACTCAATGCTCGAGTACGCAGCGCAGGACGTTATTTACCTGCCCCACCTTGAACAGGCCTTAGTACACCTCCTCGATATGCAAGGCAAACTTGAATACGCGAATCAAGAATTTGCTCATTTGGTAGCTACGCGTTCAAACCCGGGGGTAAAGAAACATTCTTGGCTCGATATACCCCAGGTTTCGGACAAATTATCGGATCTCGAGCTCACTTTGACGAAGTGGCTTTGGGATGCTCGCGATTGTTTTGCCTACGACCAAGACATAGCTCCGGGATTAGTACTTCCGAACAAGATGCTGGTACCACTGGCTCAGTCCCGCCCAACGACCGTTGACGAATTGCTGGCGTTTGACGGTGCAACCCATGCGCTCACCAACTATCCATACTTCTGGCTCGAGACAATCCATGATGCGCTGTTATCCCCATTTGAAACCGCACTGAGGGAACAACTTCGCTTACCTACTAGGAAAAGCATTTGGGAGTGGACAAGGCACAACAAAGTGGCGCTACGTACGCGACAAAACATAAACAATCGGGTCGCCGAAATCGCCGAGACTCTTAAGATCCGCAAAGAGCTGATTTTGACGAACAAGGTCCTCGAACGGACCATATGGACCGCCTTCCACGAACGTCTAGATTGGCCAATGGAATACACCCGTCCCCTGCTCAAGCAGATGGGACTGCGCGAATGGCAAATAGACTTCCTAGCACCTATTTTCGTGGCGGAACAGCCGGAACCTCGCCGCTAGGCAGCGAGTGCCTTATTGATCGCGGTCCTCAAGGCCGCGTACCCACTCGCGAATCTTTTTCGTCGCAGCTGACTCGTCCATACCGAATTCTTCAAAGATCTGTTCCCGGGAAGCGTGCTCTGGGAACACCTGAGGAAATGCAATATGCCGCAGCGGTGTGTCGATTTCAGCGTAGGACAACGCTTCTGCAATTGCTGAACCAACGCCTCCATGCACGATCCCGTCTTCATACACCACGACAAGATCGGACTCAACCGCAAGCTCGAGAATATCAGGGGAAACAGGCACAACCCAACGAGGATCTACCAGGGTAACTCGAACATTGTCCGATTCCAATCGTTCAGCGACCCGTAGTGCCGAATCCGCAAAAACTCCCACTGCAACAATCAACACATCAACTGTCTGGTCACTTTCATCATCTTGCGCAGTCGATGATGGCTCTCGAAGAATATCGACGCCACCTGGCAGCCGCTTAATAGCTGCTCGGTTCTCGCCGACGTTCCCCTTAGGGAAGCGGACGACAGTTGGCCCGTCCTTAACAGTCAAAGCTTCCCTAAACAGTTCCCTTAGCTGCTGCGGATCGCGAGGCGCCGCGACACGAATATTTGGGACGATCGACGTCAGCGCCATATCCCACACGCCGTTGTGGCTTGCGCCGTCCGTACCAGTGACGCCCGCTCTATCGAGCACTACAGTCAACGGCTGCTTGATAAGTGCTGCGTCCATCAGGAGCTGATCGAAAGCTCGGTTCAAAAATGTGGAGTAGACCGCGACAACGGGGTGCAGTCCCCCGAGAGCAAGCCCGCTGGCAGAGGCAATCGCATGCTGCTCCGCAATACCGACATCAAAAAATCTATCAGGAAATTCCTCTGCGAACGGTACAAGGCCTGTCGGCCCAGCCATAGCGGCCGTGATTGCGACAATGTCACGTCGAGTCCTAGCGGCGTCGAGAAGTTCCTCGGTGAAAATTGATGTCCACCCTGGCTTGGACTTCTTCAGAGTTTCTCCTGTAACAGGGTCAATCGCACCAGTGGAGTGCATTTGGTCGGCGATGTTGTTAACTGCGGGGGCGAAGCCGTGGCCTTTCTCAGTCACAACATGCACAATCAAGGGCCCCTCGTAGGTCTTCGCGTACTCGAAAGCGCTTAGCAACGCCGTGAGGTCGTGACCTTCTACTGGCCCAACGTACTTCATCCCCAGCTCCGGGAACATCTCTGTTGGGATAACCTGGGCCTTCACTCCTTCTTTCAGCGCATGAAGCGCTTCAAACGTCCGTTCTCCGACCCAACCCATCGACTTGAGGGTCTTCTTACCGGATTCCATTACGTCGTCGTAGCCGGGTTTCATGCGCAAAGCTGCGAGCTGATCACGAAGGCGAGTCAGGTTGTTCGCAAAACCACCAATAGTTGGCGAATACGAGCGACCATTGTCATTTACGACTATGACTACGTTGCGTTCTGCGGCTGCAATGTTGTTCAGCGCTTCCCAGCACATCCCACCTGTCAGTGCACCGTCACCGACGACGGCGACAACATTTTCGTCGCCCTTGCCCTGAATGTACTTGGCTTTCGCTAAGCCATCTGCAATTGAAAGCGAAGCACTCGCGTGCGATGACTCAGTCCAATCATGTTCCGACTCCGAGCGCGAGGTATAGCCAGAAAGACCGTCTTTCTGACGCAAGGAATCAAACTGACCAGCACGCCCGGTCAGAATTTTATGCACGTACGACTGGTGAGAGGTATCAAAAACGACCGGTTCCGTTGGCGAGTCGAATACGTAATGCAGTGCAATTGTCAACTCGACAACGCCGAGGTTCGGCCCCAGGTGACCTCCCGTTGCTGACACCTTCTCAATTAAAAACTGGCGTACTTCATCAGCGAGATCTGATAATTCCCCAGGCGCCAACGACTTCAAATCCGCTGGCGAATTGAGTTTACCTATCAGTCCCACGGTCCTCTACTTCTCCTTTAGAACAAGCAATAGTTGACGCTAGTTTACACCTTGCGGGGCGCACGCCCCATTCCTAATGAGGACGCAGAGGCTCCAGGCATGCAAGCGTTTCAAAGTGATGCGTTCCTGGAAATGCATCGATGACTTTTATCTCAGTTACGTGATATCCGCATGCTCCCCAACTTGCTAAATCTCTAGCAAATGTTGCCGGATCGCACCCAATGTGAATCACTCGCTGCGGACTCGCCGCTGCGATATCATGAATCACTTTGTCTCCAGCACCAGTTCGAGGAGGGTCGAGCACAACCAGGCCCGCGGGGGGCAAGGATCGAATTCCTGTTTCTACCCGGGAGTTGACTTTGTTGACGTCGAGGCTTGCAAGTGCAGGCTGAGAATGCGCCATCGCGGACTTCGAATAGTCGACGGTTGCAACCGGACCACCACCGAGTGCCGCGGACATGGATGGAACAAAGAGCCCTACTCCGCCATAGAGGTCCCAACCGGAATTGTTCTGATAAGGCCTCCCCGCAAGGGACCACTCACGCACCAGATCTGCATATGCCGACGGTGCACTACGGTGCGCCTGCCAAAACGCAGTCGCCGGAAACTCAAACCTATCGTTTCCGACCATTTCTACGATGTTGCCGGAGCCTTCAACCGTACGGTCTATTCGTTCCACGCGCCGTCCGCGTTGGACTTTGCTCGTTTCAACGACATGCCGGTTCCCGAGAGAATCGATGACGACGACTATCTCAGACCCAGGAGTAAATCGTCGTGCCCCATCGCCAACAATCCCGTCAAACAGTTCCGGCATCGCCTGAGTACAACGCTCGGCGACGACGTCATTGGAACGTGCTTTCCTGAAACCGGCACGCCCCTGCGCATCAGTGCCGAGTCGGATACGCGTCCGCCATCCGGTCGTAGGCGCTAAAGCCTGAACCGAAATGGCGGTGAGATCAATGCCATCAAGCACACCAGATGGACGTGCCATTTTTTCAAGCTGTCCAACAAGTACCTCTGTTTTGGCGGCCCGCTGCAGAGATTCACTCATATGCGCAAAGTCGCAGCAGCCCGCACCTGCCGCAGCAGCAGGACATCCTACCTTCACTCGATCTGGTGAAGTTTGTTGTATCTCGAGCAGTTCACCGCGAGCCCACCGCTTTTTCACTTTCAGCAGTTTGACGGTCGCTGTTTCTCCAGGTAGAGCGCCTTGCACGAAGACAACTCGTCCGTCATTGGCAAGGGCAATAGCCTCACCGCCGTGAGCAAAGGCGTGGAATGTGACTTGAATGCTGTCGCCTGGTGTCAGCGATGGTTGGGCACTCATTAATTATTCTTATTCGCTTCGTTGTTTTGTGCGATGATCTGTTTCAGCGCGTCACTCAGGGCGTTCGGGTTTCCAGCCTGTGGGCTCTGCTGCTGCGACTCCTGCGCAGCCCGCTCCTGTACAGCCTGCTGCACCTGCCGAGCCAACTGCGCAGGCAGGACGACTGGCAAAGAGTTACCCGCCAAAATTGGGTCCGGACCGCGGTAAACAAAGCTGCGTGCTACGACTTCCCGCCCGAGCTCAGCAAGCTGTTCTTCCATTCCCGCCGGAGCGGCCAACGTGACACGGTACAGCCATCGAGGCGCCTCAACACCGATGATGCGGATCACACCGTTAGCGCCAGTACCAACGATTTCGGTTCCCCAGGGGCCCTCTTCAAACTCGACAGGCATGTCCTCGTTCTTCATGCCCTCGGCAATTTCTTCTGCCGATTCGGCCCACAGGCCGCCGTTACGCGGTGCAGCGAAAGCAACCGGAGTGATGCGACCGTACCTGGTAACGATGTGCACCATCTTCGGGCCGTTCTCGCCCATTTCAACCTGCACCTGCGAATCCTTTGGCAGCGGAATCTGCATTGATCCGAGGTTGAGGTTCACCTGGGAGAAGTCAGAAAAATCGAACTCCTCAATGTCGACGTTGTCGCCGTCGAACGGACCGGTAGATCCACTGATTGGATCATAATCGGCAAGAGTACCAGTGGCTGATGGAGTCTGGGATGGATCAGTATCCGCTGCAATCCCCGTGTCCTGAGACTTTGGTGCTGTGACCTCTAGATCGTCGTTGGTCTCTGCCTCCGTCTGAGCGGGGGCAGCGTCTTCCTTCTGCTGGTCTTTCTTCTTTTTACCAAATGGCCACCATGCCATGGGTGATCACCTTTCGAGTGAAGTTGTGTATTTCAAAAAAGTTTCTTCGGGTGAGAATTACTCTAGTACGGGCCCAATGTGGCCTCAGGCGAGCCCCGTTGATCCGTATCCTTGGGCACCACGCTGGGTATCGTCAAGCTCGGAAACTTCGACGAAGTCAACCAACTCGACTTTTTGCACCACTAGTTGAGCAATCCGCATTCCTCGTTCAACTGTAAACGAACATTCACGGTCGGTATTAAGAAGGCAAATCTTCAACTCCCCTCGATACTGGGCATCAATGGTGCCTGGCGTGTTCACAATAGAAATCCCGTGTTTGGCAGCGAGTCCCGAACGAGGATGAATGAGCCCGACAGTTCCCATGGGCAACGCGACAGAAATTCCGGTGCCGATGAGCGCCCGTTCGCCGGGAGCCAATGTCCGTGTTTCCGAGGAGTAAAGGTCCGCCCCGGCGTCACCTTCATGCGCTCGTTTAGGAAGCGGCATGTCTGGATCAAGACGTTTTACTGAAATTGGTTCAAGAGAGGTCACTTCATACACCTTACGGGATTCCATTGCGTGTGCATTCTTAAGATAATTTCGCCTAGTGTTATTGGGTAACGTATTCGGGAGTACATCGAATTGACGAGTTGATGAGGGTATGAATAGCAACCAAAACGCACCGGCATCCAGTGGTTCCAAAGCCTTATATACGGAGCGTCAATGGGTGCCTTGGTACTGGTGGATCATCGGTGCAGCATTAACGCTGCTCATCGGGGCACAACTTACGCTCAACCGCAATATTTGGTGGTTTATTATCCCCGTGCTCGTTATCGGAAGTTTAGTTTTTTGGTTCTTGACATGGCTTTCGAAAACTACAATTGCGGTCGAGCAAGACAGCGACGGCACTCGTTGGCTCGTCGTTGACGACGCCAACTTACCCAACACCGTTGTCAGCAGATCTATGGTTGTCCCTGCATCAGCGAAGCGAAATGCTCTCGGACGACAGTTAGACCCAGCTGCTTTCTTGGTATCGCATGGTTGGGTGAAAGAACATATTCTGCTTGTCTTGGACGATCCTCAGGACCCAACCCCCTACTGGCTAATTGCTGCGAAAGAACCGGAGAAAATCCTCGGAATGTTTTTGCCTGAGCAGCGGACCGCCTAGGGATCGCGCGACTGCGTTGCTCGCTACTACTCGCAGTCGAGGCAAATCTTCTGGCCGTCTTCGGTTTCGTAAGCCAGCCGATTCTTTTTCTGAACCAAATAGCAAGACGCACAAGTGAATTCGTTATCTTGGCGAGGCTTTACCTCAACGTTCAGTTCCTCACCAGACAGATCTTGAAGTGGCGGTTCAAACGGTTCAACGATTTCACCGTCATCATCCATGCTGCTGCCCGCAACCTCCGCAGCCTTCAAGCCCTCGAGGGAGTCAGTCTCAAGCTCGTCTTCTGCGCGCTTACGCGGTGCATCGTAATCGGTCGCCATGGTGGTGGTGCCTCCAGGAGTAGTCAAGTTCAGCAATGCCTAGGCCCGTTGAGGAGATACGCTTCCTATAGATGAGCCTCAGCCTTTTTATTGGTTTGGAGCCGAATAATAAAGCACACAAAGCTATATGTCATATTACAAGGTCAGCAGGCCAATACCCACGGGTTCCCTACACATCAAAGGCTTTATAGCTAATTAAAGTACAGCGACGTCAACCCGCTCGTTCTAGGTACCGCGCTCCTAAATATTTTCCTACATGCGCAATGAGCACACCTTTTGTATGCTCAATGTTATGACTACAACAAGTGGAATTGATGGTGCCCAAGAGCACTATGGTATGGGCGTCGATGTCGGCGGTTCTGGAATCAAGGGCGCCATCGTCAACCTCAAAACCGGAGAATTCGTCGGCGACAGGATCAAGATCGCAACTCCTCAGCCAGCTACACCTGAAGCTGTTGCATCAACAGTCGCAGAGATCGTCCGTCTCCACGAATGGGACGGCCCTGTGGGAGTAACGCTGCCGTCGGTGATTCAGCATCAGATCGCAAAGAGCGCAGCTAACATCGACCCGTCGTGGATCGACACCGATGTGCATGAGCTCTTTGAGCAGCATCTCCCTGAGCGCTCTGTCACTGTATTAAACGACGCCGACGCCGCGGGGCTTGCTGAAGTTGCCTTTGGCAATGAACGAGCCCGAAACGGTTCTGTCATATTCCTCACGTTTGGCACTGGTATTGGTTCAGCGTTCCTGGTTAATGGGCACCTCTTCCCTAACACAGAAATTGGCCATTTAATCGTCAATAGGAAGGAAGCAGAGCACGTCGCCTCCTCAGCTGTAAAGCAGAGGGAAGACCTGAGCTTCAAGAAGTGGGCGAAGCGAGTTGATAAGGTGCTGCACGAATACGCGCGACTGTTTAATCCAGAGTGTTTCGTCGTCGGTGGTGGCATCTCGCGGAAATCTGACAAATGGGTCCCTCTATTGACTGTCGACACTCCTGTCGTCGTGGCCACTCTTCGCAACCGAGCAGGCATTGTCGGAGCAGCGATGGCGGCCAATGAGCACCTCGCACCGTAACTAGCGAGACTCGGCGTCTAACACAAAGCAGCTTGACAATGCTGTTAAGATAGGCGTTCTGAAAAATCAGCACAGTTTGCGTACGCTAGGAAGGCAGACCGGCGTTTGCTGGTCTGCTTTCACCAGAGTGACTTTCTTTCCATCCATTGTTGGAGGAAGTCTCGGTGTCCGCAAAAGCATCAATCAGTTCACAAAGGCGAAAGGGCGTACGTGGTAGCCAGCGAAGCTTCAGGCAAAAACTCCGTCAACGATGCGGCAGAGAGCACTTCCGGCGGCGTAACCGACGGCACAACGACCGCCAAGAAAGCCACCAAAAAAGCAGCCAAGAAAACCGCCAAAAAGGCTGCCAAAAAGACCGCCAAGAAGACTGCGAAGAAAACAGCACGCAAAACCGCGAAAAAGGCGTCAAAGGTAGCTAAGAAAGCGAAGAAGACAGTAAAGAAAACCGCCGCAAAGAAGGCTGCTTCACCCGCAACTGATGAGGTCACCAGCGACGACTCCGCGCTGGAAGAAACGGACGAATCGCTCGACGATTCTGACCAGGAGCAGGACTTCGACCCGCTGACGGCTGAAGAAGATGACGAAGAATTTGACGAGCATCTTGGTGATGACGACGAGGAAAAAGAAGACGAGGAAGACGACGGATCTTCTGTCTGGGATATCGAGGAATCTGCTGCACTTCGCCAAGCCCGCAAGGACGCTCAGCTCACCGCATCTGCGGACTCTGTCCGTGCGTATTTGAAGCAAATAGGTAAGGTTGCTCTGCTCGATGCTGAGCAGGAGGTTTCTCTCGCGAAGCGCATTGAAGCTGGTCTCTACGCGCAACACCGACTCGACGAGATGGCCCGTGCAGCTGAGGAGGGAGACAAGGAAGCACGCCTTACCCCTGCGGTTAAGCGCGACTTCCGCGCCGTCGCCCGAGACGGTCGCAAGGCGAAGAACCATCTGCTCGAAGCTAACCTTCGACTCGTGGTTTCGCTGGCAAAGCGCTACACCGGTCGCGGTATGGCCTTCTTGGACCTCATCCAGGAGGGCAACCTCGGTCTCATCCGTGCAGTTGAAAAGTTCGACTATTCCAAGGGCTACAAGTTTTCCACCTATGCAACGTGGTGGATCCGCCAGGCAATTACACGTGCCATGGCAGACCAGGCTCGAACCATTCGCATCCCGGTGCACATGGTCGAGGTCATCAACAAGCTTGGCCGTATCCAGCGTGAGCTTCTACAAGATCTTGGACGCGAACCTACACCGCTTGAACTCGCAAAAGAGATGGACATCACCGAAGAGAAGGTGTTGGAGATCCAGCAGTACGCCCGTGAGCCGATCTCATTGGATCAGACGATCGGCGATGAAGGCGACAGCCAACTCGGTGATTTCATCGAAGACTCCGAAGCCGTTGTGGCAGTCGACGCTGTTTCCTTTACGCTTCTTCAGGACCAACTTCAGGATGTCCTCCACACACTTTCCGAGCGTGAGGCCGGCGTCGTGCGGCTCCGCTTCGGCTTGACCGATGGCATGCCTCGCACGCTAGATGAAATCGGCCAGGTGTACGGTGTGACACGCGAACGCATCCGGCAGATCGAGTCCAAGACGATGTCGAAGCTTCGCCACCCGTCGCGTTCACAGGTGCTGCGCGATTACCTCGATTAAATGCGTTTCTACGTAGTAAGCAATAACCGGTAGGAGGTCCACTCTCCTACCGGTTTCGTGTATTACCAATCTCGTAAGTACGCAATACGCGCCCGCAGCTGTTCCGCATTGCACAGCGCGGTCGGCGGACCACCACACGCTTTACGCGCTTCCGTATGGATCGCACCATGCGGGCGACCCGTCTTTCCAGCGACGATTGAAACGCGAGCGTTGAGTTCCTTTCTCAACTGGGGAATCTCATCAGCCGCCACTGATGCCTCCTCGCTGCTACCCGGCGCGGAGGTTTGCTTGGACGGCTGAGTGGGAGCCAAGTGCTCTCCTAGTACTTCAGCACGCTCGCGTGCTTGGCGCTCGGCAGCCTTTCGCGCTTTTTCTTCTGCTTCTCGGGCATCTAGTTGGTCGCTTTGGCGTTTGCGGAGCAGAGTCTTGACCTGTTCTTCGTCAAGCAGCCCTGGAAGGCCTAGGAAGTCTTGTTCCTCTGCGGATCCTGCGACGGTGGGTGTGCCGTAGGTGGAGCCGTCGAAAATTAAAGAGTCTAGCTCGGCTGATGCGCCGATGGCTTCGTACGAAGGGTTGTCGTCTGGTTCGTTTTGAACTTGGTTTGCTTGGGCTAGTAGTTCGTCGGACCACCCTGATTCTCGGTGTGGTTTGCCCAAAACGTGGTCGCGTGACACCTCCATTTCTTCCGCGAGGCGGAGCAGAACCGGGACCGACGGGAGAAAAACGGAGGCGGATTCGCCTGGCATGCGTGAGCGTACGAATCGTCCGATTGCCTGCGCGAAAAACAGTGGTGTCGATGCTGATGTTGCATATACTCCGACAGCGAGGCGAGGAACGTCGACTCCCTCAGAGACCATTCTGACTGCGACCATCCATTCGTCGGTGGACGCGGAGAATTCGTCGATGCGGTCGGATGCCCCGGCTTCGTCTGAGAGCACGACCGTAACGGGCGTGCTCGAAATGCTGGAGAGGATCTTGGCGTAGGCGCGTGCTGTCGTCTTGTTCGTAGCGATGACGAGGCCTCCGGCATCCGGCATATTCGTACGAAGTTTTTTCAGCCTTGTATGTGCCGCCTGGAGGACTGCCTTGATCCAGTCCCCTTTCGGATCTAGGGCAGTTTTCCAGGCACGCGCGGTCTGCTCGGCATTCAGTGGCTCACCAAGCCTTGCGGAATACTCTTCCCCGGCGGAGTCTTTCCACTGTGCCTCGCCGGAATATGCCAGGAATACAACTGGGCGGACGACGCCATCGGCCAAGGCGTGGGAGTACCCATAGGTGTAGTCCGCTTGTGAAACGAGGTGCCCATCGCCGTCTTCGACGTATCGGACGAACGGAATCTGGGAATCATCAGAGCGAAACGGCGTACCTGTCAACGCTAAGCGGTGTTCGACATCGTTGTAAGCCTCGTAGACTCCATCCCCCCAACTTTTGGCGTCACCAGCATGGTGAATCTCATCAAGAATCACCAAACTGCGCTTCGCAGTGGCCACCGCATGATGCTTGAACGGGTGCATACCGATTTGCGCATACGTCACGACAATGCCGTCATAGGCAGGGTTTACCGCAGATGAGTTTGTGAAGTTTGGGTCTAGCGAAAGGCCGAACCTCGCTGCTGATTGGGACCACTGGTGTTTTAGGTGTTCTGTTGGTACGACGACGATGATGCGCTGCACTGCCTTCGATGCGTGCAGTTTGCTGGCTAGTGTCAGTGCAAACGTCGTCTTACCCGCACCAGGAGTTGCTACAGCGAGAAAGTCTCGAGGTTTGGTGCGCATAAACGAATCGAGGGCCTCTTGCTGCCATGCGCGCAGCTGAGGCCCGGCCGACGTACCTGGAGCCGTCACTTCCGACGCAACCCCTTATAGATGCGTTCGCAGTCAGGACATACTGGCGACCCAGGCTTCGCCTGCTTCTTCACCGGAAATGTCTTGCCACAGAGTGCGACTACGACTTTTCCAGAAATCGCAGAATCGAAAATCTGATCCTTCTTCACATAGTGGAAAAACTTGGGGGTTCCATCATCATTTGTTGACGATGTGTCTTCCCGAAGGTCTGTGCGCTCAAGAGTCTTCGTCGTCGTATTCACGACTCCCATCATGCCCCACTTTGGCAAAGTTTTTAAGCCGAGGCGCTAACCTGTGTATTTATGAACGAGAGAGAGGACGAGGCACAAGAGCACGTCTCGATTGATGCGGAAGTCGAAGTCCACGACGATAAGCATTTCCTTTTTCGTCATTTCCGCTCAAAACGACACCGTGCACTCATTACGGATGCGAAGCAGACGCCGGAGCAAAACCTGCAGAGCCGAGAGGCTCAATACCTTTGGTTGCAGGCGCTTCGAATCCCATTCATTTTGCTTTCGATCGCATCTGCGTGGTGGCTCGGAAACTGGTGGATTGCGACGTTGCTCTTTATTGTTTCCGTACCGCTCCCCTGGGTCGCAGTGATGTTGGGCAACGCGAAAGGAGAGTCGCGTGATCCGCGTGAAAAGAATGTCTACAAGCCTGCGCTGAGTCGTGCCTATGCCGCGTTGGAGGAGCAGTCGAGGCAACAACTATCCTCGAACCAGGCTTCAACAGATACGACGCCGACCGTTATCGATCACGAATCCCACTCGGAGTAGCAGCATGACAGATTTATCATCTACAGCATTTGGATTACACCCTGGACTTGCGCGGGAGCTCGGTGAACGATTGCGCGCGCTCCCCTACACCACATCTTCGATTGGAAGTTATCTTGGGCCAAATGCATACCAGGCTCTCTACCGGGGCGAGGTGGGAGCCGTCCTGCGTCGCTGCCATTCAGAAGACGTTATCGGATCGGCCATATCCACTTTGTTGTTGCGGCGCCCGACTTCCCAAAACGAGCTCGAGGCGTTATTTGGCTCGTCCCTTGCTGAGAAACTCATCAGCGCAGGTGTCTTTCACCAGACCAAAGAGCAACGCTACGAGGTTGCTTACGACATCCGGCCTCATTTGTTGTCTCAACAGCATCACCTCATAGTTGCAGATCTCGACGCCTCTACGTCTGCAATCGTTCCCGGCAAAGATCACGTACTTGGAGTCGGAGCGGCGTCGAAATCCCTGTTGCACGCGATCCCGCAGTCACCGACTGGAACGGTTTTGGACCTTGGAACCGGTTCAGGGGTGCTGTCGGTAGCACAATCTGGCCTTGCCGATCAGATCGTCGGTACTGACATTCATCATCGAGCGATCGAGTTGGCTCAGGCCACGCTCGAGATGAATGGCATCACTAGCGTTCAGCTCCGCGAAGGATCTTGGTTTGAGCCTGTCGCGGGCGAGCAGTTTGACAGGATCGTTGCCAACCCGCCGTTTGTAGTCGGCATTCCGGAGGTGGGGCATGTTTACCGCGACTCCGGCATGCCACTGGATGAAGCAAGTCGCCTCGTGGCAGAGCACGCACCTGAATATCTCGCAGAAGGTGGGATGCTGTGCATGCTGGGCTCATGGGCCCATATTGATGGTGAGGCGTGGCAGTCGCGAGTTGCGAGTTGGGTCCCTTCGCAAGGAGTCAGCGCATGGGTGCTTCAACGAGAAGTGGTTGACCCCGAGACCTACGTCGCCACGTGGCTGAAAGATGAATCAGTCGACCTCAGGACTGAAAGCGGCATAGCCCGCACACAACAGTGGCTCGATTACTTCCAAGCCGCGGGTGTTCACGCTATTGGTTTCGGTTGGATTTTCATGCAACACATCGGCGACCAGCCCTCCGAGATTACTGCGGAAGAATTAACACACCCGTTCACGGACCCGCTTGGGCCTGAGGTCGAAGAATACTATCTACGGCAGGCGTGGCTACGGCAAAAATCCGTCCAGGAACTCTTAGATAGTTCGTTCCTGGTCCGGCCCACAGTCGCGATCGAAGACATCGCTGTGCCAAATACTGAAGAGGGGCTGAGTTTCACGCGCGAAGAGCTGCGCATTACTCGAATGGATGGCCCACGATTCTCTCATTCATTGGATGAGGCGTTGAAAACCGTCCTTGCAGGATTGCATCCCGCCGGCTTGCCACTGCGTGACGTGGTGGGCATCCTAGCAGCATCTCGAGGTGTCGACGACCAGCAGGCCCTTGAAGAATTGGAAAACCAAACGGTTGCAGCTGTTGTGGATCTTATCCGCCACGGCATCGTGCTGCCGTCGGAAATTGCAGAGGTGGAGTAGGAATGAAGGCTGTATTGACAAGAGTTACGAGCGCGAGCGTCACCGTCGACGGTGAAGTCGTCGGAGCAATCGACTGCGAGGCGACTGGTGGAATTCTGGCCCTTGTCGGAGCAGGACGTAAGGATAGCGACGACGCTTGGGAAACGGTTGCTCGCAAAATCGCGGAACTGCGAATCCTGGAGGGCGAAAAGTCTGTAGTGGACGCACAAGCCCCTGTTTTGCTTGTGAGTCAGTTCACGTTGATGGGTCGCACGGCAAAAGGACGGAGGCCATCATGGAGTGACGCAGCCCCCGCAGATGAAGCAGCACCCATCATTGAAAAAATCGCAGCCTACCTCCGGGACCGGGGCATCACGGTCGCTGAAGGAAAGTTTGGTGCCCATATGAAGGTGCAGAGCATCAACGACGGCCCATTCACGGTGATTGTCGAGGCCTAGCACTCTTTTGATCATTGGGAACAAAAATGTGTCCAAGATCGTTGAGGGTGTAGAAGATTACCTGTTCCACTCGTCCAAGGAGGCAGTGCTCAATGACGTCGAAGAGTCAGACCTTAACAGCGGACAACGAAGAAAAAGTTGACCGCGGTAGTCGTCGCAATCAAACGAACGACAATCCATCGGCTGACCTTGTTCGCGTGTATCTCAATGGCATTGGCAAGACTGCCCTGCTCGATGCAGAAGAAGAGGTCGAACTAGCCCAGCAGATCGAAGTTGGACTCTATGCCCAGCAGCTTCTTGATGATCCAGACTGCAAGCTCACCCGAGCCCAGAAACGTGACTATAAAATTCTGGCGAAGCAAGGACGGAAAGCTCGCGCCCACCTCCTCGAGGCAAATCTTCGTCTGGTTGTGTCGTTGGCAAAGCGATACACAGGACGCGGGATGCCACTGCTCGATCTGATCCAAGAGGGCAACCTCGGACTGATCCGCGCGATGGAGAAATTTGACTATGCCAAGGGCTTTAAATTCTCAACGTACGCGACGTGGTGGATTCGCCAGGCCATTACTCGCGGCATGGCAGACCAGTCTCGTACTATCCGTCTCCCTGTGCATCTTGTAGAACAAGTCAATAAACTCTCCCGAATTCGCCGCGAGATGTACCAGTCGTTTGGCCGCGAACCAACGAATGAGGAGTTGGCAGAGGAGTCTGGCATCGAAGAGGACAAGATTGAGCTCCTCCTGCGTCAATCCCGAGACCCCGTGAGTCTTGACATGCCGGTCGGAGCGGATGAAGAGGCCCCCCTGGGGGACTTCATTGAAGATGCAGAAGCTACAGACGCCGAAGACGCGGTGGTATCCGTGCTCCGTCACGATGACATCCAAGATGTCATCAACGGTTTGGAGCAGCGCGAGCAGGACGTCATCCGTATGCGCTATGGGCTGACCGACGGTGTTCCCCGCACATTGGACCAGATTGGGCGTAAATTCGGCTTGTCTCGTGAGCGCGTTCGCCAAATCGAACGAGAGGTCATGGCGAAGCTTCGCGTAGGTGACCGGGCAGAGCGCCTTAGGGATTACGCAATGTAACAACCGCGACGAAGCGTTCCGCAACTAATAGTTTTTTGGGTTACCATAGCAATCGTTAATAGGCGTCGATTCTTGGACTGCGTTGAATGTTGATGCAGCCTCAACGCTTCAGAGCGACTTTTAGGCAAGGGAGTTCCACGTGCGTGATCTCGTAGACACAACAGAAATGTATTTACGTACAGTTTACGAACTTGAGGAGGAAGGCATTGTGCCGCTCCGCGCACGAATCGCAGAGCGGCTCGAGCAGTCTGGCCCGACAGTTTCCCAGACCGTCGCCCGCATGGAGCGCGACGGCCTGATTGTTGTTGAAACAGATCGCTCGCTCTCCCTTACCGACGAGGGACGCGCCCGTGCGACTGCGGTGATGCGTAAGCACCGCCTCGCAGAGTGCCTTCTCACCAGCATCCTCAAGTTGGATATTGAACAAGTGCACGACGAAGCATGTCGCTGGGAACACGTGATGAGTGAAGCCGTGGAAAAGCGCGTATACGAGGTACTCAACCACCCTCAGGTATCTCCGTTTGGCAACCCCATCCCTGCGTTGGATGAAATTGGCGGTTCAAATGTTGCTAAGCCTGAGCTTGGCACTCGCGCAACGGACTTAGATCTCTCCGAGGGCCGCGAAGCTGTAGTGGTCCAAATCAGTGAGATTCTGCAGCTCGAAGCAGAGCGCTTGCCGGAGCTGGCAGGCCTAGGCGATATCGTCGGCCAAAAAGTCATAGTGAGCCTTCCGGATGATGGGGGGCTACAGCTATCACTTCCTGGCCAAAAAGATTTCGTCATTCCTGATGACCTCGCGCATGCCGTGCGCATTGAGCTTCAGTAGAGCCGATCTGCTGTTAGGAACCTGCAAGCATCTCTAGCTCCATCCAGACTGCTTCCCCGCCTTCTTCAACTGCGTGCAGGAGACCCTCATATTGACCGATCGCGAGTAACTGCAGGAGCACGTCGCTTAATGAGTGGTCCGGCATTTCTTGCAGCGCGCACTGTAGTGCGACCCCTGCCCAAGACCCGATCTCGCACCGCACAGCGATCACAGCCCACAACGCTAACGCGTTTGCCCGCACTGTCCCCACAGCATGGCGCGACAAGAATAGTAGTGGAGCAGCAAGTCGCTTTGGGTTCTGCATAATCGTGGGGATAAGTGTATCCCGCAGTAGAGCATGGGTGAGCAGAGCCGTCAAGCCTTCGAGCGCGATTCTCATTTCATTCGAGATTTCGCCGATTGGATTAGCATCGCGCTGGCCGATGAGGCAAGTCTCGGGCAAGCAAAGCAGAACCTCGATAATGCTTTCAATTTCTTCTTTCGCCAGTTTTGCCGGGTGTTCCTCCTCCCCAGCGTGGCTACCGCCCCACAAGTCTTTCAGTAGCTGCAACCCGTCTTTGCGTGTCTGTGCCTGGATTTGTTGCGCCAGTTGGACGGACTCCGAATCGACCGGCTCAAAATAGCTAAACGTGTCTTGTCTATCGAGTTCTGGGAGTATCCCCTGCTCAACGTATGGGCGCATCGATGGAGAGGAAATCACTGACGATACACAGCCACCAATGAGGGAGGACGCGCGATCGCATTCTTCGGCCGCATTCAATGGCGGTCCAAAAAGCAATGTATATGGGGTACCCTGCGCAATTTCGGAAACATGCCAGCACAGGTCGACTTTGAAACCGGTTTCTTCTTCGAGGAACTGCAAGCGATCAACTGCGTCTTTGACGAGCTCTGAGTTCGGAATACGGCTCACAATGACTGCAAGGTACGCGATGACGTCATCCCCCAGTAGGTATTGCGTCACGTCGGTCTTGAGGCTTTCTATGAATGCTTCAAGGCGCGTGAGGTCAACGCGAACTACAGGTCCAAGTTGAAGCCCACGTGTTCCTTCGCTGTCCGGAATGATGCCGAGCACCACGACCGATTCTTGAGGATAAAACCCTAGAACCCCGGGCAGGGCTGCGATGATATCTGATGGTCCAAAAAGTGATGAATTAGCTGCATTTATTTTCATACAGTTTAGACGTAGCCAACACAGCATCGGTTCCCGCTTTGCTAGAATTCCTTATTTTCAGCAGGAATATTTCTTCACCCCAGACGTTGTGGGTAAGTACAAAGTTAGATCCTTTCAAATTATCCTAGGAGCGGTCATGCCAACGAATAATCGCATGTATGAACTTGAGTACCCGTCTCCCTCGAGTCTTGGCGAATCTCCTGAGGGGCCAACGCTCGTCGTTGCGTTACAGGGTTACGCAGATGCGGGCCATGCGGTTGAAGGGGTATCGAATCATCTCAACGCGGCGTTGGAAACCCGCACTTTAGCCACCTTCAATAACGATGAACTCATTGACTACCGCTCTCGCAGGCCTGCTGTAACCCTGGCGAATCACACGGTGGCCGACGTCGAAGAGATCGGCATTGAGCTGCGTGTTGTCCGCGACACAAAGGATATGCCGTTTCTGCTGCTGAGCGGGCCAGAGCCTGATCTGCGTTGGGAGGCATTTAGCAAGTCTGTGGCTGACCTTGCAGTGCAGTTTGGAGTTCAGCAAACGCTGTGCCTCTACGCTGCCCCTGTTGCCGCTCCCCATACCCGCCCAGTAGTGGTTTCCACACACGGAAATGATGAGAGCTTGGTGAAAGACAAGTATCTCTTCGACGGAATTATTACTGTGCCCGGGGCTGCCTCCATCATGATCGAGCGAGAGCTAGATAAGCGAGGCGAAAAGGTCGCTGGTTTTACTGCGCATGTACCTCATTACATTGCAAACTCTCCTTACCCGATGGCGGCGTTCCAGCTCATGCAGGCGCTCGAGGATACAGCAAATCTTCAGTTGCCACTCCGCGCGCTCGAGCAAGAGATAACAAGTGTTCAGCGTCAATTAGCAGAGCAAACGGCTGCGTCAAAGGAGATCGCGCAAGTCGTCTCGGCTCTCGAACAGCATTACGACCGTGAAGTTGAGGAGTACCGCAGGAACAATCCCAACGCAAAGATGCCCGGTGAGGCACAGGTTCCTTCCGGCGATGAGATCAGCGAAGCCTTCGAGAACTATCTCACGGCGATCGAGGACCAGCAGAGTCGTCCGCTTGTCGACGGACAACGGGGACTGCCTTTTGGCGATGATCTCAGTCAGGCTTTGCAGGATTTTTACTATATTGACCCAGCTCAGTCAACCGATGAGGAAGACGAGTAGCGGCTTTTCGCGACGAACTCGGCTACGGTAGTTGGCGTGACTCTTTCGACGTATTTGGCAGACCTTGACGACGTTCCAGCAGACCTTTTTGAAGAGGCCGTCTGGGACTCTTTCACTGCGTGGACGCAGAGTCGTGGAATCTCGCTTTATGAAGCTCAGGAAGAAGCTTCGCTTGCGTTGCTTGCTGGGGATAATGTGATCCTGGCGACGCCAACCGGTTCGGGAAAGTCGATGGTGGCAAACGCTGCGCACTTCATTGCCATGGCTCGAGGGCAGCGCTCGTTTTATACTGCCCCAATTAAGGCGCTTGTGAGCGAAAAGTTCTTTGCACTGTGTGAGATCTTCGGAGCAGAAAACGTAGGGATGATGACCGGTGATGCCACAGTGAACAGCGGCGCCCCTATTATCGCAGCCACCGCTGAAATCGTCGCGAATATTGCGCTGCGAGAAGGTGAGCACGCGAAGATTCAGCAGGTCATCATGGATGAGTTTCACTACTATTCGGAGCCGGACCGCGGATGGGCATGGCAGGTGCCGCTACTGGAACTCCCCCAGGCCCAGTTCCTTTTGATGTCTGCCACGCTTGGAGAAACTGCCTGGATAGAAAAGGATCTCACCGAGCGCACTGGCCGCCCAACCACGTATGTTGGTGGGTCGGAGCGTCCCGTGCCACTCGATTTCAGTTACGTGTTCTCCCCCGTCCATGAGACGATCGAAGAACTACTGGCGGATAACAAAGCGCCGATCTACGTTGTGCACTTCTCACAACGCGAGGCAGCAGAGCGCGCGCAGGCACTGACCAGTATGAAAATCATCACCGCAGAGGAGAAGCAACGTATCGCCGAGGAGATCGGGAATTTTAGGTTCACGACTACCTTCGGTAAAACGTTGTCGAGGTTACTTCGAAAAGGCATTGGCATTCACCATGCCGGAATGCTGCCGAAGTATCGACGGCTCGTCGAAAAACTATCTCAAACAGGGCTTTTAAAGGTGATCTGCGGAACGGACACCCTCGGCGTCGGTATCAATGTGCCAATTCGTACTGTGCTGATTACCGGCCTGGCAAAGTATGACGGGACGAAACAACGCATCCTTAAATCGAGGGAGTTTCACCAAATCGCCGGCCGCGCGGGGCGAGCTGGGTACGACACCGAGGGCACGGTCGTCGTCGAAGCGCCAGAACACGAGATTGAGAATGCAAAGCTTCGGCGTCGCGTCGGCGACGATCCGAAGCGGCTTAAGAAGCTCAACAAGAAGTCAGCTCGTGATGGCGAAGTTACCTGGTCCGAAAAAACTTTCCAGCGCCTCACAACGGCAGAACCGGAGGAACTCACTAGCCAGTTCCAAGTATCGAATTCCATGTTGCTCAATGTTATTGCTCGCCCGGGTGACGGCTACGAGCACATGAAGCACTTGATTCGGAGCAACCATGACACACGCGCTAAGCAGAACCGTGACATTCTTACGGCAGTCGATCTGTTTCGCGGGCTCATCCAGGCTGACATTGTAGAACGCACTCCTGATTCTCCAGCGTATCGCCCCTATACTCTCACGCGAGAGCTGGACAGGGACTTTGCGCTCAACCAACCGCTTTCCCCGTTCGCGCTGGCATTTCTCACGGTGCTTGACCCCGAGTCTTCAACGTATTCGTTGGATGTAATCTCAGCGTTTGAGGCAATCTTGGATGACCCCCGTCAGGTGCTGCAAGCTCAGCAGTCAGCAGCTCGCGGCGAGGAGATCGCAGCTCTCAAGGCAGAGGGCGTCGACTACACGGAGCGCATGGCACTCATCGAAGATGTGACGTACCCTCAGCCGCTCGCGGAGGAACTGGAAGATGCATTTGAAACCTACTGCTCCAGTAACCCGTGGGCGAAAGAGTGGCAGCTTTCGCCAAAGTCGGTGGTACGCGACATGATCGAGCATGCGATGACGTTTTCGGATCTCATCGCAACCTACGGGCTATCCCGCTCTGAGGGTGTGGTGCTCCGCTACCTTACCGATGCGTGGCGCACCCTCTCCCACTCTGTGCCCGAGGCATACATGACTGAAGAGCTCGAAGATATCATCGTATGGCTAGGCGAACTGATCCGTCAGGTGGACTCGTCGCTCATTGACGAATGGGCGACGCTAGCTGATGACGACGCCCCAATCTCCCAGGACGTTCTCGACCGCGAGCTTGCATTCGGTGTTGAGGATCCTACGGCGCTCACAGCGAACCGCAGGGCGTTCAAAATCATGGTTCGCAACTACTTCTTTAGGCTTGTCGAACTGTTTGCGTTCGAAAAGGAAGAAGCCCTGGAGTCGATGCTTGAATATCTCGACCCCGATGTTCGGCCCGACTGGCCCTCGCTTCTCGACGACTACTTCGACGAGTACGACGATGTCATGATAGACGCAGATGCTCGCGGGCCAGAGTATTTCCGAGTTAAGGATGAAAGCTCGCGGCTCTGGGAAGTCGTACAGATCGTGAAAGATCCAGACGGGGACCGCAGCTTCCAATTCCACGGCGTCGTCGATCTCGATGCCTCTGATGAGGCGGGAGAAGTTCGGCTGAGGGACTTGGACGTTGTCCAGATGTAGTCCCTCAGCCGACTATCGTGCAGAAGACGTAACAGTTAGCGTGCGTCTTCTGCCACTACGGTCTGCGCAATGGCCTGGATAACAGCAGCAATCTTTACTGCCTCCCAGACCTGCTCCTTGGTCAGGCCCTCTTCGCGCACGACGTTGGAGTGTGCTACAGCGCAATGCTCGCAGCCATTGACAGCAGATACTGCGAGCGACCACAGCTCAAAGTCTGCCTTCTCGACGCCAGGCTTCGAGATGATGTTCATGCGAAGGCCAAACTTTACCTGTGCAAAGTCATCGCCGAGCCAGCCCTTTGCGCGGTAGGCAACGTTGTTCATTGCCATAACAGTTGCTGCGCCGAAAGCGGCATCGAGAGCCTCTTCGGACAGGTGCTCCTTGGCCTCGTCCGTAATCTCAGAGATCACGGTGGGGTTCTTTGTCGCTGCAGCGGAGGCAACGAGAGTGCCCCACAGCTGCTGCTCGTTCAGCTCTGTAGAGCGTGTCAAGGAGCCAAGGTTCAGCTTCTGGTCTTTTGCATATTCAGGCAAAGCGCTGCGCAGGTTATCGATCGACATATCTCTTTTCTCTTTCCTCTCTATTGTTTATTAATAAATCCCCGTCACTGAGTATTGAACTAGTGACGGGGACTCGGAGTTCATTTACTTCAGGGATTCCTGAACGACAGCCAACTTGTCGATATTCTTCGTTGGGTCGTTCTTCTGCCAGTCACAGGCGCAGACCTCTTCGGACTGGAGAGCATCCAAAACGCGAAGGACCTCTTCGACGTTACGGCCAACAGCATCCGGGGTGACAGACACGAACTGGATGACGCCGTCTGGGTCGATGATGAACGTTGCACGATCAGCGACGCCTGCCTCATTTTCAACGCCCAGTGCACGGATCAAGTCGTGGCGGACATCAGCAAACATTGGGAACGGAACGGTCTTCAGATCTGGGTGCGTTGCACGCCAGTTGAAGTGGGAGTACTCATTGTCAGTGGAGCCACCAAGGACCTGCGTATCGCGATCTTCGAACTCTTCGTTCAGCTTGCCGAACGCTGCGATCTCGGTTGGGCAGACGAACGTAAAGTCCTTCGGGTAGAAGAAAACGACCTTCCACTTACCCTCGTACTTTTCCAGGGATACATTCTCGAAGTAGTCCTCTGGGCTTGTTGCGTCGACCTCATGAAGGTCGCCACCCTTCAGCGCTACCAGATCGAACTCAGGGAAACGCTCGCCTACAGTCAGAATTGCCATAGCTTAACCTCCGAATGTGAGATGTCGTATATATACGGTCTTGGAATGCAATCGCTCGCACTCTGACAAACATTGTGCCAGAAACGCCGCGCAATTTCAACAGCAAAACCTATTGCAATGCCGTATGGTTATAAGAATGAACAATAAAGAATATAAACCAACCTTGGCCCAACTTCGTACGTTTGTGACCATCGCCGAGAATAGGCACTTCGGCACTGCTGCGAGCAAGCTCAACATTTCTCAACCGTCATTATCCCAGGCATTGGTCGCGCTAGAGACCGGTTTAGGGATTCAACTTATCGAGCGATCCACCCGAAAGGTCATCGTCACTCCAACTGGGGAGGCGCTCCTCCCCTATGCGAAAGCAACGCTTGAAGCAGCCGATGCTTTTGTTGCACATGCCCGCGGTGCACATGGGGTCCTTTCCGGGCCTCTCAATATCGGCATCATCCCCACCATCGCACCGTATATCCTGCCCACCCTTTTACAACTGATTCAGAGCGAGTTCCCCGATTTAACTCCTCGAATCATCGAAGAGCCCACCAAACACCTACTCGCTAAATTGCGCGACGGCAACGTCGATGTGGCGCTGCTAGCCCTTCCTACGCACGCGCCTGGAGTCAGTGAACTGGAACTCTATGACGAAGACTTCATCGTCGTAACGAATGAGAAACACAAGTTGTCTGGGCTCCAAAACCTTACCCTCGATGTCCTGGAAGAACTCGATTTGCTTCTTCTCGACGACGGCCACTGCCTGCGCGACCAAATAGTTGATCTTTGCAAGAACGTTCAAACCACGCCCTCAAATTCAAGCCAATCAGATACACGGGCTGCGTCACTGACTACCATCATGCAGCTGGTTGTTGCTGGCCTTGGATCAACCCTCGTTCCCAAGTCAGCTATTGCAGCTGAGTGCACACGTCCTGGTTTGGGGCTTTCTACCTTCCAGAAGAGTGTCGACGCGAAGCGTACAATTGGACTGGCCTACCGCTCTTCTTCTTCCCGCATCCATGAGTTTGAGGAACTTGGAGCGTTGTGTAGAAAGGCGTACAAAGAGGTAGCGAAAACCAGTGATGCGATTCTGTCCCGCTAAACTGGGACGCTAGTTATGAAGGACCAGGAACAAACACCTAAGAAAGAACTCTTCCGCCAACTAGACAACGTGGAACTACGCGACGTCCGACGTCTTCGCCGTCGCATTCGACAGGCCAAGAACGGCAAGGAACTTAACAAAGTTGAAGAGGCAATTGCCCGAAGCTTGCACGTAGTTCGGGCGCGGGATGAACTCATTCCGAACATCGAGTACCCAGATGCACTCCCGGTTTCTCAACGCAAGAATGACATCTTAGAAGCTGTCGCGAACCACCAAGTGACTGTTATTGCTGGTGAAACTGGATCCGGCAAGACCACCCAGATTCCTAAGATGCTGCTCGAGCTCGGCCGCGGTCGACGAGGACGTATAGCGCATACTCAGCCGCGCCGTCTCGCTGCTAGAACTGTCGCTGAACGCATAGCAGACGAATTAGGTCAGAGCATTGGAGAATCGGTCGGCTACGCCATTCGCTTCGACGACAAGGTCAGCACCACTACCTCAGTGAAGCTCATGACAGACGGAATTCTCCTTACGGAGATTCAGCGTGATCGGTTCCTCAACGCGTACGACACCATCATTATCGATGAGGCGCACGAGCGTTCCCTGAACATCGACTTTTTGCTTGGATACGTCAAGGAGCTTCTCCCCAAACGCCCCGACCTGAAGGTCATCATCACATCCGCCACCATTGACGTCGAACGCTTCGCGCAGCACTTCTGTGACGAAGAAGGCAACCCCGCCCCGATTATTGAGGTTTCAGGTCGTACCTACCCGGTTGAGGTGCGCTACCGTCCGCTCGTCGAAAATGCCGGCGATCGTGAAATTGATATTGACATGATTGACGGTGTTATCAACGCCATCAAGGAGTTGATGGCAGAAGGCGACGGTGACATCCTCTGCTTTTTCGCCTCAGAACGTGACATCCGTGACTGCATGGAAGCAATTGAAAAGCAGCATTGGAAGAATGTTGAAGTCGCGCCACTTTTCGGACGCCTTTCGAACGCAGAACAGCACCGCGTCTTCTCCCCACATAGCGGGCGTAGGATCGTCCTCTCTACGAACATCGCCGAAACTTCGCTCACAGTGCCGGGAATTCACTACGTTGTGGACACTGGCCTCGCTCGCATTTCACGGTATTCAACGCGGACTAAAGTACAGCGTCTTCCGATTGAGGAAATATCCCAAGCCTCAGCAAACCAGCGCTCGGGCCGTTGTGGACGTGTTGCTGACGGTATCGCTATCCGCTTGTACTCGGAAGAGAACTTTAATTCACGCCCGGAATTTACTGACCCTGAAATATTGCGGACCAACTTGGCAAGTGTGATCCTGCAAATGATTTCTCTCAATCTCGGCGACATGCGGCACTTTCCATTCGTGGAATCCCCAGACGACAAAGCTATTCGCGATGGCCTTACGCTCTTGTACGAGCTCGGTGCAATCAAAGCAATACCAAAGGGTGAACTTCCAAAACTCACGAAAACTGGCCATACGCTTGCGAAAATCCCAGTCGACCCCAAGATGGCTCGCATGCTCGTCGAGGCCGAACGCTACCGGGTGTTGGAGGATGTCACCGCAGTTGTCGCCCATATGTCGATTCAAGACGTGCGCGAACGCCCCCTGGAATTTCAGGCACAAGCAGACCAAGCCCATGCACGCTTCAAAGACAAGACATCCGACTTTCTTTCAGCGCTCAAGCTCTGGGATTACGTCGGAGGTCTCCGTGAAGAGCTTTCAGGCAATCAGTTCAGAAAGCGCATGAAGCGTGAGTATTTGCACTATATGCGAATTCGTGAATGGCACGACCTCGTTCGTCAGCTCCGCGACGTCGAACGTCGACTGGGCTGGGACGTCGACAAAGCAATGACAATGACAACGAAACGTGACGCTGACTCGATTCATCGAGCATTGCTCACTGGCTTACTTTCGAATATCGGTGCTCGCGACGGAAACAGCAAGGAATACCAAGGTGCTCGTGGTACCCGTTTCCTGATTTTCCCAGGGTCATCGCTGGCCAAGACCCCACCAGAGTTTTTGATGGCAAGCGAGCTTGTAGAAACCTCGCGGCTTTGGGCCAGAGACGTGGCAAAAGTAGAATCCTCATGGATCGAGCACGCGGCAGGATCACTCCTGAAACATGTCTATTCAGAACCGTTCTGGTCACGGAAACGCGCATGCGCAATGGTCCATCAAAAATCGTTATTGTACGGCATCCCTATCGTGCGAGACCGACTTATCCCCTACCACCGCGTTGATCCTACGGCTGCGCGCGAGATGTTTATTCGTCACGCACTCATTGACGGCGATTGGACGAGGACTCATAAGTTTCTCGAACACAACAGCTTGTTGCTAAGCGAAGCCGCAGAAGTTGAAGAAAAGCTACGGCGTAGGGGCATCGTCGTTGACGAAGACACTCTATTCGATTTCTACGACGTGAAACTGCCGGATTCAGTCACAACAGCGAACAATTTTGACAGTTGGTGGAAGAAGCAACAGCAGCTCGATCCCGGATATCTTCACTTTGATCCAAGTAAACTCGTTGACGATTCTGCCCAGACTATCTCTGCAGAAGACTTTCCAATGTCATGGTCACAAGGGTCGATGCGGTTCGATGTGTCGTACAAATTCGAGCCTGGAACCGCCTACGACGGCGTTACCATCGCAATTCCCCTGCCTCTACTGGCCAGCGTTGAATCAGTCGGATTTGACTGGCTTGTACCTGGGCTACGTAAAGAGTTGCTGACTGAACTCATTCGTTCACTGCCGAAACCACTACGCAAGGGCGTCGTCCCCGCTCCAGACTTCGCTGACCGTGCACTTGAGCGTATGACGTTCGATCCACGCACGTCGGTTACCGAAGCACTGGCTCAGGCCCTCACTGAATTGGGTGCCAGCGGCATTAGCGGGCATGATTTCCGCACGCACCTGCTGCCACCGCACTTGCTCATAACGTTTGCAGTCATTGATAAACGTGGGAAGATTGTCGACTCAGACAAGAGTCTCCTTGCTTTGAAGAAGCGTCGGGCCACACAGATTCGTTCTTCAGTCGCGAAAGCAAGCCGCCACTCTGAAACTGCCGAAGTTCCTGTATGGACCGAAGACACACTCGGCGATATTCCCGAAAGTACGACCACAACCATTGATGGCAACAAAGTCGAGGCCTATCCTGCGCTCGAGGTGACTCCCAAAGGCGTTCGCGTTGCTGTGCATCCAACCCGGGCGAGTGCTGATGCATCAATGATGACGGCAACGCTCACGTTGCTGCTGCGGGCAATCGAGGTTTCCGATACTCAGATGACGAAGGGACTGCCACTACAGCAACGTGTCGCTGTTGATAGGTATCCACATGGCGGGGCTTCCGGCCTTGTCGAAGACGCTCGCGTTGCAGCAATCCGCGACGCGATGATTCAAGCCGGCGGCCCTGTGAGGTCACCTGCTGATTTCGACGCACTATGTGCGAAAATTAAACCGACTATTCCGGGAACTGTCCGACGATCAATTGTATCGATCGCGCCAGGTCTCGCTGCATACTCAGATTTGATGCAAGAGCTCAAGAATTGGTCTGGTCCTGCGATTGACGATATTCGGGAGCAACTAGCATTCATGCTGCCCGCGAACGCTATCACGGTTCATGGCATGCAACACCTACAGCACCTCCCCCGTTACATAGAGGCAATCCAGATACGGCTTGAGCATCTAGAAGCGGAACCGGAACGTGACGAAGAGCGGCAGGCTGAAGTAGCAAATGCTAAGGCTTACCTAGAGCGACGATTGGAACAGCTCCCTGCCCAACGCAGGAAGACACGCGCATACAAGGACGTGATGTGGCGAATTCAGGAGCTGCGAGTGAGTTTGTTTGCACAACACCTTGGCACCCAAAAGCCTGTGAGCGTGCGTCGTATTGAAAAAATGGTCGATAAACTTCGCTAGTGAGCCTCGGACTTTATTCCAGTCCCTCTCGCTCGCGTCGTTTCATCAAGCGGATTTCCGACTGAAAATCTTCGGCGCTTTCAAAAGACTTGTACACCGAGGCAAATCGCAGGTACGCAACTTCGTCCAGTGTGCGAAGCGGTTCCAATACCGCCAGTCCAATGTCATTTGCCGCAACTTGAGAACTTCCTTGGGCCCGAACCGTCTCCTCTACTTGCTGCGCTAGCCGCTTCAATGCGTCGTCGCTAACGTTCCTGCCTTGACAAGCACGCCGAACACCAACGATCAACTTTTCCTTGTCGAACGGTTCAGTTACTCCATTGCGCTTCACAACGGTCAGCACGGCCTTCTCGATCGTTGTGAATCGGCCCCCGCACGATGTGCACTCTCGCCGCCGCCGGATAGCAGAGCCCCCGTCTACAACACGAGAATCTGTAACTCGCGATTGTTCGTGATGACAAAACGGACAGTACATCTACACCCCACTTTCTCGGAGAACAGTTATCACCCCCTACATTAGCGGGTTAACGTTGCGCTGCAGAAGCGACTTCATAGCTATGAGCAACGTTCGAATCGTCCCGCGACACCGAGTCCCACTCGCTATTACCGAAATCGCCCGAGATAAGTACAGCGACGAACATAGTTACCCCAAGAAGGGCTCCCATTAGAACGTTTGCTCGCTGCTCTTGAGGCTCGGCGGAAGAATAAACGGTTGGCTCGGGAGCATCTGCAGCCGCCCAGCGGCAACGAAAGTTCTGGTTGATAACCTGCTCGTGGCGTGACGGCTCACCCCCTCGATCACCCCGCATGGGTACAAAATCCCACACTTCAGCTGGCATTGAAGACCGTGGTGCAAGTGGAGCTCCCGCCATATCAGCACGAGTAGAAATTATTTTCGCCTGGTCAATGATGCTCATAAAATGCCCCTTACTTCATTTCGCGAATTCGAAGGTTTCTCATCTCACGCGAAACATTTTTAGCGTATTTGTTCGATTTAACTTCTATGTTCGATTTATACCATCTCATATCAGATCCCCACAACCCCCCCAACTATCGAACATATTTGCCCTCTTTGATATATTCTGTACAGAAGACACTATCGAGACTCAATGTGAGGACCCATGGCACGCAAGAACACAACCAGTGAAAAGTTCGATATGAGCGTACTTTCAGACAGACAAAAGCGAATCCTTCAAGTCATTCGCGACGCCGTCGTATTACGTGGCTATCCACCAAGCATTCGAGAGATCGGCGACGCCGCAGGACTCCAATCAACTTCTTCTGTCGCCTACCAGCTGAAGGAGCTCGAAAAGAAAGGGTTCCTTCGCCGTGACCCAAACAAGCCACGAGCCGTAGACCTCCGCCACCTGCCAGAATCTATGGGAGGTTCGGTTACACCGAAAGACGATGCGGACATTGATGGAACTTCTCCAGCACGGATGATCCCTGTCCTCGGCCAAATCGCCGCTGGAACTCCGATCCTGGCAGAGGAAAACATTGAACACTACTACCCCCTGCCGGAAGAACTACTCGATAGCGGCGACCTCTTCATGCTTCAGGTGGTTGGAGAATCAATGCGCGATGCAGGCATTCTCAATGGTGACTGGGTAGTCATCCGCTCACAACATGTTGCCGAAGAGGGCGAGTTCGTAGCAGCGCTAATTGACGGGGAGGCAACTGTCAAGGAGTTTCATAAGGACTCTTCCGGAGTATGGCTCATTCCTCATAACGATGCCTTTTCTCCGATACAAGGCAACGACGCCGAGATTATGGGCAAAGTGGTCTCTGTTTTCCGGACCCTGTAGCCATTTTTCGCCATTTCGCCCCCAACCGGGGGCTATCAAACACATGTAAAAGCATTCGGGCGCACGGTTTTGCAACAATAGGGGCAACCTAATTTTTGAACCCTGCTGATTCGTGGTTGCCCCACGGAGGAGTTGTATGTACGCCGAAGAGAGAAGAAGGCAGATCGCGTCACTTACCGCAGTCGAAGGACGCGTGAATGTTACGGAGCTGGCCGAACGGTTTGATGTAACAGCCGAGACCATCAGGCGGGACTTGGCAATTCTCCATAATGAAGGAATTGTCCACCGCGTTCACGGCGGAGCCGTCGCTAGCCAATCATTTCTCACCACAGAGTTTTCTCTTGATGCCCGGTTCCGGTCGGCACCGACCGCCAAATCGGCGATCGCGCGCGCTGCGACACAGTTTCTCCCAGAGGATCCTGGCGCTGGCATCTTTCTCGACGCCGGCACCACCATCAATGGACTGGCCGATCTTATTGCCGCAGCAGGAAAAACACAACATTGGTCTATAGTTACGAACTCCCTCCCGATCGCGCTAGACCTATCATCCTGCGGGCTTACAGACGTTCAGCTCCTCGGGGGGACAGTCCGTGCAATCACCCAAGCTGTTGTAGGCGATACGGCATTACGCACTCTCGCGCTTATGCGTGCAGATGTTGCTTTTATTGGCACGAATGCCTTGACTATTGACCACGGCCTCTCTACCGCCGACGCCCAAGAGGCTGCGGTCAAATCTTCAATGGTCACCAATGCACGCAAGGTAGTTGTGCTCTGCGACTCCACGAAGCTCGGCAATGATTATCTAGTTAGCTTTGCGCCGCTAGACGCAATTGACGTCGTTGTTACCGACACAGACGCACCAGAGAGCTTTGTCAGCGAATTGCGGGAGCGTGGAATCAAGGTCGTCCTTGCCGAAGAGTGAAACAAAAGGAATCAAATGCCCGATTGTGCCCGTTCTATTGCATTAACGGACATAATCGGGCATTATGGCTTTAGTAGCGCTTTTCGATACTGCAGCTGCACAACAGACTTTCGGTAGGCGCTACCCCACAGAGCACCAATTACTCTAAGGATGCGCCACATGATTCTGACGTTCACTCCGAATCCAAGTACAGATGCAACGCTTTCTGTAGCAACGTTGCGTCGCGGCGAAGTCGCCCGTGCCATTACCGCTACGCGAGAAGCTGGCGGAAAAGGCGTCAACGTGGCCCACGCCGTAGCGAAGGCTGGAAGAGCGGCACTCGCTGTAGTTCCCTGCGGGGAAAGCGACCCTTTCAAGTTCGCTGCTAACCGACTCGGTTTTCCTTTTGTTTTCATCCCGGTTGAGGGCAATATCCGTACCAATACTGCGATTACTGAATCCGACGGTACGACTACCAAAATCAATGAGCCTGGCCCTCAATACACCATTGATGTCCAGCAGGGGTTCCTCGACGCGCTTGATTCGCATAGCAGCGAATGTAAGGCCGTCGTCATGGCAGGGTCGCTGCCAAGTGGAGCCCCGGCGGATCTCTACGCAACGTTGACCCGAGAAATCCGATTGAGGCTCGCCGAAGACGTACTGGTGGCCGTCGACACATCAGACGAACCCCTGGTAAAGCTGGGAGATCAGCTTGAATCTGCAGCCCCCGATATCCTGAAACCCAACGCTTTTGAATTAGCGCAATTGGTGGGAGCCGATGGGCATGTACTAGAGACTAGCGCTTCAGCCGGAGACTACTCCGAGGTTGTTCAGGCAGCGAAACGCTTGATTCAGCGAGGGGCTAAAGAAATTCTCGTCACCCTCGGTGGCGCAGGTGCTTGCCTGGTCACCGCAGACTCTGCCTGGGCAGCAACGCCCCCACCGACTGTTGTGAAATCTACCGTTGGAGCAGGCGACAGCTCACTTGCTGGATATGTTATGGCTCGCACTCAACGCCTGCCGTTGGACCAGTGCCTCCAAACCGCGGTCGCCTATGGCTCTGCTGCAGCAGGCCTACCAGGTACCGGGATTCCAAGCCCTGACGACATCAACTTGGAACAAACCCAAGTCGTAGAAATCGATTCATAATTTAAGAGAACAGGAGTCCACCATGAGTGACAACATCATCACTCCACAACTCGTTAGTCTCGATGTGGACTACGGGTCGACGCCAAGAGAGGTCATCGAACACCTCGCGCAGCAAGCCCAGGACGCAGGCCGAGCAAGCGACAGCTTGAAGCTAGCCGACGCAGCTTACGCCCGTGAGCAGAAAGCTGGCACCGGTGTGAATGGCCGTGTTGCAATCCCCCACTGCCGCACCGAAGCAGTCGAAACCCCAACGTTGGTTTTTGCCAGGTTACAGCGGCCCGTTGACTTCTCGGGGCCAGATGGAGACGCAGAGCTTGTATTTTTGATCGCTGCTCCTGAAGGCGGCGGTAAGGCGCATTTGAAGATCCTTTCCAAGCTCGCACGTGCCTTGGTACGCGGCGACTTCGTAACTCAGCTCCGCGAGGCAAAGGATGAGCAAACGGTCGTCAACGCGGTGCTGGACGTCGTCAACGCTGCTCCTAAGAAGAAAACTGCCGCAGCACCTACTCCCGCTGCGACGGGCAAGACCGATGGCGTGAAAAAGTTTAGGATTGCAGCTGTTACATCGTGCGCGACCGGCATTGCCCACACATACATGGCAGCCGACGCTCTGACACAAGCTGCGCAGGCTCGCGATGATGTCGAGTTTCAGGTGGAGCCGCAAGGTTCTTCCGGCGGCGATCCTCTGGATCAGGCCTACATCGACAGTGCTGACGCCGTAATCTTCGCCCATGATGTTGCTGTGCGTAACAAAGCACGTTTTGCAGGCAAGCCGGTCGTTGATAGTCCAGTAAAGCGTGGCATCAACGAGCCAAACAAGATGATCGACGAGGCCATTGCCGCTGCAAACGATCCGAATGCACCAAGAGTCACCACGGCGGGATCGGAGCAGCGAGAAGACTCCACTTCCTCTGGTGAAAGCTGGCCAAAGAAGATCCAGCAAGCTGTAATGACCGGTGTGTCGTACATGGTGCCTTTCGTTGCAGCAGGCGGCCTGCTCCTCGCGCTTGGTTTCCTCTTCGGCGGATACGACATGGCGAATGGCTGGCAGTCCCTCGTCACGAACTTCTCCCCGACCCACCTGCCTGGACATACAATCGATGTCGACGGTGAAATGATGACGTTCCGCCGTTCCGGCTGGCTTCTGTATCTCGGTGCTGTCATGTTCGCGACAGGCCAGATGGGCATGGGCTTCGTTGTTGCGGCGCTCTCCGGCTACATCGGGTATGGCCTTGCAGGACGTCCAGGTATCGCGCCAGGATTTATCGGCGGTGCTATCTCCGTCATGGTTGGCGCAGGTTTTATCGGCGGCCTTGTCACAGGTCTGCTGGCTGGTTTGATCGCATACTGGATCCAGACATGGAAGGTTCCGCGCTGGCTCGGGTCCCTGATGCCAGTGGTCATCATCCCGCTGCTGACTTCCCTTGCTATCGGCCTCATCATGTTCTTACTGTTGGGGCGTCCGCTTGAGTCTCTCATGCTGGGACTGCAGGGCTGGCTTGAGTCGATGAGCGGATCCTCTGCGGTCCTGCTCGGCGTCATCATCGGGCTCATGATGTGCTTTGACCTAGGTGGCCCAGTCAACAAGGCTGCGTACCTCTTCGGAACCGCTGGTCTGTCTGCGGGAACGGAGGCAAGCTTCCAAATTATGGCGGCTGTAATGATTGCTGGCATGGTTCCCCCGATCGCACTGTCAATCGCGACGTTCCTCCGCAAAGGATTGTTTACCCCGGCGGAGCAAGAGAACGGCAAATCCGCATGGCTCCTCGGACTGTCGTTTGTCAGCGAGGGCGCAATCCCGTTTGCTGCAGCTGACCCGTTCCGCGTTATCCCTTCGATGATGCTCGGTGGCGCCACTGCTGGCGCGGTCAGCATGGCACTCAATGTTGGTGTGCAGGCTCCACACGGTGGTCTCTTCGTGCTCTTTGCCTACGAGCCTTGGTGGGGACTGTTCGTCGCGCTCATTGCAGGCGTGGCGGTCGCAACTGTAGCGGTCATCGTCGCTAAGCAGTTCTGGCCAAACGAGGAGATCCAGAAGGTCGCTGCCCAAGCAGAACCTGCAGCGGTGGCGAACTAAGGACACAGGCCCCTAAACTGAATACAGAAACTCGATAGATACTTTCAAAGCAGAAAGGATGAAGCACATGGCTTCAAAGACAGTTAAAGTCGGATCCACCGTTGGACTGCACGCACGTCCAGCAACCATTATTTCTGACGCCGCCGGTGAATACGATGACGAGGTCATCCTGACCCTTGTCGGTGACGAGGACGAGGAAGAGACGGATGCTGCTTCCTCGTTGATGATCATGGCAATGGGCGCCGAGTTCGGTGATGAGGTCACCGTTACCTCTGACAACAGTGAGGCAGTTGAAAAGATTGCCGCATTGATCGAGAAGAACCTCGACGAAGAGTAAATCCCACAACAAAAGCCCGGGCGCTACATCTGAGCGCTCGGGCTTTTGCTTGTTCGAGCTATTTTCGAGATGCAGCGTTGAACTGCCCCTCACCCACTGTGTTGTAAATCCACTTCAACAGAGGATAGAACACGATGATGCCGACCGACCCCAGGGCAATGCCCTCAAGCGTCACCTGACCGACAGTGAACGACAGGTTGCCGATACCAACAATGAGTGCCACAGCCGCAACTGTTAGGTTCACCGGGTTCGTGAAATCTACCTTGTTATCCTGCCAAATACGTACACCAAGCATTCCAATCAGGCCGTAAAGAACCAGGCACGCTCCGCCCAGCACACCGGCTGGGATTGTGAAGATGACTGCGCCGAACTTCGGGATGAACGCCAAAACGATCGCGAAACACGATGCGACCCAATACGCAGCCGTCGAGTAAACCTTGGTAGCAGCCATCACGCCAATGTTCTCCGCATAAGTCGTTGTACCAGAGCCGCCAAAGCCACCAGCCAATGTCGTCGCGATACCGTCACCGATCAACGCCCTGCCTTGGTATGGGTCCAGGTCGCGTTGCGTCATCTCAGAAACTGCCTTGACATGACCAATATTCTCCGCGATCAGCACGACGATGACAGGAAGCGTCACCAAAATCGCTGAGAGGTGGAACTCTGGCGTATGGAACTGCGGCAAGCCGATCCAAGGACTAGCGCCAATTGTGTCCAGTGCATCATCCGATAACCCGCCAGTGAGCGCCGCAAACACCCAGCCGACGATGACGCCGATCAGAATGCTCAGACGAGACAGCATTCCCCTCGCAGCGACAGTCAGCAGAGCAATCGTGCCGAGCGTGACAAACGCGACCCCGGGCTGAGTTTCCACATTAGAAACGGCAGTCGGCGCAAGATTGAAACCGATCAACGCGACGATGGCACCAGTGACCGTGGGAGGCATGACGGCGTCGATAACTTTCTTGCCTGCAAGTTGAACAACAAAGCCAACTGCAATCAACGTCAGACCCGTGATGAGTACCCCGCCCAACTGAGAGCCGATTCCGTACTGGGACGACGCAGACAGCGGCGCGATGAAAGCGAATGACGAGCCAAGGTAGCTAGGCAGTTTATTACGGGTAATCAGCAAAAAGATGATGGTTCCCAGTCCTGAAAACAGCAGCGTTGTGTTTACAGGGAATCCCGTCAACGTTGGAACGAGAAGTGTGGCTCCGAACATTGCTACGACATGCTGCATGCCGATGCCAATTGTTCGAGGCCAAGAAAGGCGTTCATCAGGGGCGACCACCGCGCCGGGCAGAACGCGGCGCCCGTCGCCATGCAAGGTCCATCCAATAGTTTTACTCACAGGCTCATATTATGTCGCTAGATAATTGCCGAAAGCGAATTGGGCAAAGTAGCGTAATACGCATGGAGATTTTCATTCGCCGCACGGCAGACGAAATTGGCGATTTCGCTGCAAACATGATTGAACCATTCGTCAAGCAAGGTGCAACGCTTGGTCTTGCTACTGGCTCGACACCGAGTCCAACGTATCAGGCACTAATCCGAAAGCACCGCGAGGAAGGCCTCAGCTTCGCCGACTGTGACGCATTCTTGCTCGACGAATACTACGGAATCGATCAACACCACGAGCAGTCATACTGGTCCACAATCCGACGCGAGCTGACGGCATCAATCGATATCGATGACGCGGCCGTGCACTCGCTTAGCAGCTCAGCGGCCGATCCGGAGCAGGAGGCTGCGACGTATGAGTCCATGATGAAAGACGCCGGTGGTGTCGACATTCAGCTGCTCGGCATCGGCGCGAACGGCCATATCGCTTTCAACGAGCCGACCAGCTCGCTGAGTTCCCGGACCCGACTGATTGATCTACGCCCGCGGACCATTGCTGACAACGCACGCTTCTTCGATTCAAAAGATGAGGTGCCTCGCCAGGCAATGACGCAGGGCATCGGCACCATCCTGGAAGCGAAGAAGATCCTCCTCATCGCTACCGGTGCAGCGAAGGCCGAGGCTGTCCAAGCAATGATCGAAGGGCCCTTGAGCTCTTTCTGCCCTGCCTCATCGCTGCAAATGCACAACGATGTGTGCATATTACTCGACGAAGCCGCAGCATCCGGCCTCGGCGATGTGGAGTTCTACAAGGAGATCGACGCCTACTGGCGTTAATTCACCACTCCAGCAGTCTCTAGTAGACCTGCTGGACAAACTCGTCATACTGGCGCGCCAGAACTCGTGGCAAGCGGACATCGATCCTGGTGCCGTCGGTTTCATATTCTTCGGAGCGAATCGTCCCGTGTTCATGGACGAGTGAGACAACATCTCCTCGGGTGTAGGGGATCAGCATGACTACATGCTCATCGAGCGTGTTCAGGAACATCTCGATTTTTCCCTCGAGTTCAGCAATACCCTCACCCGTGAGCGCTGAGACAAACACCGCTTCCCGACCGGTCGCGTCAAACACGTGGCGTAACTCTGCCAAAACCACAGGGTCAGCGGAGTCAATCTTGTTGACGACCACAATCTCCGGAGGCAATTCGGAATCTTTATCTCGCGTGATCTCTGCCAGCACCTCGCTCACGGCAGCAATCTGCTTGAGTGGGAACTCGTCTGCTCCATCAACGACGTGTAGCAAAAGGTCTGCATTGCTCACTTCCTCCAGCGTCGACTTAAACGCCTCGACCAACTGGGTCGGCAGGTGCCGAACGAAACCAACTGTGTCCGTCAAAACGACGTTTCGCCCATCAGCCAGCGTTGCGCGTCTCGTGGATGGGTCAAGCGTTGCAAACAATGCGTCTTCCACAAGCACGCCGGCGTCCGTCATTGCGTTAATGAGTGAGGACTTCCCTGCGTTCGTGTATCCGGCAATCGCAATCTTGGGTGTCGTCGAGCTCTGCCTCTTCGCGCGCTTAATCTGACGAACAGTCTCCATGTCTGCTAATTGATGACGCAGCTTTGCCATCTCTGAGCGCAACCTTCGCCGGTCTGCCTCAATTCTGGTTTCACCAGGACCGCGCAAACCAACGCCGCCATTCGAACCCGCACGACCACCGGCCTGGCGCGAAAGGTTGCCGCCCCAACCACGGGTACGGGTGTAGAGATACTCCATCTGCGCGAGGCTAACTTGTGCTTTGCCCTCCTTGCTCTTTGCGTGTTGAGCAAAGATATCCAGAATGAGCATCGTTCGGTCGATCACTTTAGAGTTGAGGGCTTCCTCTAGCGCCACCATTTGACCAGGGGATAGCTCACCGTCGAATACGACGGTGTCCACTCCACTGGCGTCGACAATCTCGCGCAGCTCTTTCACCTTTCCGGAACCAATGTATGTCCCTGGATCCGGCTTATCTCGTTTTTGATAGAGCATGTCAATAACTTCAGCGCCTGCGGTTTCGGTCAGTGCTGCCAATTCCCGCATGTTTGCTTCCATTTCGGCAGTGGAACCTTCAGTCCATGCTCCAACAAGGATGACGCGCTCGAGCCGCAGTTTACGGTACTCGACTTCGTAGATGTCTTCCCGGTCTTCGTTGCGCAGCTCTGTCGTGGTGTTTACGCGACGAAACGAGTTTCGTTCCTCTAGGTCGAGTGCGCCCTGTGTTGGCGTCGATAGGTCTGTTCCCGAGGTTTCGGTGCGCGTCTGTGCGTTATGGCGAAACGCTTCATCCAGCAACGCCTCATGCGAATCAGGAGTGGTTGATTTCGAATTCATGCAAGCTTTCAAAAATAGTGGGTATACGTAACTTTTTTCGCTTTCTTCCTTGCTCAACGGTAGCCCACCCATTTTTCTTCCACCACATTTCTTCACCTCAGAGCGCATTCGACTAGGCTTCACATTTATGAACCAACAACCTCTGACTGAAAACAAGGATCTGGCAGCGATCGGCCTGAGCTTTCCTAAGTGGCAAGACGCGGTAGAAGCTGCAATCGCATCCGGTCGCCTCGGTGTTATCGGTGAGGTACGTGGCGGCCAAATGGTCCAATACCAGGACCACTCTGGTGCGCAGCTGAATATCTTGGCAGTTGAGCCTTTCGCCACCTTTGCCGGCTTTGAGGGCATCACACGCACAAACGCGCACATCACCCCGGCAACCGATGTGGTTGCGCTTGCTGAGGTTGTGGATCCACATGGGAATCCAATCGGATCTCTGACGCTAAACCTGGCGCAGGAGCCATTGATCGTCGATGAGCCCACAATCCAGTGGCAAGAGCTCAGCGTGACCGCCCTTGCACTCGATGTGAGCACGTACGAATCCACCTCTGCTTATCTTGAGGAGCACCCTGGTAGCACGGTTGGCACAGTCATTTCTGCAGGAGCCGAAGCGATTGCAACTGGGGCAGCCTCCTCCCCCGATGCAAAAGCCACTTTTTCCGCACGCGTGCTGGAAGCTGAATACCGCACGTCGGAGTTGACGGGTGACCGCTTCATTCATGTTTCAGTCGACGGCGCGTTTCCATTCGACGTTTGCCTACCTGATGGCGATCTCCCCCAACGCGACCAAGTCATCGCAGGCAACGCCGTCATGGTCGGTACCATCCCGGTGCCTACAGGTGGCGGATGTGGTGGTTGTGGTGGCTCCTGCGGTTGCGGTGGCGGCTGCTAGAAACTAGGCACTACTCATGGATCCAGCACGTCGTGATCTTTCCATAGCACTGTGGGGCGCCCTGATCTTCGCCGTCATGGTGCTGCTTGTGCTGCTCCTCAAGACTCCTGGCGCCATCATCGCCGGGCTGATTGGTGTCACGGCGCTTTTGAACCGCAGGCGTTTTATTCCTAACCCGGAAGTAGAGTCGCTTCGCTCATCGCTTCTGATTGCGTGCGATGACATCCGCGACATCGTTGAAGCGTTTGATAACTTGCAACATGGCAGCTCGACGCAGGCGTTGGCCGACCGAACGCTTCATTTTCCCGCGCTTGCGAACACCGATCTTTCTGTGCCCGAAATCAGCGAATTTCATCTCAAGTACAGTGCGGCACAGCGCTTTCTCGCGCGCGTTAACACCTACCTGCAGTCACCGGACCTGGAACGCGTCCACCTAGAAAAACTGATTCGAATTGCGGACGAGCGCGCCCTCGAGCTTGAGGACGCCTGGGTCGCTGCCCGTAACGCTGCTCGGGAAATTGGTCCGTCGTAATCAACCAAGCTGTGCTACTAGTTCCGCAACGTCATAGTTCGCCGCGTCAATCCAAGTGATTCGTTTGTCGCGCCTAAACCAGGATTTCTGACGCCGCACATAGCGCCGCGTTCGCAGTTTGGTGTCCTCGCAGGCTTCGTCGATGGTGAGGTGGCCGTCGATAACTCCAAGTCCTTGGGCGTATCCGATAGCCCTGCCAGCAGTCGAATCCTTCGCTAATCCCTGGCCCACCAACCGATGAATCTCATCGATGAGCCCCTGCTCGAACATCGCATCAGTACGCTGCGCAATCCGCGGGTTGAGCCACTCTGGGGTTGTCTCCAGCCCAATCATGCGCGTACCCCAGCGTGTAGGGGCGTTTTTGGGGGGTTGAGATGCCTGAAAAGGCTTACCAGTAAGCTCAATGACTTCGAGTGCACGCACTGTGCGCCGGGGGTCACGGTCTTCAATTATCGACGCCGCCACAGGGTCAACTGCAGCTAGCTGCGCATGAAGGCGATCTATTCCGATTTCCTTCAATAGAGACTCGTAGCGCCCGCGGACTTCGGGGTCGGTTGGCGGGAACTGCCAAGCGTCGACAAGTGACTGCATGTACAGCATGGACCCACCAACGAGAATCGGCAGCTTTCCTCGATTGGAGATCTCCTCAACGGTCTCCACCGCTCGTTGCTGATACTCTGCGACACTGGCGGTTTTCGTAACCTCCCAGATATCAAGCAGGTGGTGCGGTATTCCTTGTCGCTCCGCGAGAGGTAATTTGGCAGTGCCGATATCCATCCCGCGGTAAAGCTGCATCGAGTCAACGTTGACAATCTCACCATCGAGTTCGTGCGCAAGCGCGAGACTCAGCGAGGACTTACCTGAAGCCGTCGGGCCGACGATTGCTACTGGTTGGTGTCCGATCTCCTTGTTCACTGCTCTACCTCCCAGTAAGCAACATACCGACCAACGCCCAACGTGTCGTCTACGTCTACGAGTGTGGCCTTCGTTGGCTGCAGTGTTTGTAGCTCAAGCCAAATATCTGGTTCCAGTACTCCTGCGTCTCGCATTTCCTGCTCACGGATCAGGGAGCTTTGCTTTCCTGACAACAAAGCCTGGAGTTTGTCGTTCGTATCAGCAGCCGCAGGGATTAACGCTAGCGGGGCGCGAGTTGTCAGCCCTGCAGGTCCATCGACTACCAACACTGTGAGCACTGAAGGATCTAACGGCAACAGGTGCTCACGACTCTCACGCACCGTAGCCCCGTGAAGGCAGTATCTGGCGACAAGTTCGCCTAATACGTGCCCACCTCCTACTTCGACGTGTGGTGCTCCCCAGGCAGCAAACGAGCCAGCAAGGTGCGTTGCCCATCTCCTGTCGTGGCTGCACACAATGTCAATAGTTTTCGTCAGTTTTCCGGCTGTCTCTCTAATTGAGTTCAGCAAACGCTGCGACGGTTCGTCAGCAGGTGCGAGTTCTCGCACGAGAGCTGGCGAACCAGGCATGACAAGTAGGCAGGCACGGGCTTCATTCACCTCGCCCACCATAGTGGGGTTTTCTCGGAGTTGAAACCATGACACATGACGCATGTTCGTCTGCAACACGCTAGAGTTATGAAGACGAGAATGCCGTCGATTATGTATCTCGGCGCCGTGACGCGCGGCACAGCTATTTGTGAAAGGACTGTTTCATGACTTCCTCGACTCCAAAGCCACAGCCACCAGCTGGACGTCCGAACCCGGCTGCCATGCCGAAGCAAACGCCGAAGCCCGGACCTCGTCCAGGTGCGGCACAGTCTGTTCCTTCACAGCGGGTTGTTCCACTCGCGCATGCTCAGTCGTCATCAGCGAACACTGATCCGTCGAAGTTCGGGCGCGTCGATGATGCCGGCAATGTTTTTGTCACCCGTGACGGCGTTGAGCGTCAGATCGCATCTTGGCAGGCCGGGTCTCCCGAGGAAGGACTTCGCCACTACGGGCAGCGTTTCGACGACCTCATCGTCGAAACTGAAGTCCTGGAGGCGCGACTCACTGCACACCCAGAGGACGCACACACTCTGCATCGCAGCGTGACTGAGCTGAAAGACTCGCTGAAAGACGTCGCCTCAATTGGCGACTTCGCAGCGCTCGAGGCACGCCTAGAAGAATTACTGCGCAAAACAGAGGTTGCGGAACACGAAGCAAAGGAACTCAAGCAGACCCGACGGGCTAACGCAATTGCCAAAAAGGAAAGTCTAGCGGCCGAGGCTGAGGAGATCGCCGAGAAGTCTACGGACTGGAAGGCTGCCGGGGACAGGATTCGAGCGATCCTCGAAGAATGGAAGACGATCCGCGGTATCGATCGCACAACCGACGACGCGCTCTGGAAGCGCTACTCGCGTGCACGCGATGCCTTCAATCGCCGTCGTGGGGCTCACTTCGCTGAGCTCGATAGGAATCGCGCAACGGCTCGTCGTATCAAGGAGGATATCATCGCCCGCGCGCAGGCAATCCAGGACTCAACGGATTGGAACGCCACCGCCCGTGCCTACCGCTCTCTGATGGATGAGTGGAAAGCAGCCGGACGCGCCCCACGTGGCGTCGACGATGAGCTGTGGGCACAGTTCCGCGCTGCTCAGGATCACTTCTTCGCCGCCCGCAACGCCGTAAACGCGGAGCGCGACCGCGAATTTGAAGCAAATGCTGCAGCTAAGGACGCACTTATAGATGAGTACGATGCGCTCATCACTCCAGAGAAGGGTCTAGGTGCGGCACGTGCCAAGCTGCGTGAGCTCCAGGAGAAGTGGGACGAAATTGGATTTGTGCCTCGCAACAAGGTCCGTACGTACGAAGACAAGATTGCTCGGCTGGAACAGCGCGTAGCGGATGCAGAGGAATCACGATGGCGCAAAGCAGACCCTGAGGCACAAGCGCGGGTGAATCAGTTCCAGGAGAAAGCTGATCACTTCCTGCAGCAGGCTCAGGAAGCTGAGGCAGCCGGGAATTCCTCCAAGGCGGCGAAGCTCCGTGAACAGGCTGAGCAGTGGCAGGAGTTTGCCAACGTCGCAGCGAAGGCCGTCGACGAGCAGTAGTGCTATATCCCTTGATCGTAGGGAGTGCCGACCCGTCACACGCCGCAGTCTCCTCCTACGCATTCTCAGTCACGCTTGCTATCCAGGACATTACGGGAGAAGCGCACTCCGGAGTGAGTGCAGCCCATCTCGCGAAACGCCTGGAGGGATCCGAAGAATCGTTAGCGCTTCTCTTCGCGCTGTGTAGCAAACCAGCGCCACGGTCCCTTGGAGCGTTCGGTTACCCAGTGCTGACTGAGGATGATCTGTACGACGTCGAAGGCTGGGTGCTCATATCGCTTCCTCTACTTGAGGACGTCGATGTGTTAGAAGCGAACGTCACTATCGACGCCTCCATCGCTCCTCTTCCCGGGGAGGAGCAGCCGGCGCACGTGTGGCGAAGTGCGCTCGCGCTGATTGACGCGCTTTCTGCAGAGTTGCACCGTCCCATCCGTCAGATTTGGATCACGGAGCCATTGGGGGCACCGGAGCACCCATTCCTTCGCGCTGACGGCTACACGCCGGCGCACTGTGAGCGACAGGCAATTATCAACGCGGACGCTATCGTGGCGCCTGACCAGAATGATAGGTGCGACGTGATTGAAGACATGGCATTCGACCCTACTGATCTGCCCTCCTTCTTAGCTACTCTCCAGGAGTCCGCAGCGAAATACCCTCGTGGTTCACTATCGCTCGAGCCTGTCCAGTGGTCTGCGTCCCGTCTTCAGGACGCTGCTGCACGTCTCAAGGACCGCGGCGGTTCCCAGATCACCGCCATTGCCCGTGATGTCTCAGGGAAACCGGTCGGGCTTGCAGAGGTAGCAGAATTCGAGAATGACGCAGATTCTGTTGCAGAAATCGGGCTGGTGTACGTACGGGAGGCAAGCCGGGGACTCGGTTTAGGCAAGCGCGCCTTGGCTTCTGCGATATCAGCCGCGCTCTCGATTTGGCCACAAACGAAGCAGATCTACGCTTCTTATCCCAACCCGCAGCCGGGTGCGAGCCACATTCTCGACCACTATGCCCCAACCGGGATAAGCCAGGCGACGGCCTGGCAGAAGGGCGTACCAAAGCTCGATAGCTAGTTGCTTCTTTTGTGGCGTCGTGCCGCGTTCGCTCGTCGGTCATCGACAAGCAGTGGGTTCGTTTCTTGCTCCTGATGAGTCCGCGTCGCATTCAATTGCGCATCCGCGATATCCGCGTCGATTTCGCTTGGCTGATTCCGGAGCAGTTCCGGGGCAACCGCTGTCTTTCGCACGAACAGCGGAATGTACGTCAACACGACCAGGAGTACCGCGACAACTTCTAGGTAAAACCCGGGCCCGTGCTGAAACGTTCCTGCAACACCGGTACTCGACTTCCGCAGCCACACTGCCAGCAACGAGCTAACCAGGGCAACTGTTGAAATCATCCACGCGGCTGTGGCCATTCCGAAACGTCGCGAAACCGTCACTAGCGACGTGCAAACGCCTACGCCTAAGAAGCCTAGCCATACAAATACGTACTCCGTGATCTTGGTATCTGCACTGCGGGCGCCTTCGCCCACCGCGAGCACCTGCCATCCGGGAATGTCACCAACGAAGGGCAAAAACAGCGCAACAAGCCACCCAATACTTGCAATACCGAGTACCCAGCGCGCGGATCCTAATTCCATTTTCATTGAAGTCTCCCTTCCAGTAGTCGCGTGGTTTACGCTTCAGGAGTCGTGCAGCAGCCAGTGTTGCTTACGTTAGTCACTGGAACGATGTCTGGACGTGCAACCGTAGGAATTCCAAGTCCCACCCCAACAGGTGCAGTCGTTGGTACCTCGCCTGCCTCAGCGTGATCACCCGCGAGTGTGCGTCGGTGTGAAAGCACACCAGAATCCGCGATCAGAAAATATGACTTTGCTTCGGTGATACGAGCGGTAACAATGTCACCCGGACGGATGGCAGATCGATTGGCCTCATCGACAGCAAAGTGCACGAGCCTGCCGTCGCGAGCGCGTCCTGACATTCTGTGAGTCGTCTCGTGCTTTCGACCTTCGTCCTGCTGAACAAGGAGTTCTTGCACAGATCCAATGAGCTTTTCATTCTCTTCCAGGCTGATTCGTTCCTGGAGTTCAAGCAGTCGTTCGAACCGCTCCTGCACCACAGCTTTCGGAACCTGGTTTTCCATTTCAGCCGCCGGGGTCCCAGGGCGCGGTGAGTACTGGAATGTATAGGCGGACGTGAATCGTGCCTTCTCAACTACATCAAGCGTTGCCTGGAAGTCTTCTTCCGTCTCGCCTGGGAATCCGACAATGATATCGGTGGTGATCGAAGCCTCAGGAAGCTTCTCACGGACCTCATCCAAAATGCCTAAAAACTTCTTGGATCGGTACGAACGGCGCATGTCCTTGAGTACTTTGTCAGACCCCGACTGCAACGGCATATGTAGCTGCGGGCAAACGTTCGGGGTTTCTGCCATTGCGTCGATGACGTCAGATGTAAACTCTGCGGGGTGCGGGGAGGTGAAGCGAACACGCTCGAGGCCTTCGATCTCGCCACACGCTCGTAGCAGTTTTGAAAACGCGGACCTATCTCGCTCCATTTCCTCGTCAACGAAATGCACACCGTAAGCATTGACGTTTTGGCCAAGCAAAGTGACTTCTAAGACGCCTTGATCCACGAGCGCCTGTACCTCGGCGAGGATATCGCCCGGACGGCGATCAACTTCTTTGCCACGCAGACTCGGAACGATACAGAATGTACACGTATTATTGCACCCGACAGACACCGAAACCCAGCCCGCATAGCTACTTTCACGTTTCGCTGGAAGAACAGAAGGAAATACTTCGAGCGCTTCTGCAATTTCAACTTGCGCCTCGCCCTGTACTCGTGCACGTTCCAGCAGTACCGGCAGTGAGCCCATATTGTGGGTCCCGAAGACCGCGTCTACCCACGGTGCTCTCTGGATAACGTGGTCTTTGTCTTTCTGCGCCAGACATCCACCAACCGCAATCTGCAAATCAGGCTGCGATTCCTTAACCTTTTTCAAATGTCCAAGCGTTCCGTACAAACGCTTGTCTGCGTTTTCACGCACGGCACAGGTGTTGAAAACGATGAGGTCTGGGGCCTGCCCATCTTCAACTGCCACGTACCCCGAATCTTCCAGCAGACCCGACAACCGCTCCGAATCATGAACGTTCATTTGGCATCCGAAGGTTCGAACTTCGTATGTCCTTGATGCAGCCATCTGGTTCGCCTTTCCTGGTTGATTACGCGGGTCTACGCAGGCACGGCTGAACATTCTAGCCACTGCCAACTACCCCGCCCAAACGCCGCAAATTGCTCCCTAGGAAGTCTCTCGAAGTGATTCAACCCTTGTATCTAGTGCAGTTCTTGCGATAGACATGCACATACCTTGTGGAAAGCCTCGACGCGCCAGCACTCCGACAACCCTGCGCAGCGCGCGGGTGTACTCCGCGTGCCCCGCTGGTGGTGTTTTCACTTCTCGCGCCTTCTTTTCCGCGAGGGCTTCAGCAATTGCGTGTTGGTCCTCGTCACTGATTTGTGCGAGCGCGGCGCGCCGATCTGTTTCTGAGACTCCTTTTTCCCTGAGCTCGCGGTCCAGAAAGCTTCTCGACTTTCCTCGACGTTTCGCCCGCTGTCGAACCCATTCATGGGCGAAGCGCCGATCGTCGAGAAGCGAGGATGCGCGAAGAGACGTCAGTACCTCATCAACGAGAGGCGCTGGGAACTCAGCCTTGACAAGACGCTCCCTGAGTTCATGCTCTGATCGCGGTCGCTGATCCAGCAACCTTAACGCACGCTGCCGCACTGGAGCGAGGGCTTCTTCACGTTCATAATTGAAGAGTTCTCCGTTCCCACCGGTAGCTTCCCATTCGGCAAGTGCGTCCTGCAGGCGTTGAACCTTTTCCGGATCTGGTGTTGCCACGTATTACTTCGCCTTCGCTGGCTCTTCCTCGTCGTCGAAGTCAATGTTTGGCACCATGTCTACTGGGTCATCAGTCAGCGCATCATCATCGGCAAATTCGCCAACCCCCAATGCACGGAAAATCTTTTGCTCGATCTCGTCCGCAAGGTCCGGGTTCTCCTTCAGGAAATTGCGCGCCTTCTCCTTGCCCTGTCCAAGTTGATCGCCTTCGTAGGTAAACCAGGAACCTGACTTCTTCACGAAGCCGTTCTCTACACCCATGTCAATAATGGACGATTCCCGAGAGATGCCCTCTCCGTACATAATGTCAAACTCTGCAATCTTGAATGGTGGCGAAACCTTGTTCTTCACCACTTTGAGGCGGGTTCGGTTTCCGATGGAATCCTGTCCGTCCTTCAACGTCTGGATACGTCGGACATCACAACGAACCGAGGAGTAGAACTTCAGCGCTTTACCGCCCGTAGTTGTCTCGGGTGAGCCGAACATGACGCCGATCTTCTCACGCAGCTGGTTAATAAAAATCGCTGTAGTGCCGGAGTTGTACAGCGCACCTGTCATCTTCCGCAGTGCCTGCGACATCAACCGAGCCTGGAGGCCAACGTGAGAGTCACCCATCTCACCTTCAATTTCAGCCTTAGGCGTCAGTGCGGCAACCGAGTCAATGACGATGATGTCAATCGCGCCAGATCGGACGAGCATGTCCGCGATCTCCAGTGCCTGCTCCCCTGTATCTGGCTGAGAAACGAGCAAGTTATCAGTATCGACGCCCAGCTTGCGGGCATAATCCGGGTCCAGAGCATGCTCGGCGTCGATAAAAGCTGCGATTCCACCGGCCCGCTGCGCGGAAGCGATGGCGTGAAGCGCAACAGTTGTCTTACCGGAAGATTCAGGTCCGTAAATCTCAACGATACGGCCACGCGGCCAGCCACCGATACCCAGAGCGACGTCAATAGCCGTATTCCCAGATGAAATCGACTGAATTGGAGGCCTGTTCTCATCACCGAGACGCATCACAGCCCCCTTGCCATAATCCTTCTCGATCATTGCGAGTGCAGCATCTAGCGCATTCTGGCGATCTTTCGCGGCTGATGCGGTTTTCTTTTTCGCAGCCATTTACATGTTCTCCTTAATGTTCATTCTGTTCGAGTTCGGCGGCGGCGTTTTTGCATACGCCATCGCCCACACACATGTTTAGACTCACCTTCGAGGGTTACGGTTCCCGATGACTTCTAAATCTGGATCTGACTATAGGCAAGTGCCGAGACATCACCAGAGTGTACACGCATACATGTTCGAATTAAAAGTACAAAACGGCGAGAGTAGCTAGAAACCTGGCCGATCTACGCCAAGGCGACGCGCCTCTGGAACATCAAAGGCGTCACAAAGTTCGTCCCAGGCTTGGCGCAAATCGCCTCCATTTTCGATAACCTCTGCGGCTGTACACCCATGACGAGGCAGAAGTTGCGTCTCAATAATCCATGACGCCCGTTCAGCCCCAAATTCATCCTGGACGAGTTGGTGAAACTCCGTTAATCGCATGGCCTCAAATATACGCGCAGAAAAATCAATACGATTTCATAGCGAACTGAACACCGTTCAAGTACTATTCTCGCTATGTCGAAAAGCATTCCGCAATCAAAGATTGAAGCCCAAGACCTCGCATACATCGCCGTGTTCGCGGCGGTGATCATCGTACTCGGGTTTGTCTCTATTCCAGTCGGCGCTGCCGGCGTTCCAATCGTCATGCAGAACGCTGCTTGTATTCTCGCGGCGCTCGTGCTCGGCCCTAAACGGGGAACCTACACAGTGCTATTGTTCCTCCTCATCGGACTTGCTCTTCCCGTTCTCGCAGGTGGACGCACCGTCGTCTATGCCCTGGGAAGCCCTACAATCGGATATCTGGTTGGCTACATCGCAAGCGCATTTGTTGCAGGTCTCATCGCCTACCGCGCTTCCAGCAAGAGCTCTTTCGTGAATATCGCCCTCCTTCTTGGAGCCGGGTTCGCTGGCCTGTTCCTGCAGTACTTCTTTGGGGTGTTTGGATTGATGGCACGCGCAAACATGACTTTTGGTGCTGCATGGGCAGCACAGCTACCGTTTGTCATCCCTGACACCGCCAAGGTGCTAGTGATTGTGTTCATCGCATTCGCAGTTCGCGCTGCACTCCCCTCACTCCGTCGCGCATAAACTGGATTTTTCCATGCCACAGATCAGCTTCAACGACGTGAGCGTCGTACGTAATGACAACACACTGCTCCAACCATTTTCACTCACGTTGCAGGAACATCGGATCGGCATCATTGGCTCGAACGGTTCTGGCAAGTCAACGCTCGTCCGGCTTATCAATGGGCTCGAAGAGCCGAGCACAGGCGAGGTATTCTACGACGGAATTCCGCTTGCAACTCGCAGCGCTGAAGTCCGCCGACGTGTCGGGTTCGTGTTCTCCGACGCAGAAAGCCAAATCGTCATGCCCCAAGTCCACGATGACGTGGCGTTTTCATTGAAGAAGTTCAAGCTCTCTAAGGCAGAGAAAGAGCAACGCGTCGATGAGGTACTGGAACGCTTCAAACTCTTACACAAGGCAGAACAATCACCTCATACGCTCTCTGGCGGTGAAAAACAGCTTCTCGCGCTGGCCGCAGTACTGGTGACTGAACCGACCACCATCATCGCAGACGAGCCAACGACATTGCTTGACCTGCGAAATCGTCGGCGAATAATCGCTGAATTGAACTCGCTTGATCAACAAACAATCGTGGTGACCCATGATCTAGAGTTACTCAGTGACTTCGACCGAGTAGTTTGTGTCAACGACGGCGTCATTGCATACGACGGCACACCAGCAGACTCGATTCAGTTCTACACTCAGCTAATGGAGCCGAACAGTGAAGATTGACTCGCTACCAATGGGCGTGTACGTCCCAGGCAAAACGCTGCTCCACCGTATGAGCCCAAAGAAGAAATTCGTACTGCTCATTCTGTACATCCTCATAGCGACCAACTTCGGGCGTACGTTCCCAATCGCGCTCACGTTGCTAGGCTTGATCTTCGTTCTGTACATCGTGGCAAGAATTCCGATCCGAATCGTTGCCAATCAGCTCGTGCCAATTCTTCCCTTGCTCACAATGCTGGGCGCTTTCCTTGTTTGGCAAAATGGCATCGGGCTTGCTGGCATCACGCTGATTACGTTGTTCGCAACGATTCTCGCCGCAAACCTTCTTACTCTGACCACAACAGTTGAAGCGCTCCTTGTATCGCTCGAGGAAGGCCTCAAACCGCTCGGCCGTTTCGGAATACCAACTGAGAAAATCAGCCTCGCTATCGCCCTCACGCTCCGTCTCATCCCGCTCATCTTGCAGACATCGCAGGAAGTTCTCGACGCCCGCAAGGCCCGAGGACTGGGATTTTCTCCCCTCGCGTTTGGCGTACCGCTCATCGTGCGAAGTATCCGAAGGGCGGAGCAGATCGGCGATGCACTTGTCGCTCGTGGCGCGCTCGACTAACCGCGTTCAATCCTTCGCAGGGCAAAGCAAAAAGCTCCAGGTTTCTATAGAAATCCTGGAGCTTTCTTTACCACGCTTTAGGCTTCGCCGCGGAGCTCACGCATCCGACGTGCGACGGCGTCCTCACTTGCTTGCGGGGCGCCGGTCTTGCCCTGCTCAATCGACTGCTGTTCCTTTCCCGAGGTCAACTCGCCAGACATCTCTGCGCGAATCTGCTCGAGCCGACTGTGGCCTGCCATCTGGATTCCAGCCTGCTCCACCTCAGCCATGCGGCCTTGGATCGAGTTCTCCGCGAGCTCTGCAGCACCCAGTGCGTTCGCGTAGCGGCGCTCAATCTTGTCGCGAACCTGGTCCAAGTTCGGGCCGGAGGCGGTCAACGAGTTCATCGAGCGCATGGTCTCGGAAACCTTCTCCTGCATCTTGGCCTGCTCAAGCTGCGACAGCAACTTCGAGCGCTCAGCGACCTGCTGTTGCAGGTGTGCCGCGTTGCGCTCCACAGCTTGCTTTGCCTGTGCTGCCTGCTGGAGTGCCTGGTCGTGCAGCGCCTTCGTGTCTTCAACGCCCTGCTCTGCGGTAACAAGCTGCGCCGCGAACGCCTCAGCAGCGTTCTCATACTCGGTCGCCTTCTGTGCGTCACCGTTGGAGCGGGACTTATCTGCTAATTGGAGCGCCTGGCGAGCGTTCGCTTGAAGCTTCTCGACTTCCTCCAAGCGACGATTCAGCTGCATTTCCAGCTGACGCTGGTTACCGATAACCGCGGCTGCCTGCTGCGAAAGCGCCTGGTGCTGGCGCTGAGCCTCGGAAATTGCTTGCTCAATCTGGATCTTTGGATCAGCATTCTCTTCGATCTTGTTGTCGAAAAGTGCCATCAGGTAGTTCCAGAATTTTGAAAACGGGTTTGCCATAGTGTTGCGTTTTACCTTTCGCTGAGCATTGAAATTGGCCGTGTCCACGGCCAAACTGTTTCGTATTCTATCTGTTACAGCGCTGCTCCGCTATGCGTGAATCGCATCAGCCGTAGCGAATTCATCGTTCATCGATTGCAGTGAAAGGTTCGCAACAGCCTCGAGAACAACTTCTGAAACCGTAGTGTCCAGGGCTTCGCAAATCGATGCGAGCAGCTCTGAGGAAACTTCCTTGCGCCCACGCTCCAGCTCAGAGAGGTAACCAGAAGAGACTCGAGCTTGAGCAGCAAGAGATCGCAACGTCACGCCTTTATCCGCCCGGAAAGCTCGCAGTGACATTCCTAGCGCCTCTCTCAGCAGCGGTTCTTTCTGGCGGGTTCCAGACTCGCGAAATGGAAAAGCGACCTCATCCTGTGCATCGAACGAGGGCTCAAGCGGCGTATCGATTAGAAGTGTCGTAGTCATCACTTGGTATAACTCCCCTCAACGTGTTTTTGTTCCCGCACGGCATGCAACAGGACGCGAAGTGCTGCTTCAACAGCCCACTCGCGTATCTCGTTGCGCGGCGCCTGTAGCAAGTTTCGGGCATGACTGAATCCTGGAATGGTTCCGCGTACGAGAGGGGCGTCGGAAAGTATGTCGCCTGCGAGAACTGCTTCACAGTCATCACTTGAGGCGATCCCTACCCAGACCTCACCGACAGGGTGGCCATCCTGTTCACTGGGCCCGGCCACACCAGTGAGCGAAAGACCCCAGTCTGCGTTGAGCTTCCGCCTTGCCGCCTTCGCCATCTCTTTCGCGGTCACCGGAGAAACAGGTCCAAACTCATCGATGACGTCCTGGGGAACGCCAGCCAAGGTAACTTTGCACTCGGTCGCGTAAGTCACCATCGCGCCTCGTAGCGCTGCGGAGGCACCCGGAACGCCTGCGAGTGCGGCACTTGCCAAACCGGCAGTGAGCGATTCACAAAGCCCAACTGTTGCATCCCTCTTAGTAAGTTCCGCAATCACATCGGATGCAGTACCTCGCATTAGTTATTCACCTTGCGAGCATCGACAAGGTATTGCACGCCGGTCACCACGGTGACGACTACGGCCAACACCATTACAACGTAGGACGGCGCGTCCATCCAGGAAGGCAGCGGGCACAGGTAGAGCGCCACACCTACCGTCTGGAGCACTGTCTTCACCTTGCCACCCTTGGACGCGGGAACGACTTGGTCGTTGCGCAGCATCCACATTCTCCACATGGTGATGCCGAGCTCGCGGACCACGATGACGATAGTCATCCACACAGGAAGGTTGGACGCCACGTTGAGTACTACAAGTGCCGTAATCATCAGGGCCTTGTCCGCGATCGGGTCCGCAATTTTCCCGAAGTCGGTAATCAGGTTGTAGGTACGGGCGATTGTTCCGTCTAGCTTGTCCGTGAGCATCAGCGCGACGAACACACCGAACGCCGCACCCCATCGCTGGTCCAGTGCCAACCATGCGAAGACGGGGATAAAAATGATTCGCAACGACGTCAAGACGTTGGGTACGTTCCAGTTCGATGGTTTTTCAGTCACGCCCTCTACCCTACCTATCCCATGCTTTCCCTTAGACTGCGTGTTATGAAATATTTTGCATTCCATTACACGTACTCAGATAATACGGACCTCGTAGATGCTACGCGCCCCGCACACCGCGAGTTCATCGCGAAGCAGCTAGAGCTCGGAAGGATTGTCGGATCTGGCCCGCTAGTCGACGCCGGCAAGGCCCTAATCATCGTGCAATTACCAGATACTGCCGATGCTGCGGAGGCAGTATCACTCATGAACCCGGACCCCTACTGGCAGAACAACGCTCTGCGCAGCCGAGAGGTCCACGAGTGGAACCCGGTTTCCCGGGTGTTCCCTTAGACCGCGGAGGTTCTACTTCCTCCCGCGCTGGACGTGAAGGTGATCCGTCTCGCGGGAACCAGTGGCGGTGTGGTCGCCCTTGCCCGACGTTGCAGGGTCATCAATCCACTCGATGTGGTGGCCCTGATTGTCTACTTTCCGGCGATTGCCGTGGTCGTCATAGTCAATGTGCCAGCTCGGACCGTTCGGGTCCCGCCGCCCAGCCTTGATATCCGCTCGGTCCTTCACCATGGAGCACAGCACGGTAATCACCAGTACTGCCACAATGAAGCCGAGCGATGCAACGGTGCCGACCTCCGGTACGCTCACGTTCTCACCGCCATTGACAAATGGCAGATTGTTCTCGTGTAGCGCGTGAAGCAACAGTTTGATGCCGATAAAGCCAAGAATTACGCCCAATCCGTACGGCAGATACACCACACGGTCCAACAAGCCAGAAAGCAGGAAGAACATCTGGCGAAGGCCCATGAGTGCGAACGCATTCGCGGTAAACACGATGTACGCCTCAGAGGTAATCCCGTAGATTGCTGGGATCGAATCAAACGCAAACATTACGTCGATAAACCCAATGGAGAGCAGTGCGACGAACAGCGGGGTCGCTGCGGACTTGCCCTCCTTCGTCTTCGACCACAGCTTGTCACCGTGGTAGGAGCTCGTGACTGGGACGACTTTACGGAGTGCCTTCACGACAGCCATATCGTTCGGATCTGTTTCAGGTGCATCAGTCGCTTCGTCGTAGACGAGCTTGACAGCCGTGTAGATCAAGAACGCTGCGAAGATGTAGAAGACGTCGCTCCACGCCGCGATAAGTGCTGCGCCGAGCAGAATAAACAGCAAGCGGCATACCAACGCGATAACAATGCCCAGGAGCAGCACCTTTTGCTGATACTTCCTTGGAATCTTGAACGCGCCCATGATCAGTGCGAAGACGAACAAGTTGTCCACGGACAGCGCCAGCTCAGTAATGTAGCCGGTGAAGAACTGGACGCCGTGCTCGCCGTCCCACTCCCACCAGATCACACCGCCACAGATCGCTGCCATCGTCATGTAGAACAGCGTCCAAAAGCCCGATTCTTTGATAGTTGGCTCGTGGGCCTGGCGAACGTGAGTAAGAAAGTCAAAGGCGAAAAAGCCCAGAATGATTGCTGCAGTGAGCAGCCATATCCATAGGGGGACACTCAACGTGGTTACCTCCGGTCGTTGCATAGGACAAAGAAAGACCGGAGGTCTCCCCCACCACGTAGCTACGCGGCTGCCTCAACCGGGATACGTTTGTTCCGTGTTGACGATCTGAGGCACTTGCGGGGTACTCCCCTCCAATGCGAATGCCAGGCTACACCATCAGGGGGAGTCGCTACCAGTTATACGGCTCCACCGGTGGGATTGTAGGTTGCTTCGACCGTCTTCACGTCATCTTCATCTGCAGTGGCGTCATCACCACGTTGTGCGTCGACGTCCTTCGGTGCGTCCGCGGGATCCGCACCCTTGAGCATCCAAAGAATGGTCTCGAGCTCCTCTGGCTTCACCAGCACTTCACGAGCCTTGGAGCCTTCCGATGGCCCAACGATGCCACGGGACTCCATCAAATCCATCAGTCGGCCGGCCTTTGCAAAACCGATACGCAGCTTCCGCTGCAGCATCGAGGTCGATCCGAGTTGCGCCGTTACAACGAGTTCAACGGCTTCCAGCAGGTCGTCCAGGTCTTTGCCGATGTCGTCGTCGATAACCTTCTTCTCGGACTCCTTCTCTTCCGTAACGCCCTCGACGTACTGTGGTTCGTCCTGGCTCTTGGCAGCGTCCACGACGGCTTGGATTTCAGCGTCAGACACGAACGCACCTTGCATGCGTTGCGGTTTGCCGGCGCCCTGCGGGATGAAGAGACCGTCGCCCATGCCAATGAGCTTCTCCGCGCCACCCTGGTCGAGGATGACGCGTGAATCAGTGAGCGAGGATGTCGCAAACGCGAGCCTGGAAGGCACGTTCGTCTTGATCAAGCCCGTGACGACGTCCACCGAAGGTCGCTGCGTAGCCAAGACAAGGTGGATACCTGCTGCGCGGGCCTTCTGCGTAATGCGGACGATCGAGTCCTCGATCTCCTTCGGCGCGGTCATCATGAGATCGGCAAGCTCGTCGACGACACAGACGATAAACGGGTAGGGACGCATCTCGCGCTGGGAGCCAGCAGGAGCAGTGATTTCGCCGCTCTTCACCTTCTTGTTGAAGTCCTTGATGTGACGGACCCGAGCGGTCTTCATGTCCATGTACCGCTGCTCCATCTCCTCCACCAGCCACTGTAGTGCCGCCGACGCCTTCTTCGGTTGCGTGATAATTGGCGTGATCAGGTGTGGAATCCCCTCGTACGGAGTGAGCTCCACCATCTTTGGGTCGATGAGGATCAGACGTACTTCTTCAGGTGCTGCGCGCGTCAGCAAGGAAACCAACATCGAGTTCACGAACGCCGACTTACCGGAGCCCGTAGAACCCGCAACAAGCAAGTGCGGCATCTTCTGTACCGAAGAGGCAATAAAGTCACCCTCGATGTCCTTGCCTAAGCCGATGAGCATAGGATCATCGTCCGCAGCAACATTCGGCGCTTCGAGGACATCGCGCAGACGAACCATTTCACGATCCTGATTCGGCACCTCAATACCGACGGCAGATTTGCCGGGAATTGGCGTCAACAAACGAACGTTATCGGTCGCGACTGCATAGGCAAGATTGGACTGCAAGTTGGTAATCTTCGACACCTTGACGCCGGGCCCAAGCTCTACTTCGTAGCGGGTCACGGTCGGACCACGGGAGAAGCCCGTCACCATAGCATTGACCTTGAACTCCTCGAAGACCTCTGTAATGGCTTCGATCATGCGATCGTTAGCTTCGGTGCGAGTCTTCGGCGCTTGGCCAGCGAGCAGCAAATCGGTTGTTGGAACGACGTAGGTGGAATTCCTGTCGATCTTCTTCGCGTGGCCATCCTTCGGCGCCTCAGGTGGAGTTGCGCTTGGGTCCTTCCCTGAACGCGCTACGACCGCCTGGCGAACTGCGTCTCGCGACTGATCGACGGCATCCCGTTGAGCCTCCTCGAGCGTAGGTCGAGGCAGAATCTTCGTCTCCTCGGGTTGCGCAGGCTGACGTTTCGACGCCGCCTTCGTCGCAGGACGCTCAATGACCGTAGTGGCGTCGCTGCCTTCCTGCGCATCGAAGTCTTCACCGAAATCGAAAACCTCTGTCTCATCACCCTGTGCTTGAGGCGCTGACGCTGGCTCCGCCGGGTAGTTATCCAGCGGCGTGGAGGCCTTTCGCAATTTCTCCGAGAACGACGAAAACCCAGAAACCCTTGGTTTTTTTGCCGCGGTACGTGGAGAAAGACCGGCACGTGGGCTCCTCGATTCAGGCTCAACCCGCGAGCGCTTTGTCGACGTGCGCGGGCGCCCCTCTGCGATAGCGTCAATGTCCCGGCCTACATCACTGTAAGGATCCGACTCATCGTCAGTCTCGGGGCGCTGGAATACCGAGCTAAGCCACGCAGTGAAAAAGTCATAGGCTTCACGCACAGTAATACCGGTTGTACGAAGCGCACCATAAACAATGACAAGTCCCAGCAGCGGGACTGCCACATAAGAGGAGAATCCAGCGGCGAGCAAACCACCGGTGAACGTGCCCACTACCCCACCGGCGATCTTGCGGGATTCCCAATCGGCAGGGTTGCCAGCGAAGACATGAATCATGCCAAGCATCGCAACACCAATAATCAACAGGCCCGACGCCACCCTGGCACGCACTGCCGGTTCTGCCTTCACGTTCAGCATGAGAGCGATAGCGATGCAGACCAAAATCACAGGAAGCAGAAGCGCACCAGCACCAATTGCCCAGTGAACACCCTGCGCAATAACGTTGCCTATCGGGCCAGCGATATCCATCCACACGGAGGCGCCCAGGATCGCGGCAAGGCCAATGAGCACTAAACCGTACGCGTCAACGTTGCCACGCGAGATGCCCAACGAGCGATTGGACTTTCGTGAGTGCTCTTCACGTTGCGGCGCCTCAGCAGAGGGGCCGTCGTCAAGAAAATCGAAGTTGTCGTCCTCGTCATCGTATCCGTTTGCGTCGGGCACGCTGTCAAAACTCTCCTTACGACGTGGTCGAAGTTTGGTAAGCAACGAACCAGCTCCGCGAACTGCACTGCCAATTGAGCTTCCGACGACTCTCGTCGCGGACCCGACCCGTTCATCGGCAGTCTCTGCCGCGACCATGGACGAGGTCGGTGGATGCGTCATCGACGCTGGGGCACCGTAACGGCTCGTCGTTGAACGTGCACGGTCCCGCGGGCCTGTCGAAGCTCGCGTATTTCGTGGCGCTGGTTTCCTGGCAGACATGTGCTACACACTAGTACCTTGCGCACCATAATTACCATCCGCCACTCTAAAACCACAGATATTGTTACAGGCGAATGAATCAAGTACTACAACTTGATATCTACTCCAGCAAGAGCTTCGACCGCACCGGTTACATCCACTTCAACCGCGCTGCGACCGGCGGACCACAACAATAGTTCCCCGGGATCGCCATATACGCGGACGACGTTATCGCCCTGCTTTGAAACGCCGACGCCTTCGCCAATGACCGCAGGAGGCAAGTCCGGGGGCGTCAAAATCACAGGTACCGCAACACCTTTCAGCGTGACTGAACCAAACCGCTTCGCAAGCTTCAAAAGTTCTTTGTTGGTGACGGCGCTAAACTGCCGAGGCTCGACCTTACCTCCACCTCGACGAACGTCTTCGTGGTGAATAAAGTGCTCGGCTGTATTTAACGTGTCGTCACTCGGCTTGAAAAGCGAAGGCGGACCGATAGCCCAGAGGCGCACAAGATCCTCGTACGACCATGATGCAAGTCGGGCTTCCTCCGCCTCCAAAAACTTCCTCGCTCGCTTTACAAATATTCCGATGGCTGCCAATGGCCTTCGTTCACGGATATAGAGGTGCGTCGCCAAATCGCGAGTGTTCCAGCCCTCGCACAGCGTCGGTGCTTCAGGCCCGACTTCGAGTAACAGTTCAGCGAGTTGATTTCGTTCAGTCTTTGCAAATGACATGGGCCCTAGCATAGTGCCAGGGCCCATAGTTCTGCTCACAAAAGTGTCAGGTATTAAAGCGACTCTCGTGTTGCTTGAACATCAGCGTCTTCTGCCGGTCCAATATCCGCCGCGGTTGGAACCACGGTTGGAAGAATGACTGGCTCACGCTTGTACTTTTGCTCAATCGTTCGCGAGAGCTGACGACGAAGCTGCTGCACCATGCGGTACGGGTCATTCTCCCCTTCTGCAGCCAAATCACCCATAACTTCCTGGACACGCTCGACGACCTTCTTATTGAAGTCACGGTCGTCTTCAGAGAAACCAGTGGTGGAGACGCGCGGTACCTCAATGAGGCTACTCGTGCGGTCGTCGATCACGCAGGTAATCGAGACAACGCCACCTGAGGCAAGCGAGCTGCGGTCTGCCAGCACGTCCGGGTCTACGTCGCCCATCGTCGCGCCATCAACATAAAGCTGTCCGACCTGGTACTGGCCAACAACCTTGATCTTGCCCTTCGTCATGTCAACCACAACACCATTTTGAGCAAGTGCGGTATTCTCCGGCTTCACACCGGTCGCAATAGCGAGCTCCTTGTTCGCGCGCATGTGGCGCCACTCACCGTGCACAGGCATAGCGCAAGTCGGGCGTGCTGCGTTGTACAGGAAGAGAAGCTCACCGGCGTAGCCGTGGCCAGAAGCGTGGACATGAGCTTCGGAGTTCGTCACCACAGTCGCACCGATTTGTGCGAGGTTGTTGATCGCCGCGAACACAGCTTCCTCATTACCTGGGATCAGGGAAGACGACAGGATGATCATGTCACCGTCGCGGATGGTGATCTGGCGGTGTTCACGGCGCGACATACGCGAAAGCGCAGCCATCGGCTCGCCCTGCGTACCCGTTGTGATCAGCACAACCTTATGCGGCGCCATCTTGGCAGCTTCTTCGATAGGGATAATCGTGTTCTTCGGAGCCTTCAGCAGGCTCATCTTCTCGGCGATTTCCATATTTCTCAACATGGAGCGGCCGTTGAAGGCAACCTTGCGACCATTCGCTACAGCCGCGTTGACTGCCATTTGGACGCGAGCAACGTTGGAAGCAAACGAAGCAATCACAACGCGCTGCTTCGCCTGGCTCACCAAACGCGTCAGTGTCTCCTCGATACCGGCCTCGGATGCAGAAATACCCGGCACCGTAGCGTTCGTGGAGTCGCACATAAACAGATCGACGCCTTCGTCACCGTAACGCGACAGCGCCGGCAGGTCCGTCGGCATTCCATCGTACGGAGTCTGGTCCACCTTGACGTCACCGGTCATCACAACATGACCCGCGCCGGTCTTAATAGACAGTCCGAGACACTGCGGAATGGAGTGATTCACGTGCCAGAAACGCACGTGGAATGGGCCCAAGTTGACGGAAGAATCCTTGTTCACCTCATGCAACTTCGGACGCTGACGGTGCTCCTTCGTCTTCGCAGCAATCAGCGCATTGGTGAAACGCGACGAGTAAATCGGGATATCCGGGCGCAGCTTCAACAGCCACGGGATTGCGCCAATGTGGTCTTCATGACCATGTGTGACAACCAGGGCCTCGACCTTGTCCAACTTCTTTTCAATCGGACCAAAGTCAGGCAGCACAAGATCAACGCCTGGTTCACCGGAGTTCGGGAACAGCACACCACAGTCGACGATGAGCAGGCGCCCGTTGTATTCAAACACCGTCATATTACGACCGATTTCGGAAATACCACCCAAGGCGTAAATACGCAGGGTTCCCTTCGGTGCCTTCGGAGGAGCCGGGAGGCGCTTCGTCAAGTCTGCGCCCTGCATCGACTTCACCGGGTTGCGACGGCCACCGCCGTTGTTACCGCGTCCACGGCCGCGTCGGCGATTCCTGCCGTTACCGCCATTTCCGTTCGAGTTCCGGGACTTGCTATCCCGCTGTGACTTCTCAGGGCCCTTGTCATCTTCATTACTTGCGGTTCCTGCGGCCTGCTTCGGTGCCTGAAACACCGGCTTCTGTTCAGTGGCCTCAGGTGGCCCTGCTTTACGCGTCACTTTGCGTGAGCGTGTACGGGGTTCGTTCATACTTAAAGGACTCCAGCCTTCTTCAAATCTTCTCTGAGAACCTCTACCTGCTCAGAGGTCGCTCCGACCACTGGCAGGCGTGGTTCGCCTACTTCAATGCCCTGCAGACGCAGAGCAGCCTTTGCAAATGTTGTGCCACCGAGAATCGCTTGTTGATGTGCGAGAACATCGATGACGTTGGCGTTAATTTCCCGCGCACGGACGAGGTCGCCTTCCTCGAAGCTTGTGATGAGCTCGCGCAATGCTTGCGGTGCTGCGTGGCCTACAACCGAGATCACACCGGTTGCCCCCATGGCCAGCCACGGCAGGTTCAGAGGGTCGTCCCCCGAATACCATGCCAGACCTGTTGATTGGATCAACGGTGCTGCCTGGAAGAAGTCGCCTTTCGCGTCCTTCATCGCAACTACGGTTGGCAATTCCGCCAACTTCGCAATGGTGTCCGAAGCAATCGGAATCGCAGAGCGTCCTGGAATGTCGTAGAGGCAGATCGGCAACGAAGTTGCAGACGCGATCTCCCGGAAGTGCGCAAACACGCCGTCTTGAGACGGCTTCGAGTAATACGGCGTGACAACCAAGAGGCCATCAGCCCCTGCCTCAGCAGCTTCCTTCGCCAATGCGACGGACTTTCGGGTATCGTTCGTGCCTACTCCGGCGATAAGTTTGGCGCTATCGCCAACTTCTTCACGCACCGCTTTCAGTAACGCGACTTTCTCTTCACTGGTTGTCGTTGGCGATTCGCCCGTCGTGCCCGCAAGCACGAGGGCATCAATGCCATTGCCGACAAGGTGGGCAGCTAATGCTCGTCCTGCCTTAACGTCTAGCTCGCCATGCTTATCGAACGGCGTGACCATTGCGACGCAGACTGTGCCGAAAACGTCAGCACCGATATTAGCTTTCATAGAAGTGCCCATGCCAAAAGAGCGTACCCTTTTTGCTGGCTGAATGTAACTCCACCGCTACGTTTTGTACTGGGTTGTTGCCTTCTTAGTCCCGTCCGGCAGCGTTGTGACAACGAAGTCCTCGAACAAGACGGGTGCGCACTCACTCAAAAGTTCCAGACACCTCACGGCGACCGCTCGTAGCTCCTCCCCACTGTGCTCAGCTGCCCTGGTCGCAACAAAATTCCGCCAAGTCCGGAGGTTGCCGCTGACAACAAGTCGGGTTTCTCTCGCAGCCGGAGCAAGTGCCATAGCTGCCTCGCGTACCTGTTGCTTGCGCAGTAACACATTCTTCTCATCCGTCAGACTTGCTTCCACCGCGTTATGCAATTCGTCGTGCACAAACGCAGCGTCTTCAATCGCGTGCTCGAAAAACCGTTGAAGTTGCTCGTCGCGCTGTACAACGCTAGGAACCACGACTCCTCTTTGCTCTTCAGGTAAGGAGTACTGTGAAAGCTCGCTGATTGAAAAGTCTCGGTGTCGCAATATCTCATGGCTGGTGGCCATTGAGATTCCCTGAATATACAGCGTCACGCTTGCGTGCTCGAGCAGCGAGAGGTTGCCGGTATCAATGACGTGATGCAGGAAGGCGTCCGTGCTCGAAGTGTGAGACTCATTGTCACCGAAGGAGTCATAGCTTGCCCTGCCTGCAAATTCGACGACAGCATCCGCCGCCGCTGCACCAGATGAAGGCCGCCAGCCCAGTCCGGCTGGCGGTTCGAACGTTGATGCTGCCACGAGCTGGATGCTGAGTTGGCGCTGCGGCTGCATCTGTTACAGCCCGAGGAACTTGTCAAGGCCGATCGTGAGGCCTGGATGATCCATGACGTTTCGCACGCCGAGCAATACACCCGGTACGAACGAATCACGCCCATAGGAATCTTGGCGGATAGTCAACGACTGATCGACGGTGCCGAAGATAACTTCCTCATGCGCAACCATTCCGGTCATACGCACAGCGTGGACTCGGACGCCATCGATATCCGTGCCGCGCGCTCCATCGAGTTCCTGCACAGTGGCATCCGGACAAGGTTGCATTCCGGCGGCCTTTCGGGCCTCTGCAATCCCTTGCGCTGTCTTTACCGCAGTGCCGGACGGTGCATCCAGCTTGTTCGGATGGTGGTACTCAACTACCTCGGCTGACTCGAAGAACTTGGCCGCCTGGCGAGCAAAGGACATCGTCAATACAGCTGAGATGGCGAAGTTAGGCGCAATGAGAACGCCAGTGCCCTGCGAAGCAGCACACCAGCTGCGTACTTGGTCGTAGCGATCGTCGTCAAATCCTGTTGTGCCCACTACACAGTGGATGCCGTGCTTGATACAGAACTCGAGGTTGCTCATTACCGAGTCTGGAGTGGTGAAGTCGACGATAACTTCGGCACCAGCGTCCAACAGTTTTTCTAAGCTGTCGTCTTTATCGATCTCGGCCACAAGTTCAAGATCATCAGCCGCGCGCACGCCCGCTACAACTGCGGTACCAACGCGCCCATGCGCTCCCAAAACACCGACTTTGATTGTCATATCCATTCCTCAATTCTGCCTTTGCGAGTTGCGTTCGTTCTACTGCTGTCACTGTAGCGCGCCGTGCGGCAGGTGTGGTTCGGTACACTCGAAAAGCATGAAGAGTAGCTTGATCCTCCCCGGTATCCTCACCGTGGCTGCACTGCTCACGGCTTGCGGCACGGGCTCCGAAGTGACAGAGCCGTCCGCAGCGACCGCGTCCCCTGAAAGCGTTGCAGCTACCACTACGCAAGACGCACCTGCTACGGAGTCAACGGTGTCGGCTGTGGCATCTCCCGCAGCCCCAGCCGCTCTCAACGCCTTCGCTCCGCCCGAAGGTGCCCCTGAGCTAACGCTCCAGGATGTTCGAGTCGGTACCCATGAGACGTATGACCGCGTCGTCTTCGAGTTCTCAGGCAATGGCCTACCTGGATACCGAATTCAGTACACCGATAAGGCACTCCAGCAGGCCTCCGGCCACGAGCTCGCGGTCTCCGGTAACGACATCTTGGAGGTGCTCATCGAAGGCACACCGATGGATCGACTCCCGAGCAACCCTGATCTTATCTCCGCTGGCCCGTATCAGCTGGCAACCGGCAACGTCGCTGGGATCACCAACGGCGGCACGTTTGAAAACCAGTCGCAGTTCTTCATCGGACTCGACCGGCAGCGTTCGTTTGAGGCCACGGTGTTGGAAAGTCCAACACGGCTAGTTATTGACGTCCACCGTTAGCTCGGCAAACGCGTAGTGGCCCGGGCGTAAATGCCCTGGCCACTTCTTTAAGCGGTGAGACTACTTGTCCTGCTCAACAGGAACAAGGGAGATCTTGCCGCGATTATCAATATCACGAATCTCGACCTCGATCTTGTCACCGACGTTGACAACGTCCTCGACCTTCTCGATGCGCTTGTTGCCACCCAAGTTCGAGATATGAATCAGGCCGTCGGTTCCCGGGACGATCGAAACGAACGCGCCGAATGCAACGGTTTTGACCACGGTACCCAGGTAGTGCTCGCCTACCTTCGGCAACTGTGGGTTAGCAATTGCGTTGATCTTGTCGATCGCGGCGTCTGCTGCTTCGCCACTGGTTGCCGAGACGTACACGGTTCCGTCCTCTTCAATCGAGATGTCCGCGCCGGTTTCCTCGGTAATCGAGTTGATCATCTTGCCCTTCGGGCCAATGACCTCACCAATCTTGGAAACAGGAACCTTCACCGTGGTGATTTTCGGCGCCAACGAGCTCATGTCATCCGGCGAATCAATGACCTCTGCCATCGTGTCCAGGATGGTCTCTCGAGCATCATGCGCCTGCTTCAGAGCCGAAGCGAGCACGTCAGAAGGAATGCCGTCCAGCTTGGTATCAAGCTGCAGGGCGGTGATGAACTCGCGGGTGCCTGCCACCTTGAAGTCCATATCGCCGAACGCATCTTCCGCGCCCAGAATGTCCGTCAGAGCGACGTACTTCGTCTCACCATCGACGTCACCCGACACAAGGCCCATCGCAATACCCGCGACCGGAGCAGCCAGTGGCACACCAGCGTTGTACAGCGACAACGTCGATGCGCACACGGAGCCCATCGACGTCGAACCGTTGGAGCTCAGCGCCTCAGAAACCTGGCGAATCGTGTACGGGAAGTCTTCGCGCGAAGGTATCACTGGCAACAACGCGCGCTCTGCAAGCGCACCGTGACCGATTTCGCGGCGCTTCGGGGAGCCAACACGACCTGTTTCACCAGTCGAATACGGTGGGAAGTTGTAGTGGTGAATGTAACGCTTCGAAGTCTCAGGGCTCAGCGAATCGATTGGCTGTTCCATCTTCAGCATGTCAAGCGTCGTCACACCAAGGATCTGGGTCTCACCGCGCTCGAACAGTGCCGAACCATGCGCACGCGGGACCAGTTCGACTTCCACGCCGAGGTCACGGATCGCGGTCACGCTGCGACCGTCGATACGGTAGCCATCCTTCAGGATCTTGCCTCGAACAATCTCCTTCTGCAGTGCGTTGTACGCCGCGCGAATCTCCTTCACCACAGCAGCAACATCGTCGTCATCTTCGTCGACGTCGAGGCGGTCAAGCACATCTTCTTCGATGTCCTCGATGTACGCGTTGATCTTCTCTTCGCGCTCCTGCTTGCCAGCGATGGTCAGGAAGGAAGCGAGCTTCTTCGATGCCTTCTTCTCCACTGCTTCAAACACCTCATCGGTGTATGCCGGGAATAGCGGAAACTCCTTGCGTTCCTTGTCGAACTGAGCTGCAAGGTCGCGCTGCGCCTCACACAGCGTCTTGATGTACGGTTTCGCAGCCTCCAGACCGTCTGCGACGGTTTCCTCGGTAGGTGCAGGTGCGCCGTCAGCGATCAGCTTGACGACGTTCGCGCCAGCTCCTGCCTCAACCATCATGATTGCAACATCCGCTTCCGTCTTACGGCCACGCTTGCGCTCAACAATGCGGCCCGCAACAACCATCTCGAAGATGGCACGCTGGTGCTGCTCGTGATTCGGGAATGCAACCCACTGGCCTTCTGGGTGTTTATCGTCAGCGATCAATGCCATACGCACACCACCAACGGGGCCGGAAACCGGCAGGCCAGAAAGCTGCGTTGCCGCGGAAGCTCCGTTGATAGCGACAACGTCGTAGTACTCTTCCGGGGCGATCGACAGGACGGTAATCACGACCTGAACCTCGTTGCGCAGCCCCTTCACGAAGGTTGGGCGCAGTGGGCGGTCGATGAGACGGCAAGCCAGGATCGCCTCGGTGGATGGGCGGCCTTCGCGGCGGAAGAACGAGCCCGGGATACGGCCCGCGGCATACATTCGCTCCTCGACATCAACGGTCAGAGGGAAGAAATCAAAGCCTTCGCGGGGGTTATTCGACGCCGTCGTCGTCGCAAGCATCATGGTGTCATCGTCCAGGTAGGTCGTCACCGAGCCATCTGCCTGGCGAGCCAACTGGCCCGTCTCAAAACGAATGGTGCGAGAACCGAAATCACCATTGTCGAGCGACGCTACTGCTTCGGTAACCCCATACTCTTCATCAACGTGGATTTCGTACGAATTTCTCGGCTTAAAACTGCTCAATTGATCCCTCTCCTTGGATCTCCGGGCGATCATCGATGTCGCCGCTTTTGTGTCATTTAGAACGAAGCACACTCTACCACCCTGCCAGGGATTTCACCACGCTCCAGACACAGCTAAACCCCCGCCCTGAAAGCCAGAGCGGGGGTTTGAAGCCTTATGACGTGATTGTCTTAACGACGCAGGCCGAGACGAGCAATCAGGTCACGGTAGCGCTCCACGTTGTTCTCGCGCAGGTACTTCAGCAGACCACGACGGCGACCAACCAGCAGCAGCAGGCCACGACGGGAGTGGTGGTCGTGCTGGTGGAACTTCAGGTGCTCAGTCAGGTTGTTGATGCGCTCGGTGAGCAGCGCAACCTGCGCCTCCGGGGAACCGGTGTCAGTCTCGTGCACACCGTAGGTCTTCAGAATCTCTGCCTTTTTCTCAGCGTTCAGCGCCATGAAAAACTCCTCATTTGTTTCAGTCCGCATATACTTTGACCACTTTGTGCTGCAACTGCTGCGAACCACAGTCTCAACTCGCACAAAGCCTGGACTACTTTAGCTGCTGCGCGCCCGGTTGGTCAAACGTGTCATGAACTCATCGAGGAATCGATCAACGTCGACACCAACTGCAACCTGACTCGTCTTCTTCGGGTCATTCAGACGCTCCGGGTCCCCGATCGTTCGTCCACGAGTTGGCTCTTCGAGGTCCGTGCGCAGGTTTATACCAATGCAGTCAACCAGGCTGGGATCTATCGCAACTGCTACCGCCAACGGGTCATGCAGCCCGCACCCACCAAGATGCGGCGAAGTTGTTTCATATGCCTTGATGTAAAAGTCAGTCGCCTTTGCCAAGAAGTTGCCTTGAGACGTGCCCAACTCCTTCCACACCGCGGTTTCCTTCGACGTCAACAACGTCTGTAAAGTGACATCGAGCCCGATCATGGTGAGGTTCTGCGCCCTGCGCATCACAAAGTCAGCAGCTTCGGGGTCCTGATTGATGTTCGCCTCAGTGCACGTATTGACGTTTCCCGGCACGGTCAGCGCACCGCCCATCATCACAATCCTGGCACTGTCTGCAAAGTCTTTATCGGCTTCCATGGCAGCTGCGACCGTCGTCAGAGGCCCGACAGGAACAACCACTAACTCGTCGCCGTAGCGGTGGAACGCGTCGACCATGAAGTCCACCGCGGAGGCTTCCTCGACAGCGCGATGGGCATCCGGAAGTTGCGCCTCCCCTATACCGTTTACGCCGTGAATGAACTGCGAAATTTCCAACACTTCAAAGCTGTCCTTGGCACGAGCATGCGTCGGGCCAGCGAACACGGGAATATCGGTGCGCCCGAATAGCTCGAGAATCGCGAGACTGTTGCGAACGCTATCAGCCACCGTGACGTTTCCATATGTCGATGTCACGCCGACAAGTTCCACTTCAGGTGAAGCCATAGCATATGCCAACGCCAACGCGTCGTCGATACCGGTGTCTACGTCGAGAATCATCTTGATGGTCACAGCAAAAACCTTTCAAGCAACACAGATCAGCAACGGCTTTATTCTACGGAATCAGCAACAGGCTCGCTTAAGAGTTCGCGGGTCCGGGAAACGTCCCGAGCCATGTGCTCCAGAAGCTCGTCAACGGAATCGAACTTGACCATGTCGCGAACCTTCGCCACAAATTCGACGCGGGCCATCCGATCGTAGAGGTCAGCATCTCTATCAAGCACGTAGGACTCGACACTGCGCCGCTTGTCACCGAACGTCGGATTAGTGCCGACTGAAATCGCAGCCGGGTAGCGCTTTCCCGGAACCATGTTCCCGCCGATGGGGGCATCGTCGATAATTGTGAGCCACCCCGCGTACACCCCATCTTTCGGGAGGGCAGAAACATCAGCAACATACTGATTCGCGGTCGGGTAACCGAGCTCGCGACCTCCTCGCCCAGCACCCCGCTCGATCGGACCCACGACGGAGAACGGCCTGCCCATGTAGTCCTTAGCCACGCTGATGTTGCCCTGTGCGAGCTCGTCCCGAATCGCCGTTGAACAAATTCTTGTCGCGCCCTCTTTCAGCAGGCGGACTACCGTCACATCAACACCATTCTGCTCACCGAGCTGCACCATCGTCTGCGACGTGCCGGAAGCATCTCGTCCGAACGTGAAATTCTCGCCCACAAAGACGTGACGAGCATGCAAGGTGCCCATCACTACTTTGTCGAAATAGTCTTGTGCACTCTCCCCCGCAAGCTCTTTGCGGAAATCGATAACGATCAGCGCGTCCACGCCAAGCTCAGCGATCAGCCGCGCCCGCTCCTCGAGTGGCATCAGCGCCGTGGGCGCGGCTTCCGGACGAAATACTGCTACCGGGTGCGGCTCAAATGTCATCACCACGCATGGCACCTGGAGACGCTTCGCCTCATCAACAGCTGCTTTGATCAGCATCTGGTGACCGCGGTGGACCCCGTCAAAGACCCCTATCGTCAGCACGGTGCCGTCAAGGGCACCAAACGATTCCGGTACAGCATTAAGACCGTGCAAAATATCCACGTGCAATAGCGTACGGCATACTAAAGAGCTATGAGTGATCCCCTCGCTACATCTGGAATTGTTGTCATCGATAAGCCACAAGGTCTCACAAGCCACGACGTGGTCGCACGCCTTCGCCGTGCTTTCGGGACCCGCAAAGTTGGTCATGCCGGCACCTTGGATCCGATGGCGACTGGAGTACTGGTTGTCGGTATCGAGCGTGGCACAAAGCTCCTCGCCCACCTCGTCGCGGAAACCAAGACGTACGAGGCAACCATTCGGCTCGGTGCCGCCACCACGACGGATGACGCCGAGGGCGAGGTCGTCAGCACCTCCCCCACCGATGCAGTCACTGACGCCGACATTATCGACGCCATCGACAGCTTCCGCGGCGATATCATGCAGCGTCCCTCAAGCGTGTCCGCAATCAAAATCGACGGCAAGCGCGCACATCAGCTCGTCCGCGAAGGACACGATGTCGAGATCCCAGCCCGACCAGTAACAATTCATGAGTACAGCATTTTGGGCATCGCTCGCGTCGATACCTGGATTGACGTCGATGTCCGTGTGCACTGCTCCTCGGGGACGTACATTCGCGCGCTCGCACGCGATCTAGGTGAGACCCTACACACCGGCGGGCACCTGACTGCGCTTCGCCGAACCACAGTCGGGCTCTTTAACCTCGAGCACGCATTGGAGCTGGAAGACATCCAGGCTCACCCGCGCTTCAGCCTCACCCTCGACGAAGCCTGCGCTACCTGTTGGCCGGTACTGCCCGTCACCAACGATGAATACGACGCCCTCGCTATGGGCAAATGGCTCGAACCTCGCGGACTTTCGGGTGTACACGCTGCACAACGTGACGACGGCCGCGTCGTCGCCCTTGTGAAAGAATCCAAGAAGCGTCTTGCCACGGTGTTTGTCGCGCGCCCATCCACGCTGTAGTCAGCGCTAACGCCGTTTTTCGCGTTTGTCGCTACAACAGAAACGCAGAAGTGATGACGTAGCCAGCCCGGTGCACCCAGCGCCCCTCAAAGAACGGAGCGGGCGTCGGCCGCTCGAGAATGTACGAAACAAATGTTCCGTTCGGCCGGATATAGATTTCCGCCTGATCGAATTCCAACATCTTTCGCGCCAACGGGAACCAACACTTATATGTGGCCTCTTTCGCGCAGAACAGCAGCCGATCAGCCCAGAAGCAGCCCTCTGCCCGAAGTGCGTCCAACATCTCAAGCTCGGTTGGGCACGCGATTTGGGGCAATACGCCTTCCGGAAGTGGCTCCGCCAGCTCAGCATCAATACCGATAGAGCGCACCTTGTTGAGTGGCGCAACGACCGCCGCACGAAAACCATCCGTATGCGTCAAGGAGCCGCACACGCCGTCGGGCCACAACGGCATCCCAGCTTCGCCCCGCATGATGCGGTGAGGACCTTCGACCCCTAGTTCGTCGAGGGCGCGGTGCGCACACCAACGGGCATCGCCGAACTCCCCTTTCCGGATATCGACGGCTCCGCGGACAACGCCTTTCTCCTGCTCGTCGAGATTATCGTAATTGCGGAGATTATGGCCGTCATCGGTTCGAAGAGAGACGAACCGCGCAGAGGGAGGGAATAATGACAGATCGCGCACTAGCGGTTCACCTCCCAGACTGGGTACGGCCAACGATGTTCCTCTGGCCAGCGCTGCCACTCCCTGGGGTACCCCAACGACACTTCAATATGCGGAATGCCGTCTACATGTACGGTCCCCGGGATATGAAGGTGTCCGTAGACTACGGCCTGTGCGTGGAACCGCTTAGGCCAACTGCGCGTGTGCCGGGTCCCGCACCACATGGCAATGTCCCCGTAGAACAGGCGGTGCGTTGGCTCCTTTACCAGTGGCCAGTGGTTGACCAAGATCGTCTTACCGTGCACGCGAGAAAGGCGCTTCGTTGTGTACGCCAAGCGCTCCCAGCACCACGCACGAGTATCTACAAATGGGCGGATAGCAAACTCGTCCGTCATCAGAATGTTGTTGTCGCGAGCTTTCTTCAGCGCGGCGTCGACACTTAAATGCTGAGGGCGAAACGAGTAGTCGTACAGAGTAAACAGTGGCGCCACCGTAATGCCGTGGAATACCGGGTACGGGTCCTCAGGCGTTACAACGCCGAGTTCTCGCATTGCCTGGACTAGCGCAACGTACTTATCACGGCCTCTGTAGCGTGATCGCTCGCTAGAGAACAGCTCGTGGTTTCCAGGGGCCCAGATGACTTTCTCAAACCGTTGAGCGAGTACACCCATCACGTTGACGATTAGCTCAAATTTCTCTGCTACATCGCCCGCGACAATCAGCCAATCCCCCTCATGCCGCGGTTGAATGAGGTCGATCTTGGCCTGATTCGCCTTTACTGCAGCATGCAGGTCGCTGACCGCCCACAGTGTCGGACCTAGCATGACGTACTCACTCCTCTACCCCGGTGCGCGCCCACTTCATCGAACGGAACCGCCACAGCACTCCCACCAGACGCAACACGACTGAGACAAAATAGCCGGCCCACACACCCGCGAGACCCCACCCCAGCCACATGGACAACAACGTCAAAGGCAAAAATCCACCGAGCATTGCGCCAATCGAAAGGTTGCGCAGGAAGACAGCGTCACTCGCTCCAAGCAGCACCCCGTCGAGCGCAAACACCGCACCCCCCACAACGATCATCGCCACCAACCACCGCCAAGGGACGGTCAGCGCGTCTGCCATGCCAGGATCATGCGTAAAAATCGACTGGATTGGCCCATCGAACACTAGAAAAACCGCAGCGAGCACAACCGCAAACACCGTAGCGTAGCGCGTAACAGCTGCACCTGTCCTTCTTGCGCGCTCCACGTTTCCCTGCCCAAGTGCAGCCCCTGTAAGCGTCTGAGCTGCAATTGCGAGCGAGTCCAGCACGAGGCTCAGGAAGTTCCACAACTGCAGCAACACCTGGTGCGCGGCCAATGCGAAGACACCAAAACGACCAGCGACTGCGGTAGCGGCGAGCAACGAAATCTGAAAGGAGGCGGAGCGCAAAATCAAGTCACGTCCAAGCACCAACTGATGGGCAATGACATTCCACTGTGGGCGCCAAACAGCGCCCTCTCCTCGATGTTCCTTTACAAGCGCCCCAACGAATAGTGAAGCGGTAATTCCCATTCCTATTACGTTGGCCACAGCAGAGCCCACCAGCCCAAAGTGGTCAACAAGCAACGGCAATAGAACCGCCCCGGGTACAAGACCGCACAGCGTCAACACAAACGGTAGCCTGGTGTTTTGCACTCCTCGCATCCAACCATTACCTGCCATAATCAGCAGCGTCAGCGGAATAGCGACCGCCGCGACATGCATCCACTGCGCCGCGTCAGCAGACGTTTCCGCATTCTGAGTCAACGCGAACGCGATGGGTTCGGCGAACAGCCAAATAATCGACGCCAATCCGAGGCCCACGAGTATTGCCACCCACGAAGCCTGGACGCCTTCCGCGACCGCATCAGCACGCCGACCTGCGCCGTAAAGACGCGAGCTACGCGCGGTAGTGCCGTAGGAAAGAAACGTCAGCTGCGTGGTCACCGTAGATTGCACCGCAGTACCAGCAGCGAGCGCCGCAAGCTCAACCGTGCCCAGCCTTCCAACCACAGCAGTATCCAGCAGCAAATACAGAGGATTCGCCGCAAGCACGCCGAGGGCCGGTAGCGCCAGGGCAAAAATGTCACGCGCCCGCACACCATGCGTATTCGTCATACAGGAGCAGCCTTACTCCGCAACGTATGCGTCATGCAATGCAGCCAGAAGCTGATCTTGTACCTGCTCTTTCGTTCCTTGCGCTGAGTACCCCGCAGCCGGGCGGTGACCACCCCCGCCGAGCGCACTTGCAACGACGGAGACATCTACCTTTGTCGAGCGCAAGGAAATCCCCCACCGCTCCGAGTGGAACTGCTTGAGTACAACCCCGACGTCACTGCCAACGAGGACACGCGCGTAATCAATTACGGCTTCAACGGCAGTTTGGCTCATCGCTTGCATCGCAGCTTCATCAATACACATGAACGAAACTGTGAGATCATCGACTTGGCGTGATTCCAAGCTTGCTAATGCACTACCCATCAAACGTAGGTCATCGGCCGTCATCTCGTCCGAAAGCTGCAGGGATATGTTCCTTGGATTGAGCCCGAATTCCAACAACTCTCCAGCAAGCGTATGCATTCTCGGGGAACCCCAACGGAAGTTACCTGTGTCGGTGACAAGCCCGGAATACAGGCAGTAGGCCAGTTCAGCATCTAACTCGACGCCGAGGTACGTGAACAGCTCCCGGATGATAGTCGTCGTCGATTCAGAATCGATAATGAGGTTCCGCGCTCCGAACCCGTCATTCGAACGGTGATGGTCAAGCACGATCACCCGCTCTTGCTGCGCCATAAGCTCAGATTGGTAGCATCCCGTTCGGTCTACCGAGGCACAATCAACCGTGACGATCAGCCCATCCGCTGGTAACGCTTCCCCATAGACGACCTCATCAACCCCCGGAATAGAGCGCAGGTTATTTGCGTGCGGGAATGGCTGGCCGATGTAAGCACTGGCTTCAATTCCGATCTGCCGCAATCCGCGAACAAGAGCGCACGCCGATCCAATCGCATCAGCATCGGGCTTGATATGGGCCAGCACCGCAACATTCGATGCGCTCTTGATGGCGCCAGCAACTTTGCTAAATTCGGCTTCTGCTTGGGGAAATAACAACGCCATAGTGCCTACTCTTCAATCGTCTTATACGGGTTTTCCTCACCTGCTGGCTGGGCGTTCTCTCGCAGTCGCGCCAGCTCCTCATCGCGACGACGAGCTTTTTCCAGCAGCTCTTCCATCCGCGCCGAGGACTCCGGCACCGTATCAAGCTTGAACTCAATCGTAGGGGTAAAGCGGACACTCAACTGGTCGCCAACAATCTTGCGGATCTGTCCTCGGTGACGGTACAGCGCCTCTGCAGCCTGATCGTAGTCCGGCTCGTCGTCGATATTCTTTCCGCGGACCGTGTAGTAGACAGTCGCATCATGTAGGTCGCCGGTCATCCGGACGTCCGTAATAGTCACCAATTCGAGGCGACGGTCTTTCACTTCACGCTCTATCGCCGAAGCGACGATCATTTGGATCTGCTTCGCCAGGCGCTGCGCGCGAGGGTTCTCTGACATTTCGTCTCCTTTACTTCATTGGCACTAAACCTCCGAACAGTCTACCCTGCTACGACGCAGCCCACTACTTCAAGAAAAGAAACGGCCCTGCTCACTTCGCGTTTGCGAAGGAGCAGGGCCGTTTTCTCTCTACCGTCTAGTCGCGGGGGACTTCCACCATCTCGTATGCCTCGATGATGTCGTCGACCTGGATGTCCGGGTAGGACAGCACCATGCCGCACTCGTAGCCCTTTGCAACCTCTGTTGCGTCGTCCTTCTCGCGTCGCAGCGAGTCGATGGTCGCGTCCGAGGTAACAACATTGCCGTCGCGCACGAGGCGAATCTTCGCTCCACGCTTGACCTTGCCTTCGGTAACCATGCAGCCTGCGATGAGGCCGACAGAAGACGCCTTGAAGATCTGACGGATCTCGGCCTTGCCCAGGTCCTTCTCTTCGTAGATCGGCTTCAGCATGCCCTTCAGGGCTGCCTCGACTTCCTCGATCGCCTTGTAGATCACCGAGTAGTAACGGATCTCGACGCCCTCGCTGTTGGCTTCTTCCGTGGCCTTGCCCTCAGCGCGGACATTGAATGCCACGATGACAGCGTCGGAAGCGGCCGCGAGCACGACGTTGGTCTGGGTAACAGCACCGACGCCACGGTCGATGATGTTTACCTCGACTTCGTCGTCGACCTCGATCTTGAGCAGCGCCTCCTCCAGAGCTTCCACCGAACCGGCGTTGTCGCCCTTGAGGATGAGGTTGAGCTGGCTGGTCTCCTTGAGAGCCTGATCCAGGTTCTCCAGAGAGACGCGCTTCTTGCTGCGCGCCTGCATAGCAGCGCGATGACGGGCGTCGCGCTGCGCAGCGATCTGGCGGGCAACACGGTCGTCCTCGACTACCAGGAGGTTGTCGCCTGGACCAGGAACGCCATTGAGGCCTTGTACCTGTACCGGGCGGGACGGGCCAGCCTCTTCAACGTCGTTGCCCCACTCGTCGACCATTCGGCGAACACGGCCGAAGTTGCCGCCCACAACGATGGAGTCGCCGACGCGCAACGTACCGCGCTGCACGATAACGGTGGAGACGGGGCCACGGCCACGGTCGAGGTGCGACTCGATAGCCACGCCCTGTGCATCCATGTCCGGGTTCGCCTGCAGCTCGAGAGCTGCGTCGGCGGTCAGCAAGACTGCCTCGAGCAGTTCGTCGATGCCGGTGCCCTGCTTCGCGGAGATGTCGATGAACATGGTGTCACCGCCGTACTCCTCCGGAACCAGTCCGTATTCGGTCAGCTGACCACGGATCTTCTCCGGCGAAGCCTCCGGCTTATCCACCTTGTTCACTGCAACCACGATAGGCAGATCTGCAGCCTTGGCGTGGTTGATAGCCTCAACCGTCTGTGGCATCACGCCGTCGTCAGCAGCGACAACGAGGATAGCGAGGTCGGTCGACTTCGCACCGCGGGCACGCATTGCCGTGAACGCCTCGTGACCTGGGGTATCGAGGAAGGTGATCTTACGCTCAACGCCCTCCAGCTCAACGGTGGTCTGGTACGCACCGATGCCCTGGGTAATACCGCCGGCCTCGCCGCGCCCAACGTTGGCGCGACGAATTGTATCCAGCAAGCGGGTCTTACCGTGGTCCACGTGACCCATGACAGACACCACTGGTGGGCGCTGTTCAAGGTCCTCTTCGGTGCCTTCATCCTCACCGAACTGGAGGTCGAAGGACTCGAGAAGTTCGCGGTCCTCGTCCTCAGGAGAGACGATCTTAACCTCGTAGTTAATTTCGGCACCGAGTAGCTGCAGCGTCTCCTCAGGAACCGACTGCGTTGCCGTTACCATTTCACCAAGGTTGAACAGCGCCTGCACCAGGTTCGATGCTTCGGTACCGATCTTGTCAGCGAAGTCAGCCAAGGTCGCGCCCTGACGCAGACGCACAGTCTTGCCACCGCCATCGGGAAGGCGTACGCCACCGATGACGTTTGGTGCGTGCATCTCTTCGTACTCGGCCCTCTTCTGGCCCTTCGACTTACGACGACGCCCTGGTGCGCCACCTGGACGGCCGAATGCACCAGCGGTTCCGCCGCGACGTCCACCGCGACCGCGGAAACCGCCGCCCTGTGGGCCACCCGGGCCGTGTCCACCACGGCCGCGGCCGTGCCCACGACCACCACGGTTGTCCGACCCAGCCGCCTTGCGTGGCATTTGGGTTGGCGACGGTGCCGCTGCCATATCTGCTGGGGACGGACGACGGCTACCTTGACGCTGCGCGCCAGTCCCGCGACCCTGGCCCTGGTTCTGCCCTGGGCGTGGGCCACCTTGGCCACCGCGACCAGGCTGACCACCACGGCCACCCTGTGCACCGCGACCACCCGGACGTGGAGCTGGTCGTGCCCCACCAGTGTTGGAAGAAAATGGATTGTTGGCTACCCGTGGGCGGCCACCCGGCTTCGGCATCGGCCGCGGCATACCCGACGGCTTCGGTGCTGCAGGTTTCGCTGCGGCAGGCTTTGGTGCTGCAGGTTTTGCAGCACTTGGCTTCGGTGCCGCTGGCTTTGCTGCTGCAGGCTTCGGGGCAGCTGGCTTAGCAGCGCCGGGCTTTGGAGCGGCTGGTGTGGCAGCACCGGGCTTTGGTGCTGCAGGTTTTGCAGCACTTGGCTTCGGTGCCGCAGGCTTTGCTGCTGCAGGCTTCGACGCCTTACCAGCGGGCTTCGCTGCATCCTTATCCTTCGCGGATGCTTCTTCTCCGCCACCATTCTTTTGCTCGTACAGTGCCGTCATCTTCTTGACGACGGGAGGCTCAATGGTGGAGGAAGCTGTCTTTACGAATTCGCCCTCTTCCTTCAGAGTGGCGAGTAGTTCCTTGCTTGTTACGCCGAGTCGTTTTGCGAGCTCGTGTACGCGTAGCTTTCCGGGCACGTGTCTCCTCTTAGTTGGGCTAGAGGGCGGCACCGGAAACGGCGACCGGCCTCTAGACGTTGATTATGACTTTCATCGCTGATGCTGCTTCATTGTTGCGTTCTCATCAGTGTTCGGTCTTCCTTACTTCTGTTGGGTCTTTCGCCTTTTCAGCGAGGTACTTGTGTACATGACCTACGTCCGCCGGAGCGGACAGACGGAGGGCGCGAGAGAAAGCTCTACGCTCTTCCGCCAGCTTTAATGCATCCCATGTAGGGGTTATCCACGCTCCCCGCCCAGGTAATGATCGGGTGGGATCTGCAAGAACAACACCTGGAACAGTACCGTCAGCAACAACCCGGAGCAATTCCCTATCTGGAAGTTTCCGGCCTGTGGCTATACAGGTGCGACGACGGATTGAGCGTTTGCTCGCTGAAGTCATCCACACCCTTCTTCCACATACTCGACATTGCTGAACGGCTATCGCGTGGCCAACACCACGATGGGAAAATTAGCCACGGACCAGCCTACGCCACTTTGCCAAGTTTTTATAAGCGTTGTGTGAATTCCCAACACAGAGGCCAGGATCTGGCGTCGTTAATCCGCGGCTGCGTCAGAGTGGATGTCGATCTTCCAACCGGTAAGGCGAGCAGCCAGACGTGCGTTCTGCCCCTCCTTGCCAATCGCAAGTGACAGCTGGTAGTCGGGCACGGTAACACGCGCTACTTGCGCCACTGGGTCGACGACCTCGACCTTGACAACCTTCGATGGCGCCAGTGAGTTACCAACATACGTAGCCGGATCCTCTGCCCAGTCGATGATGTCGATCTTTTCCCCGCCGAGCTCCTTCATCACGTTTGAGACGCGCGAGCCGCGCGGGCCGATGCAAGCGCCTTTCGCGTTGACACCCTTCACCGTCGCCCGTACAGCGATCTTGGAGCGGTGCCCCGCCTCACGGGCAATGCCCACGATCTCAACGGTGCCATCTGCAATTTCCGGGACCTCAAGCGCGAACAACCCGCGCACGAGCTCAGGGTGCGTGCGCGACAGGCTTACCTGCACACGACGGTCAGACTTATTGACGCCAACTACGTACGCCTTAATGCGGTCACCGTGCTTGAGCGTTTCGGAAGGGATCTTTTCTGCCGGGATGAGCAGGCCATCCTGTGGATCGGCTTCGGTTCCAAGCTGCACCACGGAGATTCCGCGTGCTTCCGCTTGCGCGTCCCGCTGCACGATGCCTGAGACAACAGTACCTTCAGCGCCGGAGTACTCCTCGTACACGCGACCAGCTTCGACGGCCAATAGCTTGCCCTTGATGGCGTCGCGCACGGCCCTCGCACCGATTCGAGAAAAGTTGACCGGGGTGGCGTCGTACTCCGAGATAATTTCGCCCTCAGCGTCGAGCTCAGAAACCATGACGGCAACGTCACCGGTTTCGGAGTCGATGTCGACGCGCGCCTTGTGGTGTTCATCCTGGGGGTGCTCCAGGTTGTCCGTGTACGCGAAGAGCAGCGCCGAGGCGATGGTCTCGAGTAGTTCGTCGAACCCAATTCCTTGCTGTGCTTCGATGTTCTTCAAGACTTGGACGTCAATATTCACTTGTCTTCCTCCGGATCCCTTACAGGGTTGCTGCTACTTCTGCTTCTTCAAACGTCGCCTCGCTGAGTTCTCGCTCAGCAGCGGGCGGCGTGTTGAACTCAATTTCTACCACCGATTTCGGCATTTCGGAAACTTCCAAGATTTGCACCGCCGGGGTCTTCTTCCCTGCCTCGATCAGCGCGACCTTCGTTTCCTCGGAGTTCATCGCACCAATGCGCCAGATAGAACTCTGACCGTTGGTGTCGTTGAGCTTCACTAGCCGCCCGCGGTTACGACGCCAGTGGCGCGGTGCTGTGAGCGGTAAGTCGACGCCTGGGGTGGTCACTTCCAGCGTGTAACCAGCACCGAATGAGAACGCTCCGACTTCTTCCTGTTCGTCGAGGAACTCCCCGATTTCGTTCGACACTACCTCGAGCTCGTCCAGCGTTGGACGCGCATCGGCATCAAGCGCGATGACAATCTGGGATTTCTTGCCAGCCTTCACTGCCTTGACGTGTTCGATGTCCATGTTGTGGCGTTGGGCCAGCGGCTCAATGAGTGTCTCTAGTTCTTGGGGAGTTGGAAAAGCCATGTGCCCACCATAGCGCGACGCAAACGTGCTAGCGTTTTCCCCGTGAAAAAATTGCTGGTTGCTGTTCTTGCGGTGCCGTTGTCGCTGACGCTTTCGTCGTGCGACCTTCTCGGTGTTGTTGGGCCCCGCCCCGACAAAGCAGTGCTTGGCCTTGCGCAACAGGCGACTGCGGATGCGCGCAGTCTTTCGGATCCAGCACTCGCTGAGCTTCGTGGCAAGCAGGCGGATGAGCTTTTTGGAGAGGTTGCGCGACTCTGCGGCAACATTGACGCGGAGTTGCCGCGCAGCTGCGAGTTTTCCACCGGTCCTGGTGAAGCCGTGGGTGTCAGCGACGATGCAGCTCTGCAAGAGTTCGTCGAGCAGTCCGTGACAGCTTCTTTGGAGAAGGTTCCAGCGCAGTCGCGAGACTTAGTTGCGGCGCAGGCCGTCGACATCATCGCGGCAATCGGCCCCGAACTCGACGCTGAGGACGTCGCCGCACTGCAAAACAAGGGCGATATCGAGCTTGCCAGTGCGGCGCTCAAAACAGAGTACGAGTTCCTCTATGGGCTGGGGCTGGCAAAGGCGTATGCGGATGCGCCGCTGCACGCGCGTATCGCCACGTTGGAGGACGCCTCCGATGAGCGCGTCGCGTTCCTGCGCACCGCACTGCGCGACGCTGACTCGATTCCAGTCGCAGCAGCTGGGTATCAACTCGCCCACGATGATGCGCTCAATGATGCAGCAGATGCCGAAGCGCTTGTCGACGCCCTCTCCGCCCAGCTCACCAATACCTGGAGGGGAACCGTATCCCAAGCCAGCTCTTCCGAGTGGAAACAACAAAGCCTTATGCTTGCCGCGCACGCGCAGCAAGCATAAGGCTCCTTGCTACTGCCGAATTAGCTTTCGGCGATGAGCTGCTGCAGCTTCGCCACAACCTCACCAGCTGGGACCTCAAGGGTCTCGCCGCCGCGGATGCGAAGCTCAACGATGCCGTCGGCGAACGAGCGACCGAGGATCACAACGAACGGCATGCCGAGCAATTCGGCATCCTTGAACTTGACGCCCGGGGACACCTTTGGGCGGTCGTCGTAAAGTACTTCGATGCCCTTGTCGCTGAGTTCCTGCACGAGTGCGTCGCCGGCTTCCATGGCTGCCTTGTCCTTGTTCGCGACGGCAACGTGTACCTGGTACGGCGCGACTGCAACTGGCCACACGAGGCCCTTCTCGTCGTGCTTCTGCTCCGCGACGACGGCCATCATGCGGGAGATGCCGATGCCGTAGGAACCCATGGTAGGGACGGCACGCTTGCCGTTCTCGTCCAGGATCTGCACATCCATTGCCTCGGTGTACTTGCGTCCGAGTTGGAAGATATGGCCCAGTTCGATGCCACGGGCAAGCTTCACTGTGCCGTTGCCGGACGGTGAGGGGTCGCCTTCCTTGATCTCGGCGGCTTCGATGAACCCGTCAACGGTGAAGTCGCGGCCGGCAACGAGGCCGACGACGTGCTTCTGAGGAGCGTCTGCACCGGTGATCCACGCGGATCCTTCCACTACGCGCGGGTCCGCGAGGACGCGCACACCGTTGGCTTGCAGTGCGCGTGGCCCGACGTAGCCCTTCACCAGGAAGTCACTCTTGGTGAAGTCCTCGTCGCTGGCCAGCTCAAACATCGCTGGTTCCAGGGAAGCTTCCAGGCGCTTTTCGTCGAGCTCGCGATCGCCCGGGATCACAACGCCGACGAGCTGCGGGCCGACCGGCTTACCGTTGTCGTCGAGCACGCGTGGGTCGTCGACCTTGATCATCATGCACTTCAGGGTGTCGGAGGCTTCGGCAGGGCGGCCGTCGATAAGCACTCCTGCTTCTTGCGCCCATTCCACGAGTGCCGCGATAGTCTCGGAAGCTGGGGTGTCGTGCTCGACAGCCTCCGGCAGCCCTTCAATCGGGCGAGGTTCAGGCGCAACCGTGGTCACTGCCTCAACGTTGGCGGCGTAATCTCCCGCGGTGGACACGGCAAAGGTGTCCTCGCCGTTCTCGGAGTACGCAAGGAACTCCTCGGATGCGGAGCCCCCCATCGCACCAGACGTGGCCTTGCAGATCTCGTAGCGGATGCCAACGCGGTTAAAGATGCGCTGGTAGGTCTCGCGATGCTTGGCGTACGAGTTGTCCAAGCCTTCGTCCGACATGTCGAAGGAGTAGGAGTCCTTCATCACGAACTCGCGGCCGCGGAGAATCCCGGCGCGTGGGCGTGCTTCGTCGCGGTACTTGGTCTGGATTTGGTAGAGCGTGACCGGGAAGTCCTTGTAGGAGGAGTACATGTCCTTGACTGCCGCGGTGAACATCTCTTCGTGGGTTGGGCCGAGCAGCATGTCGGCGCCCTTGCGGTCTTTGAGGCGGAACAGGTCGTCGCCGTATTCGGTCCAGCGATTGGTCAGCTCGTATGGTTCGCGTGGAAGAAGGGCTGGGAACAACAGCTCTTGTGCGCCCATGCTGTTCATTTCTTCACGGACGATGCCCTCGATCTTGCGCAGCGTGCGAAGCCCGAGGGGCAGCCAGCTGTAGACGCCCGGCGCGGCGCGACGGACGTAGCCTGCTCGGACGAGCAGTTTGTGGCTAGGGACTTCGGCATCGGCGGGGTCCTCGCGCAGTGTGCGCAGGAATAGCTCTGACAGGCGTGTAATCATGGGGCATATCTTAGCGCTAGGGTGAGTTGCATGTTGATCCTGCTCCCTCCTTCCGAGACGAAGGCGCCCGGCGGCGAGCGCGACGCCATGTCTGTCTCCTTCCCTGCCCTTGATTCGGTGCGTGCTTCACTTTTCGACGACCTCTCCGCAATGGACGTAGACGAGATGATGGGGCTGCTCAAGATCCCGAAGACGAAGCGGGAGGAGGCGGTGGAGAATCAGTCGCTGCGCACTGGCCCGGTGATGCCTGCGATTTATCGCTATACGGGGGTGCAGTATGACGCGCTGGTTCCTGAGACGTTGCCGGATGATGCGATTCGCCGTTTGGCGGTTGGCTCGGCGCTGTTTGGTGTTGTGCGTGCTGATGACATGATTCCGCGCTACCGGGTCTCTGCCTCGTCCAAGGTTCCGGCTGCGGATGGGTCGCTGCCGACGATGCGGGCACGCTGGGGGTCAGCGATTTCGGAGGCGCTTTCGCAGGAGCCGTTCGTTGTGGATATGCGCTCTGGCGCGTACGAGAAGCTTGGGCCTGTCGATGGCGCGGTGACGGTACGGGTGGAGTCCGTTGCTCCGGATGGGTCACGCAAGGTGGTCAGCCACTTTAATAAGCACTACAAGGGGCTGCTGGCCAGGGCGCTGGCGTGCGGGCCGGAGGTGGCGTCGATACGTGAGGTCGCCGAGGTTGCCGAGGCCGCGGGTTATGCTGTCGAGGTTCATGGTTTGGTGCTGACGCTTGTGGTGGAGGAAACGTAGATGGGTGCGCCAGTGAACTGGAAGCCGTGGGGTGTTGTCGGCATTGTGTTGTTGGCACACGTGGCGCTGTTGCTGCTGTACTGGGACAGTATTCCTGACCCTATTGCGGTGCATTTTGACGCGTCGGGCCAGGCGGATAGTTGGGAGCCGAAGACGATGCTGCACGTGCTGATGATGCCGCTGGTTTCGGTGGCGACTGCCCTGTTGATGTTTGCATGCCTTCCCCCACGTGAGCTCGCACAGCCGCAGCCGGTCGATGGGGCTGCCTCCGTACCGTATTCGGCGAGTATTGCGCAGCGAGTGGAACAGCTTGTGTACATGACCTGGCGCTTCATGGGGTGGTTCGCGGTGGCGATTGCTGTCGCGTTTCTGGTCAGCGACGTCACGACGCGCCTGCCGGCGTTTGCCCACATGCAGTGGCTTGCCCCCGCTATTTGGGTGGCGTTCACCATCCTGGTTGTCGCGGGAAGCCTCGTCTTGATGGTGCGGTTGACGTCCTCGAAGAAGATCGAACCCGATGCGGAGGAGATGGACCGCGCTGATGACGAGTTTCTCGTGGGCATGTACAACGACCCGAACGATCCGATGGCCGCAATATCGATTTCGTCTCGCCCGACTCGCATCATCATCAACCGTGGGCAGCGGCTGGGCAAGCAGTATTTAATGCGGATGGTGGTCTCGATCGTGGTGTACACGCTCTTCACCGTGCTGGTGGCCATGCTATGAAAAAGGTGTTTGGGCTCCTCGCTGCGATTGTGCTGCTCGCTGTCGGCAGCTGGGTCTGGCAGCAAGTCGATGCCCCGGAAGTACGCGTAGCGAGCGTCGTCGATGGCGACACAATCGTTGTCGACGGCCCCGCTGGGCAAGAGCGCGTTCGACTGCTCGGGATTGACACTCCGGAGCGCGGCGAGTGTTTAGCTGACGACGCCACCCGGCGTCTCGAGGAGCTCCTCCCCGAAGGCACGGGCGTACGCCTCGAATACGACCAGGAGCGCACCGACCGCTACGGGCGCACACTTGCCGGAGTGTTTCGCGACGGCCAATTCGTCAACGCCGTGATGGTGTCCGAGGGGCTTGCCCGCGTCGTCGAGTACGCGCCGAACACGAAGTTCACGCAGCGCCTCGAGGCAGAGGCCGCACCTGCGGTGCGCGATTCCCTCGGCATCTACGGTCTTGGGCCTGAGTGCTGGTTTACCGAACCCACGCAACAGGTCACCTTCGAGATGCTCACCACCGGCATCGAGGAGCTCGAGCGCTCCCCCGGTGACCGCGGGCTTGTCGGCCGCTGCCAGCACTACGTCGACGCACTGCGCGATAGCGTGAAACGTACTCGAAACTTCACGTTCCGCGAGCCCGCCATGGAGTACCTCGACGAACAGCAACGCCTTATCGACGAGCTGTCAAAACCGTAAACTTCGAGTTCCTCGCCACCTGCTCCACCTGTGCAAAACGCTTCGTGACCTGGGCACGGTATGGCAGGTGCGAGTTGAACACTATGAAGAGCTGACCGCCCGGTTTCAATAGGCGATGCGATGCGTCCAGCAGATGCTCCACCAGCGTCGTGTCCACGGTCGTGCCCGCGTGAAAGGGCGGGTTGAGCGCCACGGTATCGAAGGAGGCGTCGGCAAACTTGCTTCCGGCATCATCCCAGGTCGCGTCAATACCGATCGCGCGGGCGGAAAGCACCGCGTCCGCATCAGCATCCGTGGCATACACCTCCCCCTCAAGCCCCTTCGAAACAGCCCCATTGCCGCAGCCCAAATCCAGCAGCGCGCCGGGGGCGTCCGGAAGGCACGACCGCAGCAGCTGCCCGCCGTAGTCCGCCCACGCACCTGCGAAAACACCACCGATAGCGACGAACCCGTTTGCTTCTACCGGCGTGTAGGACACTTGCTGCGGCCCGTATGCGGCCAAGCAGCGGAACTTGCCTTTGCCCCGCGTGGCGTGCACCTGCGCGAAGGACTGCGCCAGCACACCATTCATGGTGCGGCTCAGGTGCTTGTTGTTCGCCCCCAACACTACGTCCGCCTGCGTAAACCCTGCGCCCGCGATACTGCGCGCGAGGTAGTCAAGGCGCGCGAGCGACTTCGGTATCTCTCCCAACGCAACGCAAGAACCGGACAACCCCGCCAGGTACTCGTCGAGGCGCTGATCACCGACGACCTCTGCGCCCAACGCTGCTGCTTGCTGGCAGCGGGAGTAGTCCGTGTCCGCGACGATGACGCGCTTCCCGCTTTCCACACCGGCATGCACAAGCGCCCCGGTCGGGTCGTTGCACACGATGAGGATGTCGGCTGATCCGAACCCCTCGAGTTCCCTCACCTGCCCCCAGATCAGCCGGTCAAGCGCGCGCACGGCCACTTACCTCCCACTGCGTCAACACCAGGTACTGCTGCATGTTCTCTCCTTTTGCTCCTTGCCCAGACAGTTTAGGCTGTTGGCATGCATTACCCCGAGCTCCACCAACACTTTGCGGAAACACTCCCAGGCATGGTCGGCACGGTGGCGCCCACGCACTTCCCCAACGCCCAGGTGAGCTACCTCAACGAGTCAGTCGCGTCCGAGCTCGACCTCGACACGGAGTGGCTCCGAAGCGATGAGGGCATCGCCTGGATGACAGGTGCGACGGGCGGCGTTGCAACCGCCTACGCAGGCCACCAATTCGGCGCGTTCGTGCCCCTGCTTGGCGACGGCCGCGCAACCCTCCTCGGCGACCGCAACGGGTACGAGATCCAGCTCAAGGGAAGCGGGCGCACCCCTTTCTCCCGCCCGGGCTCCGACGGGAAGGGCCCACTGACCGCAATGCTGCGCGAGTACCTGGTCTCGGAGCATATGCACGCGATCGGTGTTCCAACCACACGCGCACTGGCCGTCATCAGCACCGGAGAGACGATCATGCGCAACAGTGGCCCCGTTCCAGCGGGCATCGTGGTCCGCGTCGCGCGCTCCCACCTACGCGTTGGCTCGGTGCAGTACGCAGCAACTCAGTCCCATGAACTCTTGGAGGCCGTCGTGCACACCGCGGGTTTCGATGCTGCGGAAAGGCTGCTGGAGGTGGTCGTCGACAAGCAGCTTGAGCTGGTTGCGCAGTGGATGCGCTACGGGTTCGTACACGGTGTCATGAACACGGACAACACCGCGCTCAGTGGCGAAACCATCGACTACGGGCCCTGCGCTTTCACCCAGGGGTTTGAACCGCATGCGTGTTTCTCATCCATCGATCGGCATGGGCGCTACGGCTTCGGAGCCCAGCCCAACGTGATCGCATGGAACCTGGTCCGCCTCGCGGAAGCACTGCTCCCTCTGATGCCGGAGTCAGGCGCCAACGAAATCCTTGCTACCATCCCTGAGCGCTGGGAGGGCGCCACCAAGCGCTGGTTCGGACCGGAAGGCCTCGATGCGGTAGTAGGTGTCGACGACCTCGCCGCCTACAACCGTAAACACGGCGTCAACGGACGCCCAGGTCCGTTGTATGTGCCGAAAAACTTCGCGCTACAAGACGCACTCGACGCGGTCGAGCACGTTGGCGACTACAGTCCGTTCACCGCTTTGCTCCAGGCAGTCACCCACCCATACGACCCGGACGCCGGGGAGCCGTGGATGCTCGAGAAGGAACCTGACGGCGCATTCACGACGTTCTGCGGAACGTAAAAGCCACACGGCGCCGGTACAACCGGAAGCCGTGTGGCCGATACTTTCAAGCTGCTACTACGCCTGCAGACCAAGCGTCTTTTGCGTCCACTCCCACTGCTTCTCATACGCCGCCTTGTCATCGCGCAGCGATACGCCGTAGGTCGGGAACATCTCGCGCAACTTGTCGCCCCAGGAGACCATGCGCTCGCCGAAGCAGCGCTCCAGCAGCTCAATCATCGCAGCCGGGGTAATCGACGCACCCGGCGACGCACCCAGGATGCCCGCGATCGTGCCGTCCTGGTCGTTGACCAGCGCGGTACCGAACTCGAGCGAACCAAACTTCGGTGCACGTGCAGGCTTAATCACCTGGACACGCTGGCCTGCGACAGCCACATCCCAGTCGGCAGGGTTTACCTCCGGGTAGTACTGACGCAGCACGTCGATCTTGCCGTCAAAATCGCGGAAGACTTCCTCCACCAGGTACTTCACCAAGCCGATGTTTGACGCAGCGACACCAAGGTAGGACGGAATGTTATCCGGACGAATCGACTTAAACAGGTCCAAGTACGAGCCCTTCTTCAAGAACTTCGGGCTCCAACCACCGTACGGGCCAAACAGTAGTGACTGCTCACCGTCAACAACGCGGAGGTCAAGGTGAGGAACGGACATTGGGGGCGCGCCCACCTTTGCCTTGCCGTACACCTTCGCTTGGTGCTGCGCAACCAGCTCCTGGTTGTTGGTACGCAGCCACATGCCGGAAATCGGGAACCCGGCGTAACCATGCACCTCCGGCACGCCTGCCTTACGCAACAAGTCGAGCGCGTAGCCACCCGCACCCACGAACACGAAACGCGCACGCGCGACATGCTTGTCGCCTGTGTGGACATTGCGGACGGTGACATTCCATAGCTTGCCCTCGCGCTTAAGATTCACTACTTCGTGCCCATAGTGGATCTGGGTACCAGCCTTCTCGGAGGCGTCGAAAAACTGGCGAGTCAGCGCACCGTAGTTAATGTCAGTACCCGCGTCCATCCAGGAAATTGCAACAGGCTCAGCACCAAAGTCGCGGCCCTTCGCCATCAGAGGAAGCTTCTCAGCAAACTTGTCTTCATCCGCCGAGAACTGCATACCCGGGAACATGTGGTTCGCAGACAAGGCCTCGTAACGGCGACGCAGGTAGTCGATCTGGTCCTGCCCCTGCGCGAACGAAACGTGCGGGACTGGGTGAATGAACTCGCTTGGGTCCCCCAACTTGCCATTGTCGATCTGATGGGACCAGAACTGGCGCGCGATCTGGAACTTCTCATTAATCGCGAGCGCCTTTGTAATCTGAATCTGCCCATTCTTTTCAGGCGTGTAGTTCAACTCACACAGCGCAGAGTGCCCGGTACCCGCGTTGTTGAGCGGGTACGAGGACTCTTGCGCTGGCCCCTCAAGTCGCTCATACACTGCTTGAGTCCACTCCGGCTCAAGCTCCCGGATCATTGCTCCCAGCGTGGCACTCATAATTCCGGCGCCGATATGCAGTACGTCAACCTCATCAACGTACTGGATGTTGCCCGTCTCAGACATTAGTAATATTCCCTCTTCGATCCATATCGTTGTACGAGTGCAACGCACACCTCAGGCAGGTGCGTAACCTCTCTAACCATACGCTTGTTGGCTGAACAGTTTCCACCTTACGTTACCCCTTATGCCCACATTTTGTTTTTGCTTCATACTTGCAGCCACCCCACCCCCTACACCCGCCCCCACCCCCTAGACCAAATCGTAAACATGGCTACTTGCGCAGCCCAAGCAAGTTCCTAGCCAGTCCGTTACCATTCCTACATGGCCAAAATTAGGAGCAACCACTGGCAACCAGACATATTGGGGGACGGATTCGAACAACTTACGCTCCCCCTCGGGGAAGACCCTGATACCCACCAGCCGGTCGTAGCGACACTCGTACGAATGAGCCCAGCGCCACCGTCAAAACCTGGACAACCAGCCTTACTGTGGATTCACGGCATGTCCGATTACTTTTTCCAGGATCATGTGGCCGAACACTTCCACGAACAGGGTTATCCATTTTATGCACTCGACCTTCGTCGCTGCGGGCGCTCACGGCAGCGAGGGGAGCGCTGGCACTACACCCGGGATATGTCCCACTATTTCCCGGAAATCACGAAAGCGGTGCAGTACGTAGCCCAGGAACACGGCCAGGTGGTACTCCTCGCACACTCTACGGGTGGTCTTATCGCGCCTCTCTGGGCCGATGAGATGCGCCGCAACAACCCCGAAGTCCACGATCTAATAGCGGGCATCATTCTGAACAGCCCCTGGTTGGACCTGCAGTTTCCGAAAGCGCTGACGACGGCATTCAAACCAGTCATTAATGTTTTGGGGCGAGTGGTCCCACTGCTCCCCCTCCCGGGAGGAAGTCTTACCGCCTACGGGCAATCTATCCACTACGAGGATCATGGTTCATGGTCCTTCAACAAGCAATGGAAACCGATCTCTGGGCATCGGAAATATTTCGGCTGGATGCGCGCTGTACTTCAGGCGCAAGCAAAGATTCACTCGGGGTCGATAAACGCTGGTGTTCCAACGCTGGTCCTGCATTCCTCGCATTCTTTTTTGAAAGACGAGTACACCCCGGCCGCCGATACAGCAGACACGATTTTGGACGTCGACCAGATCAGCTACTGGGCGCCCCACGTTGCGGACAACACCACCACCATCGCCATCGATGGCGCCCGCCACGACGTGTTCCTCTCTGAGCCGTACTCACGCACAGCCGCCTATCGCGCCTCCATCGAGTGGCTGCAGACCCTCACAACACCTAAGGAGTAACCAATGAGCATTCACGTAGACGAGCATTTTGACCTCATTATTATTGGCACCGGATCCGGCAACTCGATCCTTACCCCGGAGTTCGACGACAAGAAGGTTGCCATCGTGGAGAAAGGCACCTTCGGCGGGACATGCCTCAACGTCGGCTGCATCCCAACGAAGATGTATGTGCTCGCAGCCGACGCCGCATACCAGGCCCGCACGGCCAAGAAGCTCGGCATCGACTTGGAATACCGGGGCGTCGATTGGCCCGCAATCGTCGACCGCGTCTTCACCGAGCGCATCGACAAGATTGCTGAGGGTGGCGAAGCCTACCGCCGCAGCGACGAGTGCCCCAACGTCACCGTCTTCGACCAGCACGCGCGGTTCGTCGCCCCAAAGACAATCTCCACCGGCATCGGCGATGACGCGTGCACGATCTCCGCGGATCAAGTTGTGATCGCCGCGGGATCGCGCCCCTTCATCCCCGAGTGGGCAAAGAACGTCCCCTTCCACACAAACGAAGACATCATGCGCCTGCCGGAGCTCCCCAAATCACTGACCATCGTTGGCGGTGGCTTCATTGCGATGGAGTTCGCCCACGTCTTCGATGCCCTCGGCACCAAGGTCACGGTGGTGAACCGCTCACCATTCCTCCGCACGCTCGATAAGGACATCACACAGCGCTTCAACGAGCTCGCCCAAAAGCGTTTCGACGTCCACTTCGGCACCGTCCGCGACGCCCAGCACAACGAAGACGGCGTAACAATCACTCTCGACGACGGCACCACCATCACCAGCGAGCACCTCCTGATTGGCATGGGCCGCATCCCTAACAGCGACCAAATGTCACTTGAGGCATCCGGCATCGATATGGAAGATGACGGTCGCGTGGCAGTAGATAGTTACGGGCGCACGTCCTGCCCCGGCGTGTGGGCACTCGGCGACGTCTCCTCCCCGTATCAGCTCAAGCATGTGGCCAACGCGGAGATGCGTGCCGTGCGACACAACCTCCTCGCAGCGATGAGTGGCTCCCCGGAGTCCGAGTACCGCACCATGCCACACGAGCATGTCCCATTCGCCGTCTTCACCGAGCCACAGATCGCCACAGTTGGCCTCACGGAGAAGGAGGCCCAAGACGCAGGCTACGACGTCACTGTGAAACAACAGAACTACGGCGACGTCGCCTACGGGTGGGCACTCGAGGACACCTCAGGCATCGTAAAGCTTGTCGCCGACAAGAAAACTGGGAGACTCCTGGGTGCCCATCTTATTGGTCCACAAGCCTCCACGCTCGTCCAGCAGCTGATCACCATCATGGCGTTCGACATGGACCTTCGAGAAGTTGTACGTAAGCAATACTGGATCCACCCCGCCCTGCCAGAAGTCATCGAAAACGCGCTTCTTGGTCTTGAACTTGCATTTATCGGCGAGTAAAACTTGCCGCCACCCCAAAACGGGGTGGCATTGAACCTAGGCAAGGCACCCCTAATAGCTGCACGCATTTTCCCAGGTGACTTGACCACGTGTAACGCATGTGACGCGCGCGACGATTCCCCTGTTGGTGCAGCAGGCCATACGCGGGCTTACTGAAAGTTCTCTCACGGATTTTTTGGGATAACTTGTGCAAACTTGGTCGCGTTGGTCTAAAGTAGGTCACCGACACCGGGCAGAGTCCACATGGGGCTTGCTATCGGTCCTAGGGCCTTCACGGGTTCTGGATTTCTCCGAACTTCCACCCGGACGTCTTGTAAGTAACTATCAGAGAAGGATTTCGTTTCATGCGTAATTTCCGTAAGGCAGCCCTCGCAGGCGCTACCGCAGTCGCTGTAGCATTCGGCTCCGCAACCGTCGCTATTGCTGAAGAGAGCACACCAGCTCCGACCACCACCCACGCCCCGAAGGTGATTGAAGATTCCAAGGGTCTGGGCGGCTCCTCCACCAAGATCGGCCACAGCCTTGAAGCCTGGGAGAAAAAGGACGGCAAGGTCCAGGCAAACCCTGCAGACGGTCGCGAGATCTTCGGCTCCTCCAAGGATAACTTTAAAGGGCAGCCAAAGTGGGCACAGCTGGGCTACGTCCTCACCGTGTTCACCTCCGTCGCTGCAGCAGTCGGCCTGATCGTTGGACCTGCATACAACTTCGTTGTTCACGGTCTGCCAGCAGCCAAGTAAGTAATCGCGGATTTCCGCAACTGAATCAATAAATTTCGAAAGAAGGAAACTCAATGCGTAACTTCCGCACCGCAGCTGTTGCTTCCGCAACCGCACTGACTGTCGCTCTTGGCGGCATTGCCACCGCTTCCGCAGCAGAGAAGACCGATACTCCTGCAAAGCCAGAGACCGTCCCAACCGCCACCGAGACGCCTAAGCCTAAGGCTGACCGCCAGGTAATCTTCACGGGCAAGCAGGAAGGCGACAAGGAAGCCGGCAAGGTCATCTCCGAGGGCACCAAGGGCCTGTTCTCTGGCGCTGGTTCCTCCCACTACTACGATGACACCGACAAGCCTTTCTACGTCACCGATGCGTTCGGTAAAGAGACTGACGCTGCGGCTGTCCCTCAGTGGGCACGCGCTTGGATTGACGGCACCGTCATCGCCGGCATCGGTGCACTCGTTGGCCTGATCATCGCTGGCTTCAACTTCGCTTCCTACAACGGCCTGATCAAGCTCTAAGATCTGTCTCTTAGGAAACGCCACTGCCCTGTCGCAACACGCGACAGGGCAGTTTTCTTTTCGGCAAAATAAAACCGCTGCTGGCATCTTAGGACAAACACCAACAGCGATTCAGCGCGTCTAGGAGCTGTTTACGCCCCCAGCATCAGCTGGCCTTCTGCAACGTCCTTGTCCGGAATGGTGAGGATCTCGTTGCCGTCCTCAGTAATGACCAAGGTGTGCTCGAACTGGGCTGTGAACTTACCGTCGCGGTTCTGCACAGTCCAGCCGTTATCCCAAATGTCGTACGGTAGCGCGCCGAGATTGATCATCGGTTCGATGGTCAAGGTCATACCTGGCTCCAGGATGTCTCGGTATGCGTCCGAGTCGTAGTGGAGCACCACGAGTCCGTTATGGAATGTTGGGCCAACCCCATGGCCGGTAAAGTCGGTGACCACGTTGTAGCCGAAGCGCTTCGCATAGGACTCGATAACCCTGCCGATCACGTTGATCTCACGGCCAGGCTTCGCCACCTTGATACCGCGCATCATCGCCTCGTACGTGCGCTGGACCAGATCCTTATGCTCCTGGGAGACATCGCCAGCGAGGAACGTCGCATTCGTATCACCGTGGACACCATTCTTATACGCGGTGACGTCAATGTTGACGATGTCGCCGTCCTCAATAACGGTGGTATCCGGGATGCCATGGCACACGATCTCGTTCAAAGACACGCAGCACGACTTCGGGAAGCCACGGTACCCGAGGGTGGACGGGTACGCACCGTGGTCAAGCATGTACTCGTGGGCGACGCGGTCGATCTCATCCGTCGTCACGCCAGGCTTTACTGCTGCACCCGCAACCGCCAGTGCATTCGCGGCGATCTTGGAGCTCTCGCGCATCTTCTCAATCGTCGCGGCGTCCTGCACGTACGGCTCGCCGATGTTCTCCTGTACATCGTCCTTCCAGGCGTACTCGGGACGTTCAATGTCCTTCGGAACCTTCCGGATTGGAGTGGACGCTTCTTGCTTTAGTTTTCCTCGTTTGCTCATGCGCCCCATAGTAGTACCTGCCTACTGAGGTCGAACTAACCCCCGCGCGACTGGTCAAGATTCACCAGCATCGAATTCGTCAACGCGACTGCAGCCTCCGATCCACCGCCAAGCACGACCAAAGCAGCGAATGCTATGTCATCGTCGACACGGTAGCCGGTGAACCACGAATGCGACCCCTGGTTGATTTCGGCCTCACCGGTTTTGCCGCGGATATCACCACCGGCGGTCATTCCCGCCGCGGTACCACCCGGGGCGGTCACCGCCGCCATCATTTCCTGGAGCTGGTGCCATGCCTCATCCGGCATACGCGGCGCAGACTCGCTCAGCTCAGTCTCCGCTCCCTTAATCAGGTAGGGGATCGGCATTGAGCCATTCGCCGCAGACGCAGCCACGAGTGCCATCCCGAACGGGCTCGCAAGGTCATGGCCCTGCCCGTACCCGGCCTCTGTTCGGTCGAGTGGCTCCTCGCCTACCGGGATGGAGCCGGTGATCGTCTCCAGGCCTGGAATCTTCATATCGAGCCCAAGCCCGAACTGCTTGCCTATATCTCGGAGCTCACCTGGGGCGAGCTTCGTCGAAATATCGGCGAATGTCGTGTTGCACGAGTGTGCAAAGGCCGACTGTAATGAGACGTTGCCCAGAGAGAATCCGGCGTAGTTCGTGACGGTCCTGCCATACAGGTTCATGGTCCCCGGGCACGGCACCGTGCTACCTGGTGTAAGGGCCTGTCGCTCAAGACCGGCCGCCGCCGTGATGATCTTAAACGTCGATCCCGGTGGGTACTGGCCCATCGTGGCAAGATTGCCTTCACGGTCAGCGTCACGAGTCTGCGCAACGGCAAGCACCGCACCATCCGACGGGCGGATAGCAACAATCATTGCCTGCCGCCCCGCGTAGGACTCCAACGCTCGTTCAGCTGCCAATTGCACGCTGTGGTCAAGGCTTACCTCAATAGCTGGAGCGGGTGCAGGTGCGTGTCGCTCAACATCTTCCAACACGGCGCCGTGCTCGTTGACAACGCTCACGCTCCAGCCGTCGTCACCGATGAGGTCCTCGCGAACCAACTCACCAACGCGGGCAAGCATATCCGGCGCAAAATCAGGTTCGATGTTGACCATGGCCGCTTCCTCGTTGATGCGCACTCCAGGCACGGAGCTAAACGCCGCCTTAGCGGCGTCACCGAACTCCGCAGGCACCATCGCAACCGAATACGTTCCCTGGGCCTGGGCGAGGTTCTGTTCGAGCTCGTCGGCCGGAATGTCTGCCACGGCAGGAGATTTTCCACGGGCATCCTGGAGGAAGGACGAAATACGGCGTGCGGTGTCCGGAATGTCACGCACAGCATGCTTCTCAACCAGAATGCGGAACGCAGTACCAGGCCGCAAGAGTTCTACCCCATCGGAGGAGACAACGCTCGCCTTGGATGCGGCCACAGGGCGCAGTTCCAGATGTTGCTGCGCGCCAAGACGTGGGTGCAAAATGCTGGGCTGCCAACGAACGGTCCACTTCTCGCCAATCTGGGTCAGCGTCATGTGCGAGTCATACTCGACCGTGCGTTCTTTCGGCAGGCCCCACTTCAAGTGGTACGAGACGGTAGCTAGGTTGTCACTCTGGTTAACGTCGTTGATCGTCGCCTCCAGCGCCTCAGCTTGGAGCCCTTCGACCGTTTCTTGGAATGATGCGTTGGCGTCGGAGGGGACGTCAACAAGATCTTGAAAATTAGACCCGTCAAGACTCACGAGGGCGTCAAGAAACTCACGAGCGACGGGCTCAACATCATTCGGGCGCGGTGTGCAGGCAGTGGCCAGCGCGCCCGTAAAAACTACGCTTAGGAGCAAAGCGAGGAGACGTTGCATGGACCTAAAGTACCAAGACCACAGCGAAACGTCGCCTCCGCCACTCCCCGCGAGCAGACTATCTAGCGCGTAACCTTGACTTCCGCGCGTGCGCCCTCGACCTCCTCGAGGCCTTCTTCCTCAGCGATACGCTGAGCGTGGGCGATAAGGGTCTCAACGATCTTCGACTCTGGGACCGTCTCAACGACCTCGCCCTTCACAAAGATCTGTCCCTTGCCGTTGCCAGAAGCCACGCCTAAGTCAGCGTCGCGAGCCTCACCAGGTCCGTTCACAACGCAGCCCATGACGGCGACGCGCAGCGGGTACTCCATGCCCTCGAGACCTGCAGTCACTTCCTCAGCGAGCTTGTACACATCCACCTGTGCGCGGCCACAGGACGGGCAGGAGACAATCTCAAGCTTTCGCGGGCGCAGGTTCAGCGACTGCAAAATCTGGTCGCCGACCTTGATCTCCTCCACCGGGTCCGCAGAGAGCGAAACGCGAATCGTGTCGCCGATGCCCTGTGAAAGCAGCGCACCAAATGCGACGGAGGACTTAATAGTGCCCATGAACTTCGGGCCGGCCTCAGTCACGCCGAGGTGCAACGGGTAGTCGGTCTTCTCGGCGAGCTGGCGGTAAGCCTCAACCATGAGAACCGGGTCAGAGTGCTTCACGGAAATGGCGATATCGCCGTATCCGTACTCCTCGAACAGGCCAGCCTCATAGATCGCGGATTCAACCAACGCCTCAGGGGTGGCCCGGCCATACTTCTCCAGCAGGCGCTTATCGAGCGAGCCACCGTTGACACCAATGCGAATCGGGATACCAGCGTCCCCTGCAGCCTTAGCGACTTCCTTCACACGACCATCAAACTCTTTAATGTTGCCCGGGTTCACTCGCACGGCAGCACACCCGGCATCGATCGCTGCGAAGATGTACTTCGGCTGGAAGTGGATGTCGGCAATCACCGGGATAGGTGACTTCGCCGCAATCGCTGGAAGAGCATCTGCGTCAACGGTCTTCGGGCAGGCAATGCGCACAATGTCACAGCCCGCGGTAGCCAGCTGCGCGATCTGCTGCAGCGTAGCGTTAATGTCGTGCGTCTTCGTCGTGGTCATGGACTGGACCGTGATCGGGTGATCCGACCCAACTCCCACACCGCCAACCATCAGCTGACGAGTCTTTCGACGAGGTGCGAGCGTTGGCGCTGGGCCTTCAGGAATACCTAAACCGATGGGAAGATTCATAGTTGCTTACTCTAGCACTGCTACCCAAACAGCTTGATTGGGTTCACCACATCCGCAAGCATCACAAATACACCAATCGTCAGCAGTGCAGCGGCCATCGCGTATGTCACCGGCATCAGCTTGCGGTAGTCCGCAGGGCCACCAGGCTCGAGCCCCCGCAACCTGCGAAGCGCATCCCTAATCTTCTCATACAGGACTACTGCTATATGCCCACCATCCAGGGGTGGCAAAGGAATCAAGTTGAACAGCGCGAGGAAGAAGTTGAGACTCGCCAACATCATCCAGAACATCGACCACATGCTTTGTTGCGCTAACTCCCCGCCTGCGCGAGAAGCGCCGATGACACTAACTGGACCGTCAAGCTCTCGCTCAGCACCAAAAATTGAAGCCACAACACCAGGAATCTTCGACGGGAACGCGATAAGGCCCTGGACAGTCGCATTCAGCATCTGGCCCGTAAACGCAGCCGTAGCTGGCACAGCCTCGAGCGGACCGAACTGGCGCATCGCGTCTTCCACTGGCGCGCTTGTGACACCGATCGCCCCCGCTTCAAAGGACGCACCGGTCGCTGGATCGATCCTGGACACGGTCGCGAGTGGAACTGCAATATCAAGCTCTTGCTCGTTACGCATCACAGTAAGCGTGACTGTTTCCCCCGGACGCTGCATCACATAATCCCTCAACGCGGGGAACGTAGTGAGCTCCTCCCCATCAACGGCGAGTAGCTTATCCCCTTCACGCAAACCTGCATCATAGCCAGGACCATTACCGGTGCATTCTCCCAGATGAGTCTCATCAATCTGGTCGGGAGCGCACTGCAGCTCACCCACAGTTGGTGTCCGGTCGGCGTACGGGTTCGGAATCGCCGCGAAGATCGCCACGAAGTACAGCACCACAACGCCGATCAGTAGATTCATGGCGATGCCGCCACTGAGCACCGCAATTCGCTGCCACCACGGCTTGCGGTACATCGCAACGGGAGCTTCCTCCTCAGTGACAGGATCCTGCGCGGTCATCCCTGCGATATCGCAAAATCCGCCGAGAGGCAGTGCCGCAATGCCGTACTCCGTCTCCCCCTTCTTGACGGACCACACTTTCGGCCCAAAGCCCACAAAATATCTCCGCACGCGCATCCCAAACGCGCGTGCGGTAAACATGTGTCCGGCCTCATGGAGCGCGATAGAGACTGTAATACCCAGGGCAAAAAGTATGATTCCTACAACGCCCACTCGCTGCTCCTTGCCTTTCAGGCTGGTTTACAGCTGGGCGATTACTTCCTTTGCCGCCCGGCGTGCACCAGCATCCACGTGAAGAATATCTTCGATAGATGTCGGCGCAAAAGCAAACGCCCCTGCCGCGTCAAGGACATAGTCAATCACGTCAACGATGTGCGGGAACCGAATCTTGCCTGCAAGAAATGCTTCCACCGCCACCTCATTCGCAGCGTTGTACACCGCCGGGTACGGGTCCCCCATCGCGGAGGCTTCCCGCGCGAGACGAACGGCGGGGAAAGCTTCGTCGTCGAGCGGCTCAAACGTCCACTCACTCGCCTGCGAAAAGTCCAGCGCTGGCTGTGCACCCGGGATACGCTCCGGCCAAGCAAGGGCGTGGGAGATCGGCAACATCATCGACGGCGGCGAAGCTTGCGCAATCGTCGCACCATCGGCAAACGTGATAGCCGAGTGCACAATCGACTGCGGGTGCACCACGACATCAATAATGTCGGGCGCAATACCAAACAGCAGCGTCGCCTCGATCAGCTCCAGTCCCTTGTTCACCATCGTGGCGGAGTTCAAGGTGTTCATAGTGCCCATCGACCACGTCGGGTGCTGCCCGGCCTGCTGCGGAGTTGCCTCCATCATCTGCTCGCGGGTCCACCCCCGGAACGGGCCTCCCGAAGCAGTAAGGACGAACCGTGAAACGTCAGCACGGCTGCCTGCGCGCAGGCACTGGGCCATCGCAGAGTGCTCAGAATCGACCGGCACGAGCTGTCCAGGCTTCACCTTTTCCATGACGAATTGACCGCCAGCGACCAGTGATTCCTTGTTCGCCAGAGCTAGCACGCCATCCTTGCGAAGCGTCGCAAGCGTCGACTCAAGACCTGCCGCACCGACAAGTGCATTCAACACGATGTCTGCGTCTTGCATCTCAACGAGAACCGCAGCGGCGTCCTCACCTGTGATAATGACATCACCTACAGCGCGAGAAACATCTTTCGCAGGGTCGAGCTGCTGCACTGCAATTTGTTCTGGGCGCAGATTGAACTCCTGTGCCTGCTGGATAACAAGCTCAGGGTTGTGCCCTGCTGCCGCGATGCCGACAACCTCAAAGTCTTCAGGGTGCTTCCGAATGATATCGAGAGCCTGTGTGCCGATAGAGCCTGTCGATCCAAGAATCAGAACCTTTTTCACAACCTCCATTGTGGCACGTCACGGCAAAAATAGATACTTAGTTTCTCCTTAAAGTATTTTTGACCACCGCTCGGCGTGGTGCATACGCAGGATGTGCACATACGACCGTGGGGATACTCTGTCATTCCCACCACCACACATCGCACCCACGGGCGCACCTCCCCCGCTGGCCCTCACGTACATGATGCGAAAGTTTGAACTCATTGGGGGCTACACAGTGCCATCGTGCCCTGCAATATGAAAAGATAATGCACAGTACACACAGATTTAGCATGTCTGCCGTCGGGCGCATACACAATAATGCGAACCGATGCGGACGACTACAGCTCAAGGAGAATGGCAGTGGCTCACCCTCAGGACAAAGCTCCACAGGTATATAACGGCGTTTCTGAAGCTGACGTCCCTTCCGCCCGCTTCGGGTGGAGCGCGTTCAAGCCGCGCACGATTCAACTCGCAGGGTGGATCTCGGTGATCTTCTTGCTCGCGTACAACTTCGGTAACCACCACGGCCACGTAGAAACGATTTGGCTGCTCGCATTTGCAGTTTTGATTGCAGTTGCACTGATTTTCCACGGACTGCAGCCGAAGCTCAGCCAGGTTCGCACGGTCACCTCGCACAACAAGCCTGCTGGCCACAAGGAGCCGGACTGGATTTACGCACAGCAGACGATGACCGGCCCATACGCCGAGCTCGATGAGCGCGAGCTGCGCGCCCTCAACATCGATCCGGCGCGTCTCAATACACTGCGCGGTGCACAGCAGCAGAGCATTCACTAGTTTCGCGCTTTACACCGAATAGCAATAAACGGCGCCACCCCACTCACAGGTTGAGGGTGGCGCCGTTTTCGCGCACCTAAACTCGGCGCAACGTCACTCGCCTTCCGCCGCGAGCTGCCCGCAAGCCGCAGCGATCTCCTGACCCTTCGTGTCACGGACAGTGCACGTCACACCCTGCGCAATCACACGACGAACAAACTCATCCTGGCGCGCCTTCGGGGACGCGTCCCACTTCGAACCCGGAGTTGGGTTCAGTGGAATGAGGTTGACGTGTACCAGCGGCCCCAACGCCTGATGCAGCTTCCTGCCGAGCATGTCGGCGCGGAAATCGTGATCGTTGATGTCACGAATCAACGCGTACTCAATCGATACGCGGCGCCCTGTTGTATCAGCGTAGTAGCGGGCTGCATCCAGCACATCCTGCACGGAAAACCTGTTGTTCATCGGCACCAGTGTGTCGCGCAGCTCGTCATCAGGGGTGTGCAAGGAAACCGCGAGCGTGCAGGAGAGGCCTTCGTCGGCAAGCATTCGAATCTGCGGGGCGAGACCAACTGTTGACACAGTGACGTTGCGTTGAGAAATCCCGAAGCCCTGCGGCGCTGGACTCGTGATCTGACGTACTGCGCTGACCACGCGCTTGTAGTTCGCCAGCGGCTCTCCCATCCCCATAAAGACGATGTTGGAAAGACGGGAGCCTTCCTCCTGCATCATGGCTGCTGCAGCTCGCACCTGATCGACGATCTCCGCAGTTGACAAGTTTCTATCGAGACCGCCCTGACCGGTCGCGCAGAACGGACAAGCCATTCCGCAACCCGCCTGTGAGGAGATACACAGCGTCGCGCGATCCTTGTACCGCATCAGCACAGACTCCAGGAGAATGCCGTCATGCAGCCGCCACAACGTCTTGGTGGTGTCCCCCTCATCGGTCTCTACCCGACGTACTGGAGTCAGCAGCGTCGGAAAAAGAGCCTCTTTTACCTTCTCGCGCTGCGCGGCAGGCAGATCCGTCATCGTGAGGGGATCTGCTTCAAACTTGCCGTAGTAGTGGCGCGCAATCTGGTCCGCACGGAACTTCGGCAGACCAAGGGACTTCAGGGCCTCGATGCGCTCTTCGCTCGACAAATCAGCGAAGTGCTTCGGCGGCATACCAAACTTTGGGGTCAGAAGTGGCAGTGTTGGGGTCTCAGTCATAATTGCCCCATCTTTGCACGTTAGAACGGATTCATCAATGCGGAAGCGCTGAGCAGAATGTACGTTGCGCACGCTGCTGGCAACATACCGTCTAAGCGATCCATGATTCCGCCGTGTCCAGGCAGTATCTGGGACATATCCTTGATACCGAGTTCACGCTTGAATTGGCTTTCGACGAGATCACCCATAGTGGCGCACATAACCAGTGCGGCACCCAAAAGGATCCCCATCCACCACGGGCCCTTGATCAGTAGCGTGACCACCGCGACGCCTGCAATGATCCCGAATATCATCGAGCCCGCAAATCCTTCCCAGGACTTCTTCGGGCTTACAGCCGGCGCCATCGGGTGCGCACCAAACATCACGCCAGCAGCGTATCCCCCAACGTCAGACGCCACCACACAGCACATGAACGCGACAATGAACGCTGAACCACTGACGGAGCCTTCGTCGATAAGCGAAACCATCGCAGCGAAGCTTCCAAACAGTGGAATCCACGCCAGGACGAACACTCCCACGGCGGTGTCGCGGAGATAGTTGGTCGGTGTCTGGTGCCTGCCATGGTCGAACAGCCGCCAAAACATCAGGAACAGCACTGTGAACGCGAAAGCGCCAACTACGCCAGCGGTTTTGTAGGCGGCGGAGGACCACACCATGATCTGACCGAGGATGATCAGCAGTGTACGCGGCTGCTGGTAGCCCGCTTCCCGCAAACGGGTAAGCACCTCCCACATCCCACCTGCTACAGCGATGGCGACAAGCGGATACCAGGCCATAGGGCCAACCCACACAGCAGCGATCACCACAGCGCCGAGGATGATCCCGGTCGTGATGGCAGCTGGCAGGTCGCGACCCGCATCATTTTTCGGCTTGGGCGGCGCGATGCGGGGCCAGCCCGATGGTCCTGACTGATCTGTCGAGTGTTTCACGTAGCGGTGCTTTCTATTCATCGAAAGGTCTGCTTAGACCTCCATCAGCTCGGCTTCCTTGCGCTGAACTAGCTCATCAATCTGTGCCACGTAGCCCTGGGTGGTCTTGTCCAGTGCCTTTTCTGCGGTCTGCACTTCGTCCTCGCCGGCGTCGCCGTCCTTCTGGATCTTCTTCAGTGCTTCCATACCGTGGCGGCGGACGTTACGGATAGCGATCTTGCCGTCCTCACCTTTCTGCTTGGCCTGCTTGACCAGGTCACGACGACGATCTTCCGTCAGCTGTGGGATCGTGACGCGAATGACTTGCCCGTCATCGGTCGGGTTGACGCCGAGATCAGAGTTGCGGATGGCAGTCTCAATTTCCTTGAGCGTTGACATGTCGTACGGCTTGATCAGCAGCATGCGTGGCTCCGGAACAGAGATCGTCGCCATCTGATTGATCGGGGTTGGTGCACCGTAAAAATCAGCCATGACGCCATTAAACATGGCAGGGTTAGCGCGACCAGTCCGAATCGTTACGAGGTCATCGCGGGTGAAATCGACAGAAGCGCTCATACGCTCTTCGGCATCAAGCAACACGTCATCAATCATTTTTACTCCACTTCTTCTGTACAAAGCGTTCGGGACAAATAAGTCGCACACCAATCTACCAGCGTTTCACTCCCAGCCGTGTCGTGGCTTGACGGGGAACGGCAGAATTCAAGGCAAGTTACGCCTAGACTGTCCCCATGCTTTACTCCCCCGCCAGTGCCGCGATGGTCTATACACACCCGACTCCATTGCGCACTGCTGAGGGCCGACTTTCATCATGGCAAATCCCCATCAAAGACGGAACGGATGTCGCTGGAATGCCCACCACGCACGGCAACCCGTCACGCAGCGTCATCGCGGAAGAGCACAGCCCAATCGTCGCAGCACTGCTTGAGTCTGGGGCAGCCATCCCTGGAAAGTCACTGACAGCCGAGCTTGGGGCGACGTGCTACGCCGAAGAAGCCCACTCTCCACTTTTAGAGTCCCCCATGTTCCCTGGGTGCACGCCCGGCGGTTCTTCGGCAGGCGCCGGAGTGCTCGTGGGCAGTGGGCTATACCGTGCTGCACACGGCACGGACGCTGGAGGGTCCTTGCGAGTCCCGGCTGCAGCCTGCGGTGCCGTTGGTTACAAGCCGGGAACACGCGCGGCAGTCGCGAATGGTTTTATCACGCGCAACGTCGCAGACCAGTTTGAGTTGTACGGACATCACCCCACCGCGGTACGCAAACTGCGCATCGGAGTACTTATCGACGGCCTCTTCGCCAACACCACCGTCTCAACGAGCCGCGGTGATGCCCTTGAGGCCGCTGCACGTGAGCTCGGGAAACACCACGATGTAGTGTCACTTCGCCCCTATGCGGATGCACAATCAACGTTTGAGCACTTCAGACACCGCATCACGAGCAGCTTCCGCAACGTAGACCCGCTCGACAATCACTACCTCGCATGGATGCACACACAAGGTTGCGAGGTAACCCCAGAAGAACTATTTGCGGCGAATGACCACTTCGCGCACCTACTTAGACACGTACAACACGAGTGGGACGTTGATATCGTGCTCACCCCCACGATTGCATTTGATCCCCCACCGATTGGCTACTTCTCTTCCCTCGCCCCGGATGAGAGCTTTTACCAACAAACAGTGTGGACGCCATGGTGCACGCTGTTCAATGTGATGGGCAGCCCCGCTGTCGCAGTCGGGGCGCTCCACCTTGGCTCAGTCACAGTTGGCGGACGCGCGCTACTTTCGGTAGCGCGCACCGTCGAACATTTTGGGCTGCCCGATTAATTCTTAGGAAACAAGGGTACCGATCTGCTCGCCGGATACCGCGCGGGCAATGTTGCCTTCCTTGAGCAGGTTGAACACCAGGATCGGCATGTTGTTGTCCATACACAGCGAAAACGCGGTGGCATCGGCAACCTTGAGTTCCTTTTCGAGCACCTCGCGGGGAGAAACCTCGCTGTAGAGCTGTGCGTCTGGGTTGGTTCGAGGGTCGTCGTCGTAGACTCCGTCAACCCCCTTCGCCATCAGGAGCACCTCGCAACCAATTTCCAGGGCGCGTTGCGCGGCGGTGGTATCCGTAGAGAAGTACGGCATTCCCATGCCAGCACCGAAGATGACAACGCGCCCCTTCTCCAGGTGACGCACTGCACGAAGCGGCAAATACGGCTCAGCGATCTGCGCCATATTGATGGAAGTCTGAACGCGGCAGTCGACGCCCTTCTGCTGCAGGAAGTCCTGGAGCGCCAGGCAGTTCATCACCGTGCCGAGCATGCCCATGTAGTCGGAGCGTGCACGGTCAAGGCCACGCTTTTGCAGCTCTGCACCACGGAAGAAGTTGCCGCCGCCAATTACTACCGCTACTTCGGTTCCGGACTGGGCGACTTCGGCAATCTGTGCAGCGACGCTTTCAACGACGTCCGGATCGATACCAACCTTTCCACCGCCGAACATTTCACCGCCCAGCTTGAGCATGACGCGTTTGAATCCTGTGCGGGTAGACGCAAGTTCTGACACTGTGAGGACACTCCTTGAGAGTTGGCCAATTCGAGCCGTAGAGGACAATTCTGTTCTCGACCGATCTTAGCGATCTCAGTCCGGTTTGTAGCAACCGGGCATAAAGAAACCGCCGGCGGAGGGTAACCCCTCAACGCCGACGGTAAAAGCATCAGGCTTATGCCTGGCCAACCTCGAAGCGAACGAAGTCGGTGACCTCAATGCCGCTCTCCTCCGTGAACTGCTTCACGGTCTTCTTGGAGTCAGCAAGCGACGGCTGGTCCAGAAGAACAACGTCCTTGAAGAAGCCGCCCATGCGGCCCTGGACGATCTTCTCGATAGCTGCCTCAGGCTTACCCTCGTTGCGGGTGATCTCTTCCTGAACAGCGCGCTCCTTCTCAACGACCTCGGCCGGAATGTCCTCTTCCTTGAGGTAGCGAGCCTTCATCGCAGCGATCTGCAGCGCAACCTGGTGTGCAGCCTCAGCGTTGTCGCCCTTGTAAGCAACCAAAACGCCAACAGCTGGTGGCAGGTCAGCGGATCGCTGGTGCAGGTACTTCGCCAGCTGCTCACCCTCGATGGTGGCAGCGCGGCGCAGCTCCAGCTTCTCGCCAATCTTTGCGGAGAGGCGCTCAAGAACGTCGTGGGCAGTCTCGCCGTCGACATCAGCGTTTGCCAGCTCCTCCTGGCTGTTTGCCTTCGCTGCTGCAGCAGCGTCAGCAATCTTGCCAGCGATGGTCTTGAACTCGTCGTTCTTAGCAACGAAGTCCGTCTCCGAGTTAATCTCGACGATGGTGTTGCCGGAGACAGCGACGAGGCCCTCGAGAGCATTGCGCTCTGCGCGCTTGCCCACGTCCTTTGCGCCCTTGATGCGGAGCAGCTCAACAGCCTTCTCGAAGTCGCCGCCGGTCTCCTCCAGCGCCTTCTTGCAGTCGAGCATGCCGGAGCCGGTGGTTTCGCGCAGCTTCTTTACGTCAGCAGCGGTGTAGTTCGCCATATTCGGGCGATCCTCCTCGTACAGTAGTGGATAAATACGTCGTAAAATTATGCTTCAAGCAAAACACCCCACGCCCAATTCGCGCCCATAATCCAGGACGTGAACAGGACGCGGGGTGTCACACTCGCTTATGCAGGATACACGTTTCGCGCGTCCTGCGAGCGGAGTTACTTAGCCTGCTGAGCTTGCTCTGCAGCGCGAACAGCGTGTGGCTGCTCAACTGGTGCAACCTCCTGCGGCGCAGCAGCTTCAGCCTCAGCGGCTGCCTTTGCGGCGTCTGCAGCGGAGACATCAGCGGATGCGGCTGCCTGAGCAGCGGCCTCTGCAACCTCTGCCTGGTGCTTTGCGTCGGTGTCGCCTGCAGCCTCACGTGCGGAAGCCAGCTGACGCTCTTCGCGCTGCTGCTTACCAGCGATGACTGCCTCGCCGATGATGTGGGTCAGGATCTTGACCGCGCCGATGGCGTCGTCGTTACCCGGGATTGGGAAGTTGACGTCGTCCGGATCGCAGTTGGTGTCAAGAACAGCAACAACCGGGATACGCAGCTTCTCTGCCTCGTTGACCGCGATGTGCTCCTTGTTCGTGTCAACAACCCACAGAGCAGAAGGCGCCTTGGTCATGTCAGCGATGCCACCGAGGACACGCTCGAGCTTCTGGCGCTCGCGGGTCAGCATCAGAACTTCCTTCTTGCCGCGACCTGCGTAGCCGTTCTCAGCAGCGTCCATAGCCTGGAGCTCCTTCATACGGGCGATACGCTTGGAAACGGTCTGGAAGTTGGTGAGCATGCCACCGAGCCAGCGGTGCGTTACGTATGGCATACCAACGCGCTGAGCCTCTTCCTGAATAGGCTCCTGCGCCTGCTTCTTCGTACCAACAAACAGGATCGTGCCGCCGTGTGCAACGGTCTCCTTGACGAACTCGAAAGCCTCGTCAATGTAGGTCAGCGTCTGCTGCAAGTCGATGATGTAAATGCCGTTGCGGTCGGTGAAGATGAAGCGACGCATCTTCGGGTTCCAACGACGCGTCTGGTGGCCAAAGTGGACACCTGCGTCGAGGAGTTCGCGCATGGTTACAACTGCCATGGGAATTTCTCCTTTGGAGTAATCTCGTTCGGTTAATGTTCATGTACTGCAAGGGTTTTTATCCCTCGCCCTAGCACCGCACCCGCTCAACACCCTCATACTGTGGGACCAACGCTGAGCTGGCGTTATTCGGCGCGCGTAGTCAACTTCGAAAAGTTGCCTTGCCAAGCATAGTCGACTATCCCTCGATTACCTAATTTGACCTGCACAAACCCTGAGCTTTATCCACAGGCCAGTTTTTCTCCACAGGCTGCATGCCCACAGCCTTGTCCACTACCGCGGTTTCAGGGCTCAATGGCAACATGCACATGTTCACACGCTTACTCGCGGCCATTGCTCCCCTACTTTGCACGTGGTGCTTGGCGCCTCAGGCTCTTGCGTACGTCGACCCCACCACGGGGCTGCCCTACGCAACCCGGATTACACGGCCCGCAGAGATCCCGGAGAAGAACTGGATGCCGGGGCATCGCGGGGTTGATCTTGCGCTACGCGTCGGAGCCACTGTTCTAGCAGCAGACAACGGGACAGTCGCTTTCGTGGGCAAGGTAGCAGGCACACCCATTATCAGTATTGATCACCCAGATGGCATCCGTACGACGTACCAGCCTGTACACGCGCGTGTGCGGCAAGGCGACGAAGTAAAACTCGGCGATGCGATTGGGACGCTGGCACGGCCGACGGGGCCGCAGGCACATCTCCAGGACGGGCTGCACTGGGGCGCACTCATTGCGAAAGACACCTACATCAATCCGCTTTCCCTCTTATCGACGCCCACCATTCGGTTGAAGCCGACCCGTTAGAGGCTCATGCCCTGGGGTGCGCTTGGTTGTAAATCTGCGTGAGCCGCTGTGAGGAGACGTGCGTGTATATCTGCGTGGTTTGCAGGCTAGAGTGCCCGAGCATTTCTTGCACCATTCGTAGGTCGGCGCCGCCTTCAAGCATTTGCGTGGCCGCTGTGTGTCGCAACGAGTGTGGCGTGATACTCGCCTGCCCCGCTTGCAGCCCGGCGCGCTCGACGATTCGGCGAACTTGGCGTTGGTCGATGCGCTTTCCCTGGGTGCCAACGAACAGCGGTTCGGCCCCCGCGTTAGCACTATTGGCGAGGGCTGGCCGGGCGTCGTGAAGCCATGTAGTGAGTGCCTCGTGTGCGTTGTTTCCGAAGGGAACGATGCGTTGTTTGTTGCCTTTGCCTGTGACTTTTGCGGTGTTGGTATGGAAGTCGAGGTCGTCGATGTTGAGGGAGACGAGTTCGCCGACGCGGATTGCGCTGGCGTAGAGCAGTTCGAGGATGGCGGTGTCGCGGATGTCTTCTGGTGTGTCGCCGTGGGGGCGGATGAGTTCCTCGGTAGCGGGGGCGCTGAGCACGGTGGGTAGTTTGCGCTGTTCTTTCGGGGTGCGCAGGCGGGCTGCTTCGTCCTTTGCGATGTAGCCGTGTTGGTAAGCCCAGGTGGAGAAGGCGCGCGCGGATGCGGTGCGGCGCGAGATGGTGGAGCGGGCTTTGCCGGCTTGGACTGCGTCGGCGAGCCAGTGACGTAGAGCGTCGATGGTGAATGCGTTGAGATCTGGTGTGTACGGCGCGAGTGTGGTGAGATCCGATCTGTAGCTCTTGCAGGTCGCCGCGGCGCGGTTTTTGACGTGTTGGCAGTAGTCGATGAAGTCGTCCACCGCGGTGAGAAACTGGGTGGACGACTGATCGTGGCTGCTACTCATGTCCCGTATTGTATCGGTACCTTAGGGTTGGGCTGTGTCGCTTCGTCGCCACAGCTGGCCTTCCCGCTGGATCAGTCCCTTTCCTTGCAGCTCAATGAGCGTGTTGATGGTGACTTGGAGGGATAGCGCGGCGGCACCTGCAATCTCCTCCGCTACAAGCCCGTCGCGATGATGCTTTGGCGCGGCATCGTAGATGCGCATTTCGGTGCGGGTCAGGAGCTGTAGGGGCGAAGCTACATTGTTGTCCGCAAGTTCTTGTTCTGCATCCAGTCCGTTCTCGAGGCAGATCGCCTCGTGGACGTAGGTCGCGTTGAGCACCATCGTAGCCTCCCCCTTATAGATGGCGAGGTTGGTGCCGACAGATCCGGCGGTGGTTATCGGCCCTGGTACTGCGAGCGTCCCGCGTTGGTAGTACTGCGCCCAGCGCAACGTGCTAAGTGCTCCGGAGCGGTAGGCGGCTTCTATTACTAGCGTGGCCTGTGTGAACCCAGCGACGAGTCGGTTTCGGGTGAGGAAGCGGTGTCGCTCAGGGGCCATGCCAGGGCTGTATTCGGTGATGATCGCTCCCCCTGCCGCCACGATGCGATCAAATAGCTGTTTGTGGCGCCTCGGGTAGGTGACACCCGGCCCGCATGCGGCGAACACCACAGTTGGCAGTCCCGCCTCGAGGGCCGCATCGTGGGCTGCCGCATCAATACCGAGTGCACCGCCGGAGACGATGGTGTATCCCCAGCGCTTCAGTCCGTGCACGATGTCACGGGTGGCTGAATGCCCATATGCGCTCAGCGCTCGTGTGCCCACGATCGCGATCGAGTTTTCCAATAGCTCCGGCAGGTTGGTATTGCCCCGAACCCAGAGGGCGTGTGGCGGAACCCCGTCTGCACGTATCGGAGCACCTTCGCCATCCCAACTCATCTTTGCGCCGAGATTGAAGGAGTCATAAATCCGTTCGCGAGGCCACTCGGGCGATTCCGGTGTGATAAGTGTGTACCCATGCTCCGCTGCAGTAGCTAGGTCTTCTGCTGGCTGGTCCCAGGTGTATCTCGCATCGGTGTCGGCGGCGAGGTCACCGAGCCAGGGCGCTCGTGTGCGCACGCCTTCGGCGATTTCGTCAGCGGTATAGCCTTCGTTTCGCAGTGCCCATAGCGCCGTCGACGGACCCTCGATGACACGGTTGAGGTAGGCCCATGATTCAAGCGCGCTCATGCCGATACCTCCTCACGTGCTGAAAGCAAGGTCTGGTCGTCTCGAAGATCGACGGCCTCAGCGACGTGCCCGAGGTGGGGGCATTGTGCGCCAGTGAGATCCGCCAAAGTCCACGACAATTTCAGGATGCGGTCGATACCGCGCTGGCTGACCTCCCCGCGCGCAAGCATCGAGGAGAGGAACATCATCGCGGAATCTTCCGCCGGGAAGTATCGACGCAGCCACGGCCCCGGCACGCGCGCATTCGTCAACGCCCCGTTCGTGTGTTCCTCGCACGTCCGCCACCGATGTGCCGCACGGTCCCGTGCCTCTGCCACACGCTGGGCGATGGCCGTGGAAGACTCTGCCCCGTTTGGGTTCAGCACGGCGTTATCCAGCGAAGTCCTGCAGACAATGTCCAGGCGGTCCCTCAGCGGACCCGAAATACTTCGCGCATACCGCGCACGCTGCGCCCCGGAGCACCGACAGCGGTTCGCTGGTTTTCCACACGGGCATGGATTCATCGCGAGGATGAGCTGGAAGTCGGCTGGAAAGATGACGTCGCGGTTGCTGCGTCGCAGGCGCACCTCGCCTTTCTCCAGGGGAATGCGCAACGCATCGAGGGTAGCGGGCGCGATCTCAGATGCTTCGTCGAGAAACAGCACACCGTTATGGGCTTGGCTGACCGCGCCGGGGCGAGGAATCCCGCTGCCTCCCCCGATGAGTTGTGCCTTGGACAGCGACGGGTCCGGCGCGATGAAGGGGCGGTGCGCAATCAGCTCTCCCCCGGCGATCCCGGCAGCTGCGTGAATCGCTGTGGACGTGACCATTTCTTCGACGTCCATTGCGGGGAGGATGGATGGGAGACGCTCTGCAAGCATGGACTTGCCGGAGCCGGGTGGTCCGATCATAAGCATGTGATGCGCACCGGCTGCGGCGACTTCCATAATCCTGCGCTCGGGGCCTTGCCCTGCGATGTCTGCAAAGTCCGGCTGTCGTCCTTGCTCAATGCTTGGCGCACCCGCGGAAGCCACTTCAAGCACCTCTTCCCCGACCAGCCACGCCCACATCTGCGCCAGCGAGTCCGCCAGCACGATGTCTCCGCGTGACACGAGCTGTGCCTGCTGCTCGTTCGCGCGCGGAACCACAATGCGGTCAATTCCGCCCTCCTGAACAAGCAGCTCCTGGGCCGCCAGCAGCATCGGCAGCACTTCCGGTACAGGCCGCAAGCTGCCATCCAGCGCCAACTCTCCTACAAAGAATGTTCGCGATAGTGCCTGTTGAGCGCGTGGATCTAGGCTCCCCATCACCGCCAACGCAATCGGCAAGTCAAACTGCGAACCAGCCTTCGGCAGGTGCGCCGGCGACAGCGACACCATCGCCTTCGTCTTCGGCCACGGCAGTGAACTATTACGGCAGGCGGTACGGATTCGCTCGCGGGATTCTTTCACGGCAGCATCGGCGAGCCCAACAATATGCATTCCTGGTAACCCTGGCCCGACGTTGGCCTCCACGCGTACGATGCGCGCCCGAATGCCCTCAACCGTGGCACTCAACGTACTAGCAAGCGGCATCTTCGACCCCCATGATGAACTCAAACTCGAAGCCGTCCTCGTGATACATCGCCTCCACGACGTCGAACCGGACTTCGTAGAACCCCTCAGTGCTGCGCAACCACTCTGCAGCCGCGTTACGCATTGCCATCATCTTCTTCGCGTGCACCGCCTCAACCGAACCAAACCCCGGTAAACGACGAGTTTTCACCTCTACGAACACCACGGTGCCGTAAGAGTCCTGCATAATCAGGTCAATCTCACCATGCCGTAATCGCACCCGCCTGCCAAGGCACGTGTAGCCCAACGCTAAATACTCCTCCAGTACGGCATCTTCCCCTAGACGGCCAAGCTGGTACTGGTCCATGCACGGTTTCTGCATAACTTCGTTCCCTTCTTCACATCCTTGTTCGTTTGCACACCTCCAGACGCACCAGAGGCGTAAGTGTTTAGACGCAAAAACCCCTCCCGCGGTTCCTTACAGGCAACACGCGGGAGGGGCGGAGGGGACGTCGAAACGCAGACTACGAATTAGGGAACGTGATGTCCGGCTTGTCTAGCTCCTCGATATTGACATCCTTGTACGTAATTACGCGGACGTAGCGCACAAAACGCACCGCGCGGTACATGTCCCACACCCAACAATCCGACATACGGACCTCGTAGTACACATCGTTGCCGTCTTTGTGCGGGATCAACTCGACAGCATTCGCAAGGTAGAAACGACGCTCCGTCTCCACAACAAACGAGAACTGGCTCGCGACGTCGCGATACTCGCGATACAGCGACAGCTCGACGTCAGCCTCGTAATTGTCCAGATCCTCAGCACTCATGCGGTGCCCCCTTCGTAAATCTCAACGGCAGTTCTCACGTTGGCATAACTATAACGATGTTGCGGCGTCGCCCCGTGGCGGCGCACCGCATCCATGTGCGCCTTCGTGCCATACCCCTTGTGGCGCTCCAAGCCATACCCCGGGTACTGCTCCGCGTAGCCATCGAGGAGATGGTCGCGGCTCACTTTGGCTAGCACACTGGCGGCGGCGATGCACCGGGCACTCGCGTCACCGCCGATAATCGGCAGTTGTGGTACGGGCAAACCCGCGATATGGAAGGCGTCGACAAGCGCGTACCGCGCCTCCGTCTCTAGCTGCGCAACTGCGCGCCGGGCCCCGTCAATGTTGGCATGCTGCACCCCGCGGTGATCAATCTCGCTGGCGGGCACGTGCACGATGGAGTATGCGAGCGCGTGCTGGCAAATGATGTCAAAGAGTGCTTCTCGACGCTTCGCCGTCAACTGCTTGGAATCCGTCAACCCCTCAAGTTGCCGTATCGGCTGCGGTGGTAGCACGCACGCGGCGACTGTCAGTGGCCCGAAGCAGGCGCCCCGGCCGGCCTCGTCAACCCCGACGACTGGTCCGAGCCCTGCTTTTTCGAGCGCCACCTCGTACGTCCGAAGCTGCTTCAAACGACGCACCACAGCTCACACACCAAGCGTAGGGCTACTGCTGGATCGCAGGGTCGTCGACGCCACCAAAACGCTGGAGTGGGAACACAATCGCAAGAACTTTTCCGCGAAGGTTCTCCTCCGGGATCGTGCCCTGGTACTCATCACCAAGGTGGTAGCGCGAATCAGCGGAATTCGTGCGGTTATCACCCATCATGAAGTAGTTCCCATCAGGGACAGTTACCGGGCCGAAGTAGTTCCCACCGCAAGCGTCGGACCCAGTCTCAGGATCCACCGGGTAGTAGTTCGGCTGCAGCGTATACGACTGGTCGATCGGCTTGCCGTCCACCATCACCGCCGGATCCCCCTCCTGGCAGGACACCGTCTGGCCACCCTTCGCGATGATGCGCTTGACCAACGTGTTCTCATCCTTCGGCACCAGCCCCACCCAGGAGGACACCTCCTGCAGACCGGCAATGGCCGGATTGTCGGAGCGGTTAGTGACGAAGCCGGTATTCCACGAGTCAGTCCCCTTAAACACGACGACGTCACCCGGCTCCGGATCGGAGAAGTAGTAGGACACCTTCTCCACGAAGATGCGATCACCCTTGCCGTCCTGCCCATGCAACGTCGGCTCCATCGACGCAGAAGGAATCACATAGAGGCGGCCAATGAATGTCTGAATAATGAAGATGAACACCAAGGTGAGTACAACGACCATCGGGATTTCGATGTACCACGGCATGGATTTTTCTTCAGATGCGCTCTTTTCGTTCACCCGCAACACTCTAGCAGCGCAACAAAACACCCCGCACCTTACGAAGCGTAAGTGTGCGGGGTGCTGCGCAAGAAACGGGTATGCGCTTAGCGGCGCTCCTTGATGCGGGCAGCCTTGCCGCGCAGGTCGCGCATGTAGTACAGCTTCGCGCGACGTACGTCACCCTTGCGGACGACCTCAATCTTCTCCAGGTTCGGGGAGTGTACCGGGAAGGTACGCTCAACACCGATACCGAAGGAAACCTTGCGGACCGTGAACGTCTCACGGATGCCGTCACCCTGACGACGAACGACGAAGCCAGTGAAGACCTGGGTACGGGTGACCGAACCCTCGATAACCTTGACGTGTACGTCGAGGGTATCGCCCGGACGGAAGTCAGGGATATCGTCACGCAGCTGGCCTGCGTCTACAAGATCAATAATGCCGTTGCTCATTGAAGCAATCCTTTACGTTTCTGAACAGAGGACCCTAGCGGCTTTTTCCACAGGTGGACGCTCGGCTGGTTCATGTCGCTTACAATAACCCGCACGATTCTACATGCGAGCACGTCACTTCCCAAATCCGGCACGCTTGAGTGCATCCGCCATCGAACCGCCCTGCGGCGCACCTCCAGCGCGACCTCGCTGGCGCTTCCCACCCTGACGGCTCGGCTTCTGCTGCGGCTTCTTCCCGCGTGAAGACTCACGCTTCTGTTCGCTCCCCGGCTCATCATCCAGGCGCAGCGTGAGGCTAATTCGCTGGCGCTGCACGTCCACCTCGAGGACCTTCACCTTCACCACTTCACCCGAGCGCACGACCTCGTGCGGGTCCTTCACAAAAGAATGGCTCATCGCAGACACGTGCACGAGGCCATCCTGGTGCACGCCGACGTCCACAAACGCGCCGAATGCGGCGACGTTGGTGACCGTCCCTTCCAGAATCATGCCCGGCTGGAGGTCAGACACCTTGTGTACGCCTTCTTTAAAAGTGGCCGTCTTAAACTCCGGACGCGGATCCCGTCCTGGTTTTTCCAACTCGGCAAAGATATCCGTGATGGTTGGGACGCCGAAGGTGTCGTCGGCAAAGTCCTGCGGACGTAGACCCGACAGCACTCTGCTGTTACCAACGAGTGCCGCAGTGTCCACCCCAGATTGCTGAGCGATGCGCTCCACAACGGGGTAGGCCTCCGGGTGCACAGCGGAGCCATCAAGCGGATTCTCTCCACCTTGGATGCGTAGGAAGCCGGCCGACTGCTCGAAGGCTTTCGGCCCAAGGCGTGGCACCTTCTTCAGCTCCTTGCGCGAAGCGAACACGCCATGTTCATCGCGGTAGGCAACGATGTTCTTCGCGATCGTCGGTGTCACGCCAGCAACTCGCTCCAGCAGTGGCACCGACGCCGTATTGACGTCCACCCCGACCGAGTTCACTGCGTCCTCCACCACGGCGTCCAGCGACTGCGCGAGCGCCGTCTGGTTGACGTCGTGCTGGTACTGCCCCACGCCAATCGACTTTGGGTCGACCTTGACCAGTTCCGCAAGTGGATCCTGGAGGCGTCGACCAATCGAGACCGCGGAACGCAGTGACACATCCATGTCCGGAAACTCCTGAGCCGCGATTTCCGAAGCCGAGTACACCGACGCACCCGATTCCGACACCACCACCGGAACAGGCCTGCGCCCGCCCGCTGCTGCGATCATGTCCGCGACCTCTCGTGCAAGCTTCTCCGTCTCCCGCGACGCCGTGCCGTTACCAATCGCGATGAGCTCCACGCCGTGTTCCGCCACGGTGGTCGCGAGCACCTGCACCGCCTGCTGCCATTGGTTCTGCGGTTGGTGTGGGTAGACGATCGCGGTTGCGAGCACCTTCCCCGTGCCATCTACGGTCGCTGTTTTTACACCGTTCCTGTAACCCGGATCCAGCGCCAGGGTCGCGCGTTGACCGGCAGGAGCGGCCAGCAGCACATCGCGAAGATTCGTACTGAAGACGTCCAGAGCCGCCTCATCCGCGCGCTCCTTCAGACGCATCCGTGTATCCAAGTTAGAAGAGACCTGCAGCTTTGTCTTCCATGCCCACCGCACGGCCTTCGCCAACCACGGGCTCTTTTCACAGTTAAGGTCGAAACGGTTCGCGATCATCCCCTCGTACGCCGCGTCATCTCCGGCGTCCAAATCCAGCGAAAGCACGCCTTCCTGCTCGCCTCGCAGCAGCGCTAAAATGCGGTGCGACGGCAACGAGGCGAATGGCTCGCTGAAGTCGAAATAGTCTCGGAACTTCGCACCCTCGTTCTCCTTGCCTTCGACGACGCTCGAACGCATCGTTCCGGACTCGTACACCTTGTCGCGGACCTCACCGACGAGATCCGCATCGGTGGCAATCCTGTCAACCAAGATCGCGCGGGCACCGTCCAGCACCGCTTTCGTGTCGGCGAACCCCTCACAGACATAGCTTGCCGCCTCAGCCTCGGCGTCGGCCGAAGGGGCGTCAATAAGCAACTCTACGAGCGGCTCGAGACCGGCCTCACGCGCGATATCCGCCTTGGTCTTCCTGCGCTTCTTATACGGCAGGTAGAGATCCTCGACGCGCGCCTTCGTATCCGCACCCATGATGAGCGCCTTGAGCTCATCAGTGAGTTTGCCCTGCTCCTCGATCGCCTCAATGACCGAAGCCTTGCGCTCCTCAAGCTCGATCAAATACGCATTGCGCTGCTCAATGTGGCGCAGCTGTGTGTCATCCAAGCCACCGGTAGCTTCCTTCCGGTAGCGAGAAATGAATGGGACCGTATTCCCCTCTGCCAACAGTTGCAGCGCAGCCTCAACGTGGCGTGGCGCTACCTGGAGTTCCGATGCAATGGTCTCAGCAATGAACGTCATTCCGGACATTCTAATGCTTATGCGTTCCCATCCACGAGGCGGGTCGATCCGTACCAGTAGGTGCCTCTGGGCAGGCCTGCGACCACCGCTTGCGTCGCAGCGTCCAGCTCGAGCGCGGTGCGGCCGCGCACCTCGAGCCTGCACAAAGACTCAAGAGGCGGATGCCCCTCCTTCAACAGGTAATCGGTCTCAAGAATCGACTCATCCTCGCAGTGCGGGCCGATCGGCTCCAGTGAGATTTTGGGCTCGCGGTAACCAGCCTTGCGCAACGCACGGGCCAAAGACTTGCGCGCCTTCGGCCAGCGCTTCTCGTCGACGAGCACCTGCATTGCCGTCACGACGTCGCGGCCGTACAGCGCAAACTCGTCATCCTCATCGAGCTCGGCGGCGTCCAATAGCTCCGGGCGGACTTGCTGCGTGCGCAGCAGCGATGCATCACGTCGGTAGCGCTCCACCTTGGCGTGATCACCCGAAAAGAGCACGTCAGGGGCACCGATCCCGCGCCACGTTCGTGGCTTCGTATAGCTGGGGCCCTCGAGCAGCCCGTCAGAAAAGCTATCGTCCTCGTGGCTCTGCGTATTGCCCAGCACCCCGGGGATCAGACGGGTGACGGCCTCCGCGATCACCAACGTAGCCACCTCCCCGCCGATTAGCACGTAATCGCCGATAGAGACCTCGCGCACCCGGTACCGCTGCTGGGCGTCAACAAAGACTCGCTGGTCAATACCCTCGTAGCGGCCACAAGCAAACACGATGTGGGACTCGCGCGACCACGCCTGCGCATCCTGCTGCGTAAACGGAGATCCCGCCGGAGTAGGCACAATCAGCAGTGGTTGCTCAGCAGACTCGCCTTCGCGGACATCACTAACTTCATACGGCCGTGGCGCGACGGCGTGGACCTCATCGTGGCGGGCCTTGTCATTGCGGTGCGGTGCGGCGGAACGCAACCCTTCGCCTTCGTTGCCAGCTGCCACGGCATCAAGCGCCTCACCCCACACATCCGGGCGCATCACCATACCAGGCCCGCCGCCGAGCGGAGGGGCGTCGACAGACTTATGTACACCAAGCCCCCACTGTCGAAGATCATGCACGCGGACGCTCACAATCCCCTGCTCAATCGCCTTGCCCAACAACGCGTGGCGCAGTGGCTCAAGGTATTCGGGGAAAATGGTGACAATGTCGAGCCTCAAGGTGTGCCTAGACATCGAGCAAACCCTCAGGCGGGGTGATGGACAGGAAGCCATTCTCCAGATCTACTTCGGGCACAATATCGCTCACGAACGGCACGAGGACCTCACGGCCGTCGTACTCAACCTCCAGAATCTGGCGCCCAGGCGTATGCATCACACCTGTGACCTGCCCGATCTGCTCCCCATCAAGACGCACGTTCAGTCCAATCAATTCGTGATCGTAGAACTCATCCGGGTCCGCGTCCTCCCCGCGTTCAAGCGGCGCCGCGAAGAACTTCAGCCCTCGCAGCCCCTCAGCGGCGGTACGGTCCGGCACCTCTTCGAAGCTGAGCAACAGGCGTCCTTTGTGCGGGCGGGCAGTCGCAACGGTGAGTTCAACTTCCTTCCCCGTTTGCGTACCGCGCAGCTTGCTGCCCACCGCGAAGCGAACCTCGGGCTGGTCCGTGTGCACTTCCACCGCGACTTCGCCCTTAATACCGTGAGTCTTCACGACCCGACCAATCAGTAGCTCCATGCTCAATTACCCTACTTTTCGACGCCCACTTCGCAAACAAAAAACGGCACGCCCTCCGACCACACGGATCGGGAACGTGCCGTTGCGAGGTTCGGATTAGTCCTCGGACTCCTCAGCCGGGGACTCCTCTTCAGCGGACTCCGCAGCCTCAGCAGCTGCAGCTGCCTCAGCCTCTGCGGCAGCCTTGGCCTCAGCCTCTTCCTTCGCCTTCTTGCGCTTCTCGGTGATCGCTTCAGCGGTCGGGCCGTTGTTGGCCTCCTCGAGAGCCTTGTTGAACAGGTCAAGCTTGGATGGCTTCTCCTCAGCAACCTTGAGGGTGCCCTCAGCACCGTCGAGGCCCTTGTGCTTCTGCCAGTCGCCGGTAATCTTCAGCAGAGCGAGCACAGGCTCGGTCGGCTGCGCACCAACGCCGAGCCAGTACTGAGCACGCTCGGAGTCGATCTTGATGAGGGAAGGCTCCTGCTTCGGGTGGTAGATACCGATGTTCTCGACAACCTTGCCATCACGACGAGCCTTCGCATCAGCGATAACAACACGGTACTGCGCGTTACGGATCTTACCGACGCGCTGCAGCTTAATCTTTACAGCCATGAAAATCTTCCTTTACGGTCACCGGGCAGTACAGACACCCGCCAACACGATAGGCGGGCCGGTTCAACCCTTCTTCTTTACCCTGCGCGTGACTGGTTGGGCGACATCGCGCATCTCTGCACGTGACGGGTCCAACGCGAACGCAGTTTGGTCCTGTTCAAAACCTGCATACACAGATAATCAACCTGAAAGAGGTTACCCCATAGCGAACCAATTCCCAAACAGGACTTGTTATCTAGGCAGATAGTTACCATTTGCCTGCCTGTTGCGGGTATCGTCTTTTCAGTTGCCCGCCGAAAAATAGCATGAAGCGTAATGAGGGCGCGAAACAATCTGAGAGTACACGAGGTTTTTCAGCATGCCTGCACCGAGCACGAAACGCTCAACCGCATACCGCGTCGACCTTGACGGGCTTCGAGGCTTTGCTATCGCACTAGTCGTCTTGTTCCACGTCTACGTCGGCCGAGTCTCAGGCGGCGTCGACGTCTTCCTGCTGCTGTCTGGGTACTTCTTCCTCGGCGGCCAGATCCGCTACGCAATGCGCCCAAACCCAAGCCTCAACCCCTGGTGGCCACTGTGGCGCACTATTCGACGCCTCGTTCCAGCACTTGCGCTCACTGTCCTGGCAACCATGCTTGGCGTGATGCTGCTCGCCCCCGAACTCATGGGCGTGGAACTCTCCAAGCAGTTCACCGCCTCCATGCTGTACTACCAAAACTGGGAGCTGATCGCCCAAGATGCGGATTATGCGGCGGCAAGCCAGGACACGTCTCCGCTGCAACACCTGTGGTCAATGAGTGTGCAGGGCCAGTTCTACGTTTTCGCCATTTTGTTGGGGACGCTGCTGGCCTTCCTGATCTGGAAGTGCAAAGTTCCGGCTATCATTGCCAAGCGAGGCGCGATCACGCTGCTCGCCATTATCACCGTTGCTTCGTTCGCATACGCTGCGCGCTTCGGCTTCGTCGGTACGGGCCAGAACTACTACTCCACCTTCTCCCGTGCGTGGGAGCTCGCGCTCGGTGGGTTGCTTGCCTTCGTGCCAACCAGCCGTTTCCTGCCACAGCGCACAGCCGCGTGGACTGCGGGCCTTGGCGTTGTGATGATTTCGATTACCGGCATCGTCGTCACCACTTCACTCGCGTTCCCCGGCCCTGTCACGCTGCTGCCACTCACTGGCGCCGCGCTGATTGTCATGAGTGGCAACCAGAACTCGGTCTCAAACATTCTGGCGTCGAAGCCGATGACGTGGCTAGGCAGCATCGCCTATTCCCTCTATCTTTGGCACTGGCCGTTGCTCATCATTGTCACTCTTGCTGGAGGGTTCGGGACTCCTCCGTGGTGGGTTGGCACCCTCGTCATCGCGGTTTCGCTCGGACTCGCACACGTCACACACCTGCTGGTAGAAGACCCGCTGCGTCAACACCGAAAGCGCCCGCAATCGACCGATACCCCGATTATCGACGCCCGCTCGACGCTGCGCACCCGCACCGGCGTTGTCCGCGCAGGCGGCGGCGTGCTGGTTTCCGTGCTCGTTGCCACTATTTTTGCAATCCAACCGCTTTGGAATCAGCGCATCGAGGACGCAGACCGCGATCTTCCGGAGGACCTTTACCCGGGCGCCCTCGCCATTGCTGGTGCTGAAGTCCCAGACGTCAAGCCACAGCCCGATCCGGCCCTGATTGCGGGCATCTACCCACCTATCGGCGTAGACGAGTGCATGATCATGATCCCCCAGCCGGCAACGGACATGCCTCGTCCCGACTGCCAGTACGGCGACCTCGAGTCCGACGTCACTGTAGTGATGACCGGCGGGTCCCACATCGAGCCGTACGTCGTGCCCCTCGACAAGCTCGGGAAAGAGCACCACTTCCGGGTCATTCCGTACGTCCGGCAGGAGTGCCCGATTGTCATCGGCGGTGCCGACAGAGACGAGTTCGTCAGCGATGTATGTGCTCAATGGTCGGAGCTTGCGTTCCAGAACATCGTCGAAATGAACCCGGACCTGGTGATTTCAAACTCCACACGCCCCGAGGGCCACGCGGGCGGTGCAGCGTTTTCCACGGACAAGGTCCCCGACGCCTACGCGAACCTGTGGCAGAACTTCGCCTACTACGGCATCCCGTTCGTTGGTTTGCGCGATAACCCATGGATGTTCACCCCAGAAGGCGATCCTATGGACCCGAACCTCTGCATCGTTGCTGGCGCCTCCGAACGCGACTGCTCAGCACTGCGCAGCACAATCTACGGGCCCGAGGACCCAGCAACCTCGTACCTCTTGCCCGAGAATCACCAGTGGTCCATCGATACCGCTGACTGGTTCTGCGACGACAAGTTTTGCCCGCCACAGCGTGGCAACGTGTACATCTACCGCGACCAGAACCACATCTCGAACGCCTACGCAGCAACGCTCGCTCCGCTTCTGTGGGCTGAGCTGATGCCTATCTTCGAAGAGCTAGGCCTGCTCCCGGGGCCCGCCACGGATCCCACACCGAGCTTGGAGATGGACGCACCCGCTACGCAGTAGCGTGCGAGCACGATAGCAAAGGGCCGGTACGGATGCCCGTACCGGCCCTTCAGTGTTTTGCTGACTACTTCTTCTTGCCCATGCGCTTCATCGCTGCGCCGAAGTCAAGATTGTTGAGGTCAAGCCCCTCCATACCTGGAGGAAGTTGTTCCTGCATCTTCTGCAGATCCTCCATGCCAGGCATTCCCGGCATCTGTGGCATGCCCGGCATCTTCGGGCCTCCACCACGGCGCTTCGCGGGCTTGCGTTTCCCGTTCTTGCCCCTGCGTCCCTTGGGCTTCTTCTTTGTCGCGGAGCGTCCGCCACCCATGCCCGGCATTCCTGGTAGGCCGAACTGGTTGGCCATCGCGCCCATCATCTTTTTCGCTTCGAAGAAGCGCTCCACGAGCTGGTTCACGTCAGACACTTTCACGCCAGAACCTGCCGCGATGCGCTTCCTGCGCGACGCGTTGAGGATCTTCGGGTTCTCACGCTCCTCGGGCGTCATACCGCGGATGATGGCTTGGATGCGGTCGAGTTGCTTCTCGTCGACCATGTCCGCCATCTGGTTCATCTGCTTGCCACCGGGCATCATCTTCAGCAGATTCCCGATCGGGCCCATGCGGCGGATCATGAGCATCTGGTTCAGGAAGTCTTCAAGCGTGAGCTCACCGGTGCCGAGGCGGCTGGCTGCTTCCTCAGCCTCTTTCTGATCAAAGACGGTTTCCGCCTGCTCAATGAGCGAAAGCAGATCGCCCATGCCGAGGATACGACTCGACATACGCTCCGGGTGGAAGACATCAAAGTCATCGAGCTTCTCACCTGTGGACGCGAACAGGATCGGCTTGCCGGTGACTTCGCGAATGGACAGAGCTGCACCACCGCGAGCGTCACCGTCGAGCTTCGTCAGCACGACGCCGGTGAAATCCACGCCGTCCGCGAAGGCCTGCGCAGTCGTGACCGCGTCCTGACCAATCATCGCATCGATCACAAACAGGACTTCATCAGGCTGGACTGCATCACGGATGTTACGGGCCTGCGTCATCAGTGTTTCGTCAATACCCAAACGGCCCGCGGTATCGATGATCACCACGTCGTGCTTGTTCTGCTTCGCGTGCTCAATACCAGCCTGCGCCACCGCGACAGGGTCGCCGTGGGAAGTGCCCATCTCGTGCTCAAACGAGTCGATGGACGTGCCAGGATCCGGAGCGAACGTTGCAACCTCGGCGCGCTCACCCACAATCTGGAGCTGCTGCACCGCGCCCGGGCGCTGGAGGTCACAGGCCACCAGCAGCGGTGTGTGTCCTTGTTTTGCCAGGTGGCGGGACAGCTTACCTGCCAGGGTGGTCTTACCAGCACCCTGTAGACCTGCCAGCATGATGACGGTCGGCGGTGTCTTTGCAAAGTTGAGGCGTCGAGTCTCTCCGCCCAAAATGGCGGTCAACTCCTGGTCAACAATCTTGACCACTTGCTGTGCCGGGTTCAGCGCCTCTGAAACGTCGGAGCCCAAAGCGCGCTCTTTCACGCGCTTAATGAAGGCGCGTACGACAGTCAGCGAGACGTCAGCCTCCAGCAGCGCGATCCGAATCTCACGTGCTGTGGCGTTAATGTCAGCCTCGGTGAGCTTGCCTTTGCCGCGCAAGCCTCCAAGCGCTGATTGTAAGCGGTCAGACAGTGACTCGAACACAGTGCGTTGCTCCCTTAACTAATTCATTCTTCGGTAATGAGACAGAACGCACCTAGCCTAGCGCCTTTCCGCCCAACTGTTCACATCACGCCAGGCTATCCCAGCAGAGCATCCACAAAGCTCTCTACTTCAAACGGCGCGAGGTCATCGGCGCCTTCGCCAAGACCCACAAGTTTGACCGGCACACCCAGTTCCTCTTGCACCTGGAACACAATGCCGCCCTTCGCGGTACCGTCCAGCTTCGTCAGCACCACACCGGTGATATCAACGACCTCTCGGAACACTCGCGCCTGCGCAATGCCGTTTTGTCCAACCGTTGCATCCAGTACCAGGAGCACCTCATCAACAGTGGATTTCTTTTCGACGACCCGTTTCACCTTACCCAGCTGATCCATCAAGCCAGTCGAGGTGTGCAGACGGCCCGCTGTGTCTACAAGCACGACATCCGCACCCTCTTGCACGCCGGTCGCCACGGCGTCAAACGCGACAGAGGCAGGGTCCGCGCCTTCTGCTCCGCGGACCGTAGAGGCGCCTACCCGACGCCCCCACGTCTCCAGTTGGTCTGCCGCAGCAGCGCGGAATGTATCCGCAGCGCCAAGTACCACCGAGTGGCCCATCGCTACGAGTACACGTGCAAGCTTGCCCGTCGTGGTGGTCTTACCCGTGCCGTTGACGCCGACTACCAAGATCACGGCGGGCTTGCCTTCGTTCGGCATTGCGTGAATCGAACGATCGAGCTCTGGCTTCGCAGCTTCGATCAGGGTTTCCCGCAGCATTGCGCGTGCTTCAGCCTCAGATGCCACGCCTCGCTCGGCAATCTTCTGACGCAGTGCATCGGTAATGCGCATGGTCAGATCCGCACCGATATCTGCCATGATGAGGGTGTCTTCGATCTCTTCCCACGCGTCCTCGTCGAGGTCGCCTGCGGTAAGAATGCCAAGCAGCCCTTGGCCAATCGCGTTCTGCGAGCGCGACAGGCGCCCGCGCAGCTTGCCCATCCGGCCTGCGGCTGGCGCGATTGCCTCGACAGGCTCGGAGGAGACTGGTTCGCTGACAATTGCGTCCTCGGTCGGTTCGGCGCCGTGTTCCAGGGCACGTTCCGCCCCGTCGACCGTTGCTGCGGCTGCGTCCGCTGCCTCTTGTGCTTCTTCGATGTCGTGGTGTTCGACGTCTGCTTCGTCGGAGGCGGGTTCTGCAGGCGCGGGCGCCTTTGGCTCTTCCGCGACCAGTGTCGGTTCCGGCTCCTTCTCAACCTCAGGTTTCGGTTCTACTGCAGGTTCAGGGTCGGCCTGCGGTTCCGGTACAACCACCCGCTCAGGCTTTTCGGACTGAGTTTCCTCAACTGGCTCCGGCTCAGGCGCAGGCTCAGGCTCAGGCGCCGACCCGTCCTCTACAACCGGCTCAGGATCCGGCATTGGCACAGCCTGAGCGGGCTTCGGATCGGAGGGGGCGTCGACACGCGGGATAGGTTCCTTTTCCTTCACTCCTGCTTGAGCGAAATTAAAACCCCCCTTTGCCTGGTAGTTTCCAGACTTCTCCTGCTGGGTAAGTTCTTTCGGCTCCTCGGTCTTTTCAAAGGAAACAGACTTTGCCGATTTCCGTTTATTGCCAACAATGATGATGCCCACAATGAGAATCACGAGCACCACAGCTGCGATTGCAATCCATAACGAGTACGTAGTCATGACTTCCATAGTGCCAAAGGCGCCCAAAAACTGTGTGGAATACCCCATTTATGCCAACAACGTGGTTGAATAAGGTTTATGAATACTCCCCCATTTTTGAAGAATCTGCCACAAGACGTTGCCCAATGGATCCTGCCAGTCCTCACAACGCTGATTTCGCTGGCCGTCGGACTTGGCATCATTGCCTCAAGTGGCCAGCTTGGCAGCTCAAAGGTAGACGTGCCGAGCGTTGGCACCGACGCGCCGAAGGAGGCAGTACCAGCGACTGGTGAGGCGCTCACCACCGCGCTGAACACCACCTGGGCACCGCTGCCGTTGTATGACGGCGCTACTGTCCAATTTGTCAAGGAAGATAAGGGCTACGTGCTTGTAGGCGGTCCATGCAACGGCTACGGCGTCGGCTTCACCATTGACGAAGCAACTGGTGCGGTCTCCACGTTCAAGACGCCGACGACGAGGAAGGCATGCCCGTCTGAGGACACCATCTGGGAAAACACCACCAGCGACTTGCTGAAGCAGACCACGAGCCTGAAGGTGATCGGCCAGGATAAACTCTTCGCAGTTGGTCCTGAGGGAACACTGGAGCTTGTTGTAAAGAACTAACCCCCGCGCCCCTCTTTATGCGTCCGGATCGGAGTCAGGAGCTGACCCCGCCGGGCGCATTCTTTGTGAGAGCACCCTCGTTACACCATCACCGCGCATGGTGACACCGTAGAGCACGTTCGCCACATTCATGGTCGGCTTCTGGTGCGTGATCACAATCAGTTGCGAGTCCTGCCGCAGCTCCTCGAGCAGCGCAATCAATCGGCGCAGATTCACGTCATCGAGCGCTGCCTCCACCTCGTCCAGCACGTAGAACGGGCTCGGGCGCGCTCGGAAAATCGCCACCAGAAACGCCAGAGCAGTCAGCGACTTCTCCCCACCTGACAGCAGTGACAGCCGCTTGACGCGCTTGCCCGGTGGGCGCGCCTCGATCTCGATACCGGTAAGCAGCATGTCATCTGGTTCCGTGAGTATCAGGCGGGCTTCCCCACCGGGAAACAGCGTATGGAACACACGTGGAAACTCCTCCTCCACGTCATGCCAGGCATCCGTGAAGAGCTGCAGGATGTGGGCGTCGACATCCTCGATGACGTCGAGCAAGTCCTTTCGAGCCTGAATCACATCGGCAAGCTGGGTAGAGAGGAACGTATAGCGTTCCTCAAGCGCCTTAAACTCTTCGAGAGCCAGCGGGTTCACCTTCCCCAAAGAGCGCAAGTCTTTTTCTGCCTGGCGCAGTCGCTGGGTCTCAGTGGACTCGTCAAAGTCTTCTCCCGGCGCGAAGTTCGCAAGCAAATCATCGACCGAAATACCGAGCGACTCAACGATCTTCTGCTGAGCTTCCTCAAGACGTACCTTCGCCTGCGACCTTGCAATGTCTGCGGCGTGCGCGCGGTCACTCAACCGATTCAGCTGCTGACGAGCAGCGCTGACCTGCGATCGCTCTTGTTGAATCCTGCCCTGCAGCGCAGCAAGCGTGCGCTGCAGCTCATCGCGCTGCGCGGTGGCTCGTTGTAATGCATCCTGGACTCGCGAGATCAGTGCCTCCGTGTGTTCCTTCACGGCTCCGGCGAGCAGGGCCTGGGACCGCCGACGTGCAACGGCTGCGTCATGACGCGCTTTTGCCTGGCGCTCGTTTTCCGCCTGGCGCCGCAACGCATCGCCCTTCCCCGCAATTGTCTGAGCGCGCTGTTGCGTCTCACGAGCAGCGAGAACCGCTTCCAGTTCGATCGCCTTCGCCTGCGTCAGTTGCTGGGATGCAGCATCACGGGCCTCGGGCGAAGGGCCTTCCGCAGCAGGAGTGTCGTCGATGCGAGAAAGACGCTCCTGGGTTTCCAGCAGTTGCTCACGGCGCTGAGCGAGCCGCTGCTCTGCCTCCTCAAGCTGCTGCGCGGCACGGACGCGCTCTTGCTCGGCCGTGTCCGATTGCGCAGCCAAGCGCTGATGCTCACGCTGCCACGAAGCAACCTCGGTGTCGTGCTCGCGCAGCGCTGCCTTCGCCGCCGCAACATTCACCCGCGCGTCCTCGGCTGCGAGCTGCGCTCCCTCAAACGTGCCCGAGAGCTCCGCCAACGCGTGCTCTGCGGTGCGTAGGTCTCGCTGTGCGGCTTCAACCTGCGCACTCACCTCGACCGTAGACGCGCTCGCGATGCCTACCGACATCCAGCCTTCGCCGAATAGTGCCCCCTCTCGCGTCACAGCACGCAGTCGTGGGTCTGCCTTCACGACGTCCACGCCCTCCTGCGGCGTCTCCACTACAACAACGTCTGCTAACAGGCGCGCCACGGGGCCCGCGACCGAAACGTCGACGTCGAGGTGGTCGAGGAGCCAGTCATAGCACCCGTCGGTTTCAACACGCCACAGCGCGCCGCCGACTGCCTCAACGATGCTGGCACGATCTGCAGATTGCAGCTGCTCCACAACGTCCAAGTCGCGCTCGCCCACCAATGCCTCACTGAAGCCACCCAGCGCGGCAGCCAGCGCTCCTGCCAGGTCAGCAGGAGCCGTCACCAGTGATGCAAGCGCGGGATAGCCCCCGAGCATCTCCTCCGCGGTACGTGTTGGCATTTGGTGCTGCAGCGTCTCTATCTTCGACTGCAGCGTAAACACCGCCCGCTCATGCTCGCGTTGCTGCATCTGTAGCTCCTGAAAGCGCTGCTCGGCGGCAGTGAGCTCTGAGCTTGCTTGCTCGTACTCATGGACGAGTGGCCCTCGGCGGGCTTCAAGCTCAGCAATCTTCTCCGCTACCTCCTCGGCTTCGCCGCGGGCGCTGTGGGCCCGCTCGCTGCTGAGTGAAAGCTGCTCTTCAAGCCGGGTTGCCTCTTGCTCACCTCCGAGCACGGCCTGCTGGTGCGCCTCCTCTTGCGCCACCAGCCGCACAACGCCCTCACGGCGATCCGCTACCGCCTGAATCTGCGCCACGTGTTCGCGTTCAGCTTCATCGAACGCAGCCTGGTATTCGGCAACGTCTTCCCGAACAACCTCAAGTCGCTCCGCGGCTTCCTCGGCAGCCTCAATGGCCACCTCATATTCTTCGTCCGCTGCTGCTGCCCGAGCGAGCAGCTCCTCTGGGTCTTGCCCGTGGTACTCAGTCTGCGTGTTCAGGTTGTGCGCGCGTTCCTGTGCGATGCGCAACGTCGCGTTCGCCCGTTCCTCGAGAGATGACAGTGCAAACCAAGTTTCCTGTGACTCCTGGGCACGCGGCTGTACCTCCCGTTGTTCTTCCTCGAGCTGCGCGTACTGTTCCTCAGCGCTCTCGAGCGACGCGGTCACAGTCTCGACCTGTTCTTCGAGCAGCTTCGCACTCTCGTCACTTTGTGCATGCGCTGCCTGCAGCGTGACCATCTGGTGGCCGGCGAGGCGGAGCCGGGCGTCGCGAAGCGTGGCTTGCACAGTCGCGGCGCGCTTCGCGGCTTCGGCCTGGCGCTCCAGCGGCTTGAGCTGCTTGCCAAGCTCATCTGTCAGATCCTGCAACCTGTCGACGTTGCCTTGCATCGACTGCAGCTTGCGCTGTGCCTTCTCTTTACGACGTCGGTGCTTCAGCACACCCGCGGCTTCCTCAATGAACGCTCGGCGCTCCTCAGGGCGCGATTCCAAAATCTCAGACAGCTTGCCCTGCCCGACGATGATGTGCATCTCGCGGCCAATACCGGAGTCCGACAACAGCTCCTGAATGTCCATCAGCCGGGCTTTCGAGCCGTTAATTTCGTACTCGGAGGCTCCATCACGGAACATACGTCGCGTGATCGCAACCTCCGTGAAGTCCACTGGAAGGTGCTTATCGCTGTTGTCGAAGGTGAGTGTTACCTCTGCGCGCCCTAGTGGCTTGCGGTCCCCCGCTCCCGCGAAGATGACATCCTGCATCTTCCCACCGCGTAGATTCTTCGCACCCTGCTCCCCCATCACCCAGGCAAGCGCGTCGACGACGTTCGATTTACCTGAGCCGTTCGGTCCGACAACAGCGCAGATGCCGGGCTCGAACTTCATCGTCGTTGAAGAAGCGAAGGACTTGAAGCCCTTCAGCGTCAACGATTTCAAATGCATTGTGGTGAGTTTACCGTTCGTGGAAGCCTTCCGCCCCACGGGGCTCACCGTATTGCGCGACGACCGTGTCCACGCGGCCCGGTCGCCGTTGTGAGGAGGGTTGCTCCTCCAGCAGCCGCCTCAGATTCTCGACGTCCCCCTCGTCGCCTTCCGCGACCACTTCAACGCGGCCGTCGACAAGATTCTTCGCATACCCCTGTAGGCCGAGCTCCAAGGCCCGGCAGCGGGTCCACCAGCGGAACCCGACGCCTTGAACGTGCCCGTGCACAAACGCGGTCATACGAATGGTGGCCATCGGCTACTTCAAACCGCCCTGCTCGTTGTCTTCACCTACGGCGCGGGCCTCGGAAGCCGTGATGCGGTCCTCCAGGCTGCGGCGCGTGACCGGGTCGGAGCCGTCCCAGAACTCTACGTTCTTGACCTCAGGCATCATGTCGCGGTGGAACACCGGGTCGATGCCCTGGACGCGCTGCTCGTTGTAGTTCTTGAGCAGCTTGATGGCGACACCCGCAAGCGGGACGATCGCGATGATGTTGATGATGGCCATCGTGCCCGCCATCGTGTCGCCAAGCGACCACACCAGCGGAATCGAGCCGAACGCTCCGAAGAACACAAAGACGATGACACCGCAGCGGAAAACGTTCAGCACCGTCTTCGAGTCCGAGAGGTACTCAATATTCGCCTGCGCAAGGTAGTAGTTACCGATCACTGACGAGAACGCCAGGAAGAAGAGAATGAACGTGATGAAGTGCGTGCCCCACGCACCCACCGTTGCCGCCAAGGCGGACTGTGTCAGCGATGCACCCTGTACATCATCCAAGCCGTAGTTGATCTCAGGGCCGAGCAGCACGACGAACGCCGTAATCGAGCACACAACGAGGGTGTCGAAGTACACGCCGAGCGTCTGCACCAGTCCCTGCTTCACCGGGTGCGATACCGTCGCAGTAGCCGCTGCGTTCGGAGCGGACCCCTGGCCGGCCTCGTTCGAGAACAGACCACGGCGCATACCCCAGACAAACGCCATACCCAGCGTCGCACCACCAACCTGCTTCAGCCCCAGGGCGTGGCCGACGATCAGCGCGATCATCCCTGGAACTTCCTGAATGTTCAGAATGACTACCAGCAGGCCAACCAGGATGTAGGCGACCGCCATGAAAGGAACGACGACCTGCGTGAAGTTCGCGATACGGGTCACACCGCCGAAGATGATGGCAGAAGTCAGGGCAGCAAGGATCACTGCCACAATCAGCTTCAGCGTCATCGAGTCGGAGCCAACAGAACCGCCGACGGCCTCAACGATGGAGTTCGTCTGAATTGCGTTGTACACAAAGCCATAGGTGAACGAGAGCGCGACAGCGAAGATCACGGCGAGCGGGCGCCACCCGAGTCCGCGCGTCATGTAGTAGGCGGGACCACCGTGGTAGTTGCCGCTTTCGTCTTTCGTCTTCCACAGCTGTGCGAGCGTGGACTCAACGAACGCGGTAGCGCCACCCACAATGGCGATCATCCACATCCAGAACACTGCGCCAGGCCCGCCAACCGAGATCGCGAGAGCGACACCAGCGATGTTGCCCGTGCCCACGCGGGAAGCAGCGGAAATGGTAAACGCCTTGAACGCAGAAATACCGCCGTATTCTTCGTCCAAATCGCGCCCGTCGCGGTCTTTGCCCTTCGGGGTCTCAGTGACCGCCTTGAACATTTCCGGAAGCAGTCGGACCTGTACGAACAAGGTACGTAGCCCGAAGTAGACACCCGCAGCAAGCAGGAGCCACGGGACAATGTCCCAGATGATGCCGTTGAGAGTTCCGTCAATGAACTCGGTTGCTTTTTCCATGCGGAGAATCCTAGTCGCAATGACAGGATTATTCGCGATTTTGCTCAGGATCCTGGCATGTTGGGCAGTAATAACTCGACCGCTGGTTCACGACCGTCTTCACAATGGCGTCCCCGCAGCGGGCGCAAGGTTCACCCGCGCGCCCGTAGGCATTCAGCGAGCGGGCAAAATACCCCGAGGCACCATTGACGTTCACGTACAAGGAGTCGAAGCTCGTTCCGCCTTGGGCGAGTGCACGCTCCATGACGTCACGTGATGCGTCGAGAAGCTCGACCGCACTCTCCTGAGCGAGTGTATCTGCCCGTTGCCACGGCGCGACTCGCGCGGCCCACATCGCCTCGTCGGCGTAGATGGAGCCAATACCGCTCACCACGGCTTGATTGAGCAGCACCGTTTTGACGGCCGATCGCTTTTTACGCATCAACGCCGCAGTTTCGTCAACATCGAAACCCGCCTCGAAGGGATCCATCGCGATGTGGCTCGCGAGTTCAGGGATACCGTCGACGAGCTGGCAGTATTGCCACGAGCCGAACGTGCGCTGATCCACGAAGACCAGTTCCACGTCGCCCATCCTGGCGCGAATCCGCGCGTGTGGACTGTCCACGCTGCCCGGCGCGGCGACCAGCATCTGTCCGCTCATCCTGAGGTGTACCAGGAGGCAGCCCCCGTCGGAGAGGGTGAGCCAGAGGAATTTGCCGCGACGTCCGGTACCAGTGACGCGAAGCCCAGGCAGGATCGTTGTGAGGTCGACGGTGCTGTCCCTGACTGCTCGGGGATGCGCGACCTCGATACTGTCGAATGTCCTGCCAACAATGTGCTCGTTCAGGCCCCGACGCACGACCTCAACTTCCGGCAGTTCGGGCATCAGCTACGCCTTGTCGTGGGTCTGCTGCTCAAGAACGAGCGCTTCCGGGTGCTTCTGAAGGAACACCACTGCTTCCCTGGCTGCTTCTTGCTCGGCGAGCTTTTTGTTGTGCGCCACTCCACGTCCGCGGTTTTCACCAAGAATGATCGCGTACGACGTAAATTCGAGGTCGTGCTCGGGGCCTTCAGACGTCGTTTCGTACTCGACCATTGGGATGCCACGTTCCGCGAGGCGTTCCTGCAGCACAGTCTTCCAGTCTTGCCTGTGGCCGTGTGCCGTCGCGTTGTGGAGCTTCTCGTGGAAGAGCTTAAGAATTACGTCGCGGGCTGCTTCGAATCCGTGCTGCCGATAGATCGCGCCAAAGAGCGCCTCCGTCGTATCGGCGAGGATGGACTCTTTGTCCCTGCCACCGGTATGCAACTCGCCTTTTCCAAGCAGCACGTACTTACCAAGCTCGATGCCACGGGCGACATCCGCCAACCCGTAGCGTGACACAATTGAGGCCCGCATCGGGGAGAGCACCGACTCGGAGCTCGAAGGGTAGATCTCGAAGAGCTTCGTGGCTACGGTCAGACCGAGCACTGCGTCTCCGAGAAACTCAAGCCGCTCGTTATTTGGCAGGTAGTCGTGCTCGTTGGCAAAGGAGCGATGTGTCAAGGCGAGTCGCAACAGTTCGTCGTCCAGATCCACACCCAGCCACTCGAGCAGAGGCGCATGGTCTACTTCGGAGAACGCGCTGTTCCACGCTTCTTCGCCGCTGACGCGATTCTTCTTTGAACGCCGGCTCATAGGAACTTCTCCAATCCAGCCCAGCGCGGATCCACCGCGTCGGTTGCTTCGCCGCTGATGCCGTCTGGTGCCGGAACGTCGCTGTCTTCGGGGCATGCAGGCTGGCAGGTCGGGTTAAACGGCAGTGTGAGGCCAGCTTCGTCGACGAAGGCCTGCTCGAGATCAACCGTTTCTTCCACGATGCGCATGATCTCATCCCCGGATCCTGCGTCTTCCTCTACTTCTTCATCACCCTGGATGAAGTCGTCGCCGTTAGAAAACACCTGGGAGACACGCAGCGTTTCCGTCGGCTGCAGGGTGCGCAGGCAGCGTACGCACTGCCCTTCCAGTACCGCGGTCACGGTGGCATCGACCATCACGCCAGAACCGAGCGGGGTCACGGTAGCGTCAACGGCCACCTCCTGGCCTTCCGGAATTGCGATCATCTCTGGCCCGATGCGGGAGGGAGCTGGGCCCACGTTGTGGACAACTACCGGCATGCCGTCGCCGTGCAGAGCGTCAGCTACTTGAATAATGAAAGGATTTTTAGCCATAGCAACCCAAACTCTACATCGGTTTTCTTCCGGAAGTGCTACCTGGTTTTCTCTTGTGCGTTCCTAATGCTCGCCGTAGTCGTAACGCTCCGCGCGTTGGCTGCCGCCTGAGACGCCGGCGCCACGCCGGAGCGCAGAACGGTCCTTAGATACTGTGCGAAGCACTGCGGAAAGTGACTCCTCAAACTCCGCAAGCTTGGAATCCACAAACTCGTCGCACTCCCCGCGCAGACGCGAGGACTCCGCGTGCGCCTGCTCGACCAGGCGGTGCGCCTCCTCGTCTGCGCGACGCATGACCTCTGCCTCGGAAACAAGGTGTTCCTGCTGCGCCAAGCCCTCATCAATTGAGCGCTGGTATTCTTTCTGACCGTTTTCAACCAGGCGCTGAGCTTCTTCCTGTGCTCGCGCCACGGTGGCTTCCGCGTCTTCGCGTGCGCGGCTGACCATATCGCGGGAGTCCTCTTCAGCGTTGGTCACCAGCATGGTCGCGTGGGACTGGGCGTCGTCAATCATTTCTTGAGACTGCTCGTTTGCCTCATCCATAATGTGCTTCGCGTCTGCATTGGCTTGAGCCACCAAATCGTCCGCGCGTTCCTGTGCACCATGCAAGATAGCGTCCTGCCGGTCGAGGACATCTTGAGCGTCGTCCATCTCATTCGGGATTGCGTCACGAATATCGTCTAACAGCGCAAGCACTTCGTTGCGCGGCACGAGGCAAGAGCTTGATATTGGCACGCCGTAGGCCTGCTCGACGATTTGGACGAGTTCATCAAGTGCTTCAAAAACGCGATACATGTCGGTCATCGTACCCGAGAACCACTGCGCTGAGTGTGCAACACAACGGAAGGTATGCACTACACTTTGCCCTCATGGATGAAGCATTGCGCACCCCAACCACAGTCACCATCGCCCCAGACGCCTTCAAAGGCACGGCGTCGGCTGAGCAGGCCGCAACGTGGATCGGAGAAGGCGTCCGCGAGATATTAAAGGACGCAACCATCAAACTCGCCCCAATGGCCGACGGCGGCGAAGGCACCTCCGAACTGTTCAAGGGCGAGCGCATCACCCTGCCCACCACGGACGCCGCGGGGCGCCTCACGGAGGCTACCTACACCTATGATGCCGCTTCAACCACAGCGTTTATCGACGTCGCTGCCGCCTCTGGGCTACCCGCCGTCGCAGATTCACCAGTTCCGTTGACCGGCGATACCTACGGCACCGGAGTGCTCATCGCCGACGCACAAACCCGTGGCGCAACACGGATCGTGCTCGGCTTGGGCGGCTCGGCAACCACCGATGGTGGCACCGGCATCCTCGTAGCCCTTGGCGCCAACCCCGTCGACGCTGAGGGCTATCAACTCAAGCCTGGCGGCGGCAACCTCGAGCGCCTCGCGGACCTCGATACCGCAAAGGTCAACATTCCCGCAGGCGCGCTCGACTGGGTACTACTCACCGATGTGGATTCGCCCGCCACGGGACCGGAAGGCTCCGCCACTGTATTTGGACCTCAGAAGGGCGCTTCCGAAGAAGACGTGGCCAAGCTCGACCGCGGGCTGGCCAGGCTGTGCGAAGTAGCAGGTCTCGACCCCACTACTCCGGCCTTCGGGGCTGCGGGTGGAATCGCGATCGGCATCACCTGGCTATCAACGCTCCTGCACGGCGATGCCAGCCACGTCTCCATCTCCCCCGGTGCGCCCGTCATCGCGAACGCCAGCGGGCTCGCAGATCTTATCGCACAGTCCGGACTCGTCATCACCGGCGAGGGACGCTATGACGCCCAAACCGCCGCTGGCAAGGTTGCCAGCACGGTAAGCGACCTTGCCGCTGATGCAGGTGCTGTCTGCGTAATTGTGGCGGGTAGCTTCGACGCCGAACCCGCTGGTGAAGCAATCGCAGTCCCCCTTGAAAACATCGCTGACACCAGTGAGCAACTCCGCCGCGCAGGCCGCGAGGCGGCGATTCATTACCTGAACACCTCGACGGTCCAGGGGTAAAGCGCAGGCGTCTCAAACTGGTCGTGCTGCTCCAACGCGACGGGGTCTGATGGAAGCTGCGCTCGCGGGGTCAGAATCCGCGACAGGCCCATCGCCAGGCTGTTCAGGCTCCTCGCGCCTTCAACCTCGATGTCGTAGCGCTGGAGGGCGGCACCCTCTTCTTCAGCCGAGACCTGCCTGTCCTGCACGTATGTTGCTTCCAGTTCCTCGGTGACCTCGCTAGGCAACGCTACATGCGGGGTGTACACAACATTTCCGGCAGTGAGTTTTTCGCGCCGCACCAAAATATCGATTGCGCGCTGGTACGCCTCCGCCAACTTTTCTGCCGACGCATCGGGGGCCAGCACATGGAACTGAATGATCGCCATGACGAACAGGCTAATACACCGGGGAGTAACGTAGCAGGTATGACTTTTCCAGTGCACTCGTATCGTGACGCCCTGACGACCATGGCTGACGGCACGATCAAGCAAGTCAACCCATTTTCCGGCACCGAGGTTTGGACGGTCCCAGGCAGAGGAAACCGGCCCCTTTCCCACCCCTCAGGAACCCCGCACCCGCTCAGCGATTCCGACTTTCACGAGCACTGCAACTTCTGTGACGCCCACCAGCTTCGCACCCCACCAGAGAAGTCACGCATGGTTCGCACCCGGGATGGTTGGGAGATCGTCCGCAACGCGATGCCCGAAGAGCTCGACGCCACCACCGCCGAGTTCCGCCGTGTACCGAACCTCTTCGAGATAGTCTCCTACGACTACTGGGCAAAGAACTACGGCTACAGCATGCCCCAGTCTCAGCAGGAACACATGGACCGCTACCTCGCGGACCCCGCCGGCAAGGCCCACGTCCTCGACATCGTTCGCACCCGCCTCAAGGCCTCCGGGGAGAATCCCGACCGCGACGAGGCGTCACTCTTGGAGATCGCGCCCGCGTATTTCGGCGGCGGTCACGACGTCATTATTGCTCGACGCCACTTCGTCGACGGTGCCACCGACGACACACAGCTAGCAAGCTCCGGAACACTCACCGAAGACGAGCACGGGGCTTTCTTCAAGTTCACAGTTGATTCCCTCCACGACCTCGTCGTAAAGAATCCCTACTCCCCGTACGTCGTGGTCTTCCAAAACTGGCTTGCGCCTGCTGGCGCCTCCTTCGACCACCTGCACAAGCAGCTCGTCACCGTCGACGCGCGTGGCGTGCAGGCCGAGATGGAGATTGCAAAGCTGCGCCAGAACATCAACATGTACAACGAATGGGGAGTGAACTACGCGTTCTACCACAACCTGGTGATCGCGGAGAACGACTTCGCAATCGCCATCGCAGGCATCGGGCACCGCTACCCCACTGTCTCCATCTATTCCAAGTCCGCAACCTGCGCACCTTGGGAGCAGTCGGAGCAGGAAGTGCGCGGTCTGTCGGACCTCGTGCACGCGATCCACGCAGCGATGGGACCTGAGGTCGCGTGCAACGAGGAGTGGCACTACCGGCCTGTGGATCTGGACCTTCCGATGCCATGGAGAGTGAACATTAAGTGGCGTATTTCTACACTCGCGGGGTTCGAAGGCGGCACTAAAATCTACGTCAATACGCTTTCCCCGTTTGATGTTCGTGACAAAATGGTGGACAAACTCTACCGACTCCGCGATGCCGGGAATGTGACAAAGTCGCTGCGTATTGCCACAGAATGTGCCCCGTCACGCAACTCTCTCCTCTACAACCCAGTCCTTTAGACCAAAGTTGTTTATACCTTCCTCCCAAAAGACTGGTATTACTTAATGTGATGGTAGTTAAGCAAGCACGTGCGGAGTGACGCACAGAGGGACGTACATGATCAACATCAACGATATTCTCAACAGTTACGTCGTTGACGAATCGTGGCAGCGTGCATTCTACGAATTCATGCACACCACGCCCGAGCTATCGATGCAAGAAGAGGAGACGCACCAACGGCTCCTCGCCGAACTTACCCAGTTCGACTGCGAAGTAATTGCACCGATTGGGGGCTACGGAATCTGTGCGGTCTTCCGCAACGGTGACGGGCCAACTGTACTGTTCCGTGCCGACTTCGATGGGCTCCCAGTTACGGAATCTACCGAAGTTCCATACGCTTCAAAGAAAAAGGTGCGTCTTGAGGACGGCACGAGCGTCGGCACTATGCATGCTTGCGGCCATGACATGCACACCACGGCACTTCTCAGTATGTGCAGTTTTATGGACAACACCCGCCACGCCTGGCGTGGGACGTTCATTGCACTGTTTCAACCAGGAGAAGAGCTGGGGGTAGGGGCAGAAGCGATGGTCAATGACGGACTTCTGGAACGCATCCCACGTCCTGACGTCTGCTTTGGCCAGCATGTGATGCCCGGACCTGCGGGAACCGTGATGTCAAAAGCGGGTCCCCAGTTCGCGGCATGTGACTCCATCAGGATTACGATCCCGGGGCGAAGTGCGCACGGCTCTATGCCACACAACGCCATAGACCCAACGTTTACGGCAGCGATGATCATTGCCCGCCTGCAAGGTCTCGTGGGCCGGGAAGTCGATCCTTCTGACTTCGCAGTCGTCACCGTTGCCAGTTTGCACGCTGGAACGACGAACAACATTATCCCCGACTCCGCGGAACTCGTACTCAACTGTCGCTTTTATCAAAACAAGACAAAAGAGCAGATGTACGCCTCCATCGAGCGGGTTGTTCGCGCAGAGGTGCAAGCATCGGGTGCCACCGAAGCGCCTACGTTCGAGTACTTCGCTCACGGAGAACTTATGAGCAATGACGCCGAGGTGTACGCAAAGGTCCGCCAGTCTTTCGACGAGGTTTTCAAGCATGAGTCTGCTGAAGCCGACCGAAAGACAGTGTCTGAGGACTTCCCAGTCATCCCCCTGGCATTTGACGTGCCGTACTTCTACTGGCTTATCGGGTGCACCCCGAAGGCACAGTGGGATGAAGCCGTTGCGGCAAATAGAGTCGCGGAAGACATTCCAGTCAACCACATGCCGACCTTCTTGCCGGACTACGCACCCACGGTGAAAGCAGCTACCAATGCCGGACTCACGGCAGTTCTGACGTATCTTGCTCAGCCATAGCGCAACGCCGTTCCGGCTGAGCACGACGCATTCCAATTCGACACATCAAGAGATCTGAGGTTTTTATGAAGAACACTGTAGGAACATCGGTACCGGCACTGCAGGACACTGTCGCCGGCCATGTTCGTGGTTTCTCTGGACGCAGCCCGCAGGCATCCACCAATAACAAGTTTTGGACTGGCCTCTCGGCCGCCGTTGTGGAGCAGATTGCCGACAAGTGGGATGCAACCCAAAAGGCCTACTCGGCTACTCGTCAGCAGGCGTACTTCTCCGCAGAGTTCCTGCAAGGCCGTGCACTGCTGAACAACCTCACGAACCTGGGCATGGTGGAAGAGGCTGAGGCTGCAGCAGCAGAGCTCGGCCACAACCTGACCGATGTCCTCGAGGCAGAGCACGATGCCGCGCTGGGCAACGGTGGCCTTGGCCGCCTCGCAGCGTGCTTCCTGGACTCCGCAGTGACGCAGGACTACCCAGTCACCGGCTATGGCCTGCTCTACCGCTACGGCCTGTTCCGCCAGGAGTTCGTCGATGGCTTCCAGAAGGAGCACCCAGATTCCTGGAAGGAATCGTTCTACCCGTTCGTTGTTGAGCGCACCTCCCAGCAGCGCATCGTGAAGTTCGACGACATGACGGTTCGAGCAGTACCGTTCGACATGCCGATTACCGGCTACGGCACCGATAACGTTGGTACCCTTCGTCTGTGGGACGCATCCCCAATCCACGAGTTCGACTACGATGCGTTCAACTCGCAGCGTTTCTCCGACGCCATCCTGGAGCGCGAGGCTGTCCACGACATCACCCGCGTGCTCTACCCGAACGACACCACGTACGCTGGCAAGGTGCTCCGCGTACGCCAGCAGTACTTCTTCGTCTCTGCTTCGCTGCAGGAGATGATCGACAACTACATCGAGCACCACGGCGAGGATCTGAGCAAGTTCCACGAGTACAACTCAGTGCAGCTCAACGACACCCACCCGGTGCTGGCGGTTCCGGAACTCATGCGCCTGCTCATGGATGAGCACGGCCTGGGCTGGGATGAGGCGTGGAACGTCACCACCCAGACCTTCGCGTACACGAACCACACCGTGCTCCAGGAGGCTCTGGAGACTTGGGACGAGTCCATCTTCAAGCAGCTGTTCTGGCGTATCTGGGAAATTGTCCTGGAGATTGACCGCCGCTACCGCCTCGACATGGAGTCCCGTGGCATTGGCCCGGAGGACGCACACCACTACTCCCCAGTCCACGACGGCAAGGTGCACATGGCGTGGATCGCCTGCTACGCCTCGTACTCCGTGAACGGCGTGGCTGCGCTGCATACCGAGATCCTGAAGCGTGACACGCTCAACTACTGGTACTCCATGTACCCAGAGCGCTTCAATAACAAGACCAACGGTGTCACCCCACGTCGCTGGCTGCGTATGTGCAACCCGCGTCTCTCATCCCTGCTCGACCGCCTGTCTGGCTCTGATGAGTGGACCACGGACCTGTCCAAGCTGAAGGAGCTGCGCAAGTACGCTGATGATCCTGCAGTGCTCAAGGAACTGCGGGAGATCAAGGCTGCTAACAAGCAAGACTTCGCTCGTTGGATCGAGCAGCGTCAGGGTTCGGTCATCGACCCGGACTCCGTCTACGATACGCAGATCAAGCGTCTGCACGAGTACAAGCGCCAGCTGATGAACGCTCTGTACATCATCGACTTGTACTTCCGTATCAAGGAAGACGGCGAGACCGACGTACCGAAGCGCACCTTTATCTTCGGCGCGAAGGCTGCACCTGGTTACACGATGGCAAAGGGCATCATCAAGCTCATCAACGCCATCGGCGAGCTGGTGAACAACGACCCAGTCGTCTCGAAGTACCTGCATGTGGTCTTCGTGGAGAACTACAACGTCTCCCCTGCTGAGCACATCATCCCGGCAACGGATGTTTCCGAGCAGATCTCGACGGCCGGCAAGGAGGCATCGGGCACCTCGAACATGAAGTTCATGATGAACGGTGCGCTGACCTTGGGCACGATGGACGGCGCAAACGTGGAAATCGTTGACGCTGTCGGTGAAGAGAACGCCTACATCTTCGGCGCTCTCGAGGAGGATCTGCCTGAGCTGCAGCGCTCCTATGACCCGAAGGCTACCGCCGAGCAGACCCCAGGCCTGCACCGTGTGCTCAACGCACTGGTCGACGGCACCCTGGACGACTGCGGCACCGGCGCGTTCCACAACATCCGCGCTTCCTTGCTCGAGGGCTTCGGCTTCGACGAAGCCGACGTCTACTACGTGCTGGGTGACTTCGCGGACTACCGCGAGACCCGCGACCGCATGGCCAAGGAGTACTACGAGGACCCAGATGCATGGGCACGCAAGTGCTGGATCAACATCTGCGAGTCCGGTCGTTTCTCCTCTGACCGCACGATCCGCGATTACGCGAACGAGGTCTGGAAGATCGAGCCGACGCCGATTAACTAGCCTGTAGCGCCTAGTACCAAAGGCCTGCCGCTGTTGTTTCGCGGCAGGCCTTTTATATGTCCCCATGGATTTAGCGAGCTACAAGCCGAGATGAAAAACACCCCGGAGCAGCTGCCCGGGGTGTTCTCCGATTTGGAACTTAGTCTTGTTCCTCTTCCTTCTTCTTCGACCAGTAAGCCTCCTCGCCCAGCTGGTGGACGTGGACCGTGTTGGTCGAGCCTGCAACTCCTGGAGGGGTACCTGCAACCATCACCATGGTGTCATTCTCCTGGTACTCATCCATCGCCAGCAGGTACTTGTCAACGGTGGCGATCATGTCATCCGTGCTGTGCACCGGAGGGCACAGGAAGGTCTCCACGCCCCAGGTCAGTGCGAGCTGCGAGCGAACCTCCTGCTTCGGAGTAAACACGAGCAGCGGCAGGTCTGGGCGCAGGCGCGCGACGCGTCGAGCGGTGTCGCCGGTCGCGGTGAACGCCACGATTGCGCGTGCGTGCAGACGGTTTGCCACATCGTTCGCCGAGTAGGAGATCACACCACGGCGGGTACGCGGGATGTGGTTCAGAGGCGGCACCTTGTCCATAGCCTCAGCGGAGCGGACAATGCGGCTCATCGTGCGGACCACGTTGTGCGGGTCAACGCCAACGGAGGTCTCACCGGAGAGCATGACGGCGTCTGCACCGTCGAGCACGGCGTTCGCAACGTCGGAAGCCTCAGCACGCGTCGGACGCGAGTTATCAATCATCGAATCCAGCATCTGCGTAGCGACGATGACCGGCTTCGCGTTTTCACGAGCGATCTGGATGACGCGCTTCTGCACACCTGGAACAAGTTCAAGCGGAATCTCAACGCCGAGGTCGCCACGGGCAACCATCACGGCGTCGAATGCCAGGATGATTGACTCCAGGGCGTCGACTGCTTCTGGCTTCTCCAGCTTCGCGATGACTGGGACACGACGGCCAACTTCGTCCATGATCTCATGAACCAGGTCAACATCTGCCGGCGAGCGCACGAAGGACAGCGCGACGACGTCGACACCCATCTTGAGTGCGAACCGCAGGTCCGCCTTGTCCTTCTCGGACAACGCCGGGACGGAGATGTCCATCCCCGGCAGGGAAACACCCTTGTTGTTGGAAACAGGGCCACCTTCGGTCACGCGGCAGACAACGTCGTTGCCGTCGACTTCGACACAGACCAGACCGACCTTGCCGTCGTCGACGAGCAGGCGGTCGCCCGGCTTCGCGTCCTTGGCGAGGTTCTTGTAAGTCGTCGAGACTCGGTCGTGCGTGCCTGGCACGTCATCGACTGTGATGCGGACCGTTTCGCCCGTCTCCCAGACGGTCGCGCCTTCTTCAAAGCGCCCAAGACGGATTTTCGGACCCTGAAGGTCGGCGAGGATGCCAACTGCGTGTCCCGTTTCATCGGTGGCTTCGCGGACCCAGCGGTAGTTCTGCTCGTGGTCCGGATAGTCGCCGTGGGAGAAGTTGAGGCGGGCGACATCCATGCCGTCGCGCACAAGTCCGAGGATTGCTTCTTTGCTGGCCACAGCAGGGCCGAGCGTACATACGATCTTTGTTCTTCTATCCACGAGATCCAACCTAGTAGCGATTCAACAATTACCGGTGGTTTCAAGGCCAGATAGTGTGTGAATTCTCCACTGCCGTATCGTGTGGCCTATCTTCCACTTCGGATACCACCCTACCCCGAATCACGATTCGTATCATCATTATCGTTGTGAGCGAGTTCCTTCTCGGCTTCTCTCCCACGTGGCAATAGGAAGAAAATCCCAAGTGAAACAACAAAAAGCAGGCCTGAAACCCACGTGTTCACACGCAACCCCAAAATTAGTGTTGCGGCGTCAGTACGCATCAACTCGATTGCAAATCGGCCCATCGTGTAGCCAGCAACGTATAGCCAAAATACCCTGCCGTGTCCGAGCCTGAAGTGCTTATCTGCCCAAAGCAGGAAAGCAAACACAAGCAGATTCCACACCAACTCGTAGAGGAACGTCGGGTGAACGCTCGCGATGACCTCACCGGTAGAACGCCCTGTCAGCGGAGCGAACGCCCCTTGCTCGTCAACGCGGTAGTAGATATCCAACGCCCACGGTACCGCAGTTTCAGCACCATAGAGTTCCTGGTTGAACCAGTTCCCAAGGCGCCCCACCGCCTGGGCCAACACGATGCCTGGCGCCAGCGCATCCGCAACAGGCCCAACAGCAATCTTCTTCCACCGCAGCAGCAACCACACGCTCGCCGCGCCCAGTGCGACTGCGCCCCAAATACCCAGTCCTCCAGCAGTAATGTTCAGAGCTTGTAAGGGATCTTTCCCGGGGCCGAAATACTTCTCGTGGTCCGTCAGCACATGGTAGAGCCGACCACCAACAATGCCCATTGGGATAGCGACGATCGCCGCGTCCCAAATCACGTCGGGATCACCACCACGCGCACGATAGCGCCGCGTGCCCACCCACATTGCAAGCAGAATGCCGGTGATGATGCACAGCGCGTACGCCCTCACCGGGAACCAGCCAATGTGCCACACACCCTGTGGTGGCGAGGGAATGTTTGCCAGAATCGTAGTTTGCACGCCCCCTAGTGTGCCTGATTATCGGCGGGAAGCGCACGCGGGGTGTCGCCCGGCGGTAGCAAGTGAAGGAATAGCCGCTTCGGCATTCGCCAAAATGGCGTCTGCTCCTGCGGCAGCGACGTTAAACAGATCACGCGGAGTCAACACATCCGCCATCATCACCACGCGGATCTTGCTCGGAAGGCCTGCAACAAGCTCACCCAGCGCGAAGTGATCAGTCTCCCCCGACGGACGTTTCGGCGGCACAACAGCCAGCACGGATGCGCCCGCCCGAAGCGCACGTGCCGCCTCCTCAGCGTCTCCGACTTGTACGAAGGCCGACATGCCAAGCGTCTCCGCTCTATCTAGCAACGCCTCCAGTCGCGGCTGCTCAAGAATATCTGCACGAAGCACAAGCGCATCGGCTCCATAGCAGCGAGCCTCGTGCACTTGGTATGGATCAACAATCGTATCCAAGCTCACCACCGGTATATGCACTGCTGCCCTCGCTGCGTCCATCTCAATGTTCGCGACCTCACGGCCAAACAGCGCACCCGAACACGCGAGCAGCTGCGCCCCCTGCATCTCAAGCTCCACTGCGGCAAGTGCCGCTCGGTGAATCCGCTGCTGCGTAGTCCGGACGCCGTGCTGGTTGTACTGTACCTGGGCAATAATTGCGCATCCGTCTGAGTCAACGGCCGCGTATGCGTCGCGCGCAGATGCAGCTGCCCGCGAGCGATCCTTCACCTCTTGGAACGACACCAAGGACTCACGGCGCGCGACCTGCCGCTGCACTGCAGCGAAGAGATCGCTGTGTACATCCGTGGCACACATACTCGCCTCCCGCGTGACTCCGAGGTGAAAGCCTATTGTTGCAGTTGCCAGCGTAGCCCGCGCGTATTTAGTTCATGAAATTTCACGGGGGTATACCGAATATTTATCGGCGTGCCTCATCATCCGTAGGGTCAATTCCGGAGTCCAAGGCATCCCACATCACGCGCCCAGAGTCCGGCCGAGCTTCGAGATCTTCACCGAGCTTTTCACGGCGCACAGCCTCTGTCTCGTACTTGTTGAGCTTCGCGGAATCTACACCGGGCCGCATTACTACCGTGAGCGCTCCAATAAGCCCCAGGAGCGCCCCCAAGATGACCAGGTAAATGCCAGCGCTATGCTGCTGCACCTGTGTGATCTCCGCCCACGCGGCAATCGCCCCGTCACTGGCTGCTCCTCCCTGCTCCCCGCTTCCGGCACTCAGCAGTGTGTGCAAACGCTCCAAGTCAGGCTCGGCTAATAAGGTTCGCAAGCCCGATACGCCGGCGCCCACGGCGCCTAGTGCGGCCACCACACCTACTATTCGACGCCCAACTCGCCGCAGCGCGAATATCGCAATCATTGCAACGATCAGAATGAGCGCCACTGCCGCGATCTCCGTAGACCACATTGAACCATCGACGGTAGTGGTACTGGCTCCAGCGCGGTCGTCGAAAACTTCGACAGTAAACCAGTCCATCCTGGACCCCACCCACGCCAGCGCGCCACCGACGCCCACCAGCAGTGCGCCGACGCGGTTCGCCGTATTCACCTAGATATCCTCCAACAGCAGATCTGCATCGAAGCACGTACGGTCCCCCGTATGGCAGGCACCATCCGTCTGGATCACCTTCACCAGCAAGGTGTCGCCGTCGCAGTCGAGGCGCACCTCGCGGACCTCTTGCACAGCGCCACTGGTGAGCCCTTTTACCCAGTATTCGTTACGGGAGCGAGAGAAGTACGTCCCTCGTCGCGTTTCCAGCGTGTACGCCAGCGCCCGCTCATCCATCCAGGCCATCATGAGGACCTCACCGGTGTCAGCAGACTGCACCACGGCGGGAACCAGGCCGCGGTCGTTCTTCTTCAGCCGAGCTGCAATTGCAGGATCCAATACGGCATCTTCTGGTCGTAGTTCAGTCATCAGCGAACCTCAAAGCCCTCATTCCGAAGCGCATCCTTTACTTCCGCGATGCTCACTTCGCCGAAGTGGAAGATCGACGCCGCAAGTACGGCGTCTGCGCCCGCTTTTACTGCTGGCGGGAAGTCTGCAGCCTTGCCAGCGCCACCGGAAGCAATCACCGGGATGCTTACCGCTGCTTGAACCTTCTCCAACAGCTCGAGATCGAACCCTTCCTTGGTCCCATCTCCGTCCATCGAGTTCAGCAAGATTTCCCCCACACCCAGGTCTTGTCCAGTGCGAGCCCACTCCACCGCGTCGAGACCAGCCGAACGCGTACCTCCGTGCGTGGTCACTTCAAACCCAGACGGCTGCGGAAGCCCACCATTCGGCACGCGACGCGCGTCGACAGACAAGACAATGCACTGCGCTCCAAACTTCTCGCTGAGCTCACGCAGTAGCTCTGGCCGGTGAATCGCCGCTGTATTCACACTGACTTTGTCCGCGCCAGCACGCAGCAACTCAGAGACGTCTTCGACGCTTCGAACGCCTCCGCCAACGGTCAGCGGGATAAATACCTGCTCTGCGGTCTTACGGACGACCTCAAGCATCGTTCCACGGCCCTCACGCGACGCAGTTACGTCCAAAAACGTAAGCTCATCAGCGCCTTCCAGTCCATACCGCTGAGCAAGCTCTACGGGATCACCAGCGTCCCGCAGGTTTTCAAAATTTACGCCTTTTACTACCCGCCCGTCGTCCACGTCGAGGCAAGGAATCACACGGATTGCAACAGACAAGGTAATTACCCTCCATACATGTTTTGTGCCACGCTACTCCAGCCCGCAAATACGTTCCGGAAACTACATACTACCGCGAAGCACTCTGCCTATCAGGGCTTTCAAAGCACCGTTGGACCGTCGCGAGCGCAGTCGCATGGGCAGCATTCGTACCAATGACAGCCCCCATCGACGACATCTCCCATGGCTGCCCGTACACGTCAGTCACCGTCGCGCCCGCGCAGCGACCGAACAAGACACCGGCCGCGTTATCCCACACGTGCGGGGAGAAACTCACGCTGGCCTGGAACACACCCGACGCCACAAACGCCAAGTCCACGCCCACTGAGCCAGTCATGCGTGGTCGCAGTGAGGTGGCAGCCAATTCACCGACGAAGGCCAATCGGCCTTCCGCTGGAAACGCAGCGCGATCATCCGAACTAACGGTTGCAACGCCTACCTGAGCGGCCGTCGTCGAAGGATCAACGCCCTGTGGGAGCGCAGGCAATGGGTCGCCATCAAGCACAACGGGCTCACCCGAGATCGCATGCATGCGGTGCCCCAGCAATGGCATGTCGGTCACCGCGACGACCGGTTGGCCGTCGATAAGGAGCGCTACCAAGATCGCGCACATCGGGTTGCCACACGAGTAGTTCGAGGTGCCGTCGATAGGATCGAGCACCCAGCACGCCTCAGCGTTGAGGTCCCCGCCGTGTTCCTCCCCAAACACGGGGATACCGGTCGCTTCCGTCAAGCGTTTCCTCAGCAACGTTTCAATCGCGAGATCCGCTTCCGTGGCAAAGTCACCTTCGCCCTTAAAGAGCGCTGGAGCTGCACCGATATGTGTTCGAAAGAGCTCGGCGGCTTCATCGACCGCCGCTAACGCAATAGCTCGGTATGCCTGCAGATCCCGCACGCTGTTTACTCGCCCTTCGATACCTTTGCGACGGCCTCCAGCGCCTCACTCAGCGTGAAGCGCTTCTCGTAGAGAGCCTTGCCGATAATGACGGAGTCGATCCCTTCATCGGTATACCGGGCCACTTCTACGACGTCGTCGAGAGTCGCGATTCCGCCCGAGGCAGTAATCTGAGCGTCCGTCGCTGCGGCGACCTCCCGCAACAGTGCAACATTCGGCCCCGCTAGCGTGCCGTCCTTGCTCACGTCGGTCACCACGAAACGGCTGCAACCAGCGGCATCGAACCGCTCCAGAACCTCCCACAGATCACCGCCGTCGGACGTCCAGCCGTTCCCCTTCGTACGCCACTCACCATCAGTTTCACGCACCGCGATATCAATCGCGATCTTGTCGCCGTAGCGCTCAATTGCCTTACAGGTCCACTCCGGATCCTGTAGCGCCGCGGTACCAATATTGACGCGCTTCGCTCCGGTGGCAAGGGCCCGCTCCAACGTGGCGTCGTCACGAATACCACCCGTGAGCTCGACAGCGATACCCAGCTTCGCAGTGATATCCGCCATCAACTCATGGTTCGAGCCACGCCCAAACGCGGCGTCCAAATCCACGAAGTGCAGCCACTGCGCCCCCTGCTCTTCCCAGCGACGAGCAGCCTCCAGGGGATCCCCGTAGCTCTTCTCCGTCCCAGCTTCCCCCTGGTCAAGCCGCACGGCCTGACCTTCAACAACATCAACAGCAGGCAACAAGGTAAAAGTCATGGTGCTCATCTTATCCAATCTAACTCAGCCAGGTTCGGCGCCCGCTACAGAGTCTTCACCCAGTTTTCCAGGAGATGAAGTCCTGCGTCACCAGACTTCTCAGGGTGGAACTGCGTCGCCCAGAGCGGACCATTTTCGACGGCAGCCACAAACTTATCTCCACCGTGCTCCGACCAGTGCACAAGTGGCGGCGCAATGAACTCATCCGCTTTCAGCGTCCATTCGCGAACGCCGTACGAATGCACGAAGTAGAAGCGCTCGTCTATATTAATGCCGTCGAACATGCACGAGCCGCGAACTATGTCGACGGTGTTCCACCCCATGTGTGGAAGCACAGGAGCCTGGAGCTTTTCAACGGTCCCCGGCCACTCTGCTAATCCAGCGGTATCAATGCCATGCTCGACTCCATGCTCAAAAAGGATTTGCATACCAACGCAGATACCCAGCACAGGACGACCACCTGCAAGACGCTGTCCGATGATGCGCCCCCCTTGCATCGCCTGCAGCCCACGCATGCATGCATCAAACGCGCCAACCCCCGGCACTAACAGGCCGTCAGCCTCCACCGCGCTCGCTGGATCGGCAGTAACGCTGACGCGCGCGCCAACTTGTTCTAGCGCACGCTGAGCGGATCGGATATTTCCTGCCCCGTAGTCGAGCAGCGCAACATGGGGTTGTGGCATGTCGTTAGCAGTCATGAAGACTAATTCTAGCGCCCGTTCCGCCGATAAAGGCGCGGGGGCTGAACATTTTTCAGCCGCACGGACAAGTTATTAACTTCGACGACACGGTGCTTGCCCAGCTGCCTATCCAGCAACGTAATAACTACGCCAATAAGGATCACGGCCGCCGCCAAACCAAACATCGGCGTAAACATCATCATTGTCAGCAACATGCCGTACATCGTCGACCCCAGACCTGTTCCTCCGTCGAATGCGATATTCCAAATCGCAGAGGCCTCAGAGCTCTTCGAACGGGGCAAGCGATAGAACATCAAGGTGAGCGCCTCGTTCTGTACCGCGCCGAATCCAACACCGTAGATCAACGCCGCCAACGCCATCCACCACACCGGCAGATCAAGAAGCAGAATGAGCGCGATGAGAAAGACACCACCTGCAGCAATGAACTGGCACGGAATGAGAATGCTGCCTGGGTATCCCTTGCGGTCCATGACCTGACCCGCTGCATACCGCGACAACATAGAAGCGAAGTTCATCACGCCCAGCATCACACCGCCAAGCGCCGCTCCCTTGGCTGGATCGAGATCGCGCATCGCCGCGGGAAGGAAGTTAGTAATTGCGCCATACGCTGAGGTGACGAACATCAAGGCCATGCCCGGAACAAACACAAGCCGCCACATCGGTACGTGCACGTGCGCCACGCTCAACTCGTCGCGGTCCGCTTGTGGCACAGTTGGGATGAACATGCATGCCACCAACGAAATGAGGCCTACGCCCGCTGCAATGTAATACACCGCGTTATACCCAATGACGTTGACCAGGGCGAGGCCCGTCGGCAAGCCGACCATCTGAGACAAGCCCACCATGATGCCCAGCGTGCCGGTCGCCCGCCCCAGCAAGCGACGCGGTACCAACTCAGCGACGACGGCTGCCTCCGCTACCGTCAGCGCGCCAAACCCAACACCGCGGATCGCGCTCACAGTCAGCACTGTTCCGGCTTCCATTCCCAACGCGTAGGCGAACGCCGGAACACCCAAGAGCAAAGAAGACAGCCCCATAATCAGGCCAAACCCGAATTTGCGCAGCAGCGCAGGTGTCGCCATCTGTGTAAGCACTGTAGCGAGCATGAACACACCGGTGGTAAGCCCGGCCAGCGTTTCGGTTCCTCCTGCATCGAGCACCGCCGTAGGAATCACCGGTAGCAGCACCGCCCATGCGGCGAACGCTGCCATCACCGCGAGCAGGACGGGCTTCATGCCGCGTGCCTTCCAAACACTCGAGACCGAGTTGATTTCCTCAACAGTAAGCGGTGTTGGTGGGAAGAACTTCAAACTACATAACCTCCATCATTGCCATGATCGCGAATGCGAGCGCCAGCGCAGTAGCCAAGGCTAACACTGCAGTCGGCACCCTCAATCCACGCTGGTACGTTGACCACACTCCGCCTGCGAGCACACCCGCCAACACGAAGAGGCCAAGCACCCCCATACTTGCTGGAATGCCTCCCACCTATAACGCACCCTTTGTCGACGGCACACCCGTAATCTTTGGGTCTGCATCCACTGCAGCTCGCAAACTGCGGGCCACAGCCTTGAATTCGGCTTCCGTAATGTGGTGCGGATCGCGACCATAGCGCACATTCACGTGCAAGGTCATTCGGGAGTTATACGCAAGCGTCTCAAAGAAATGACGGTTTATCACCGTGGCGTAGTGTCCGCCGATGACCTGCCAATCCATATGCTCCGGCTCACCGTTCATCACAAAGTACGGACGCCCAGACAGGTCTACAACTGCCTCAACGAGCGTTTCGTCCATCGGCAACAGCATCGAGCCAAAGCGGCGGATGCCACGCTTGTCCCCGATCGCATCCAGTAGCGCCCACCCGAGCGTGATGGCGGTGTCTTCCACCGTGTGGTGGGCATCGATCTCCGTGTCGCCTTTCGCCTTCACCGTGAGGTCGAAAGCACCGTGGGCTCCGAATGCGGTGAGCATGTGATCGAAAAACGGCAATCCGGTGTCAATGTCAGTCACGCCTGTGCCGTCGAGATCGATGGACACAGTGATGTCGGATTCAGACGTCTTCCTGTGTGCAGTCCCTACCCTATTCGCCATGAAGTACCTTTCTTGCTGCCTCTAGGAAGGCATCATTTTCGCTATCAAGTCCAACCGTCACTCGCAGGTGACCTGCGACGCCAACGTCACGAATGAGTACGCCACAGTCGAGGAACTGCTGCCACGCTGCATGGGTCGAAGTGGCGTCGCCAAACGGGCCGAAGAAGATGAAATTCGACGAGCTCGGCACAACCTTGTAGCCCATCTCTTCCAGCGCTGCTTGCACGCGCACGCGCTCCTGCGCCAACTTGTCAACCGTCGCGAGCGTGTCCCCGGCGTGCTTCAGCGCCACGCGTGCAGCGACCTGGGAGAGCACCGAGAGGTGGTACGGCAAGCGAACCAGCATGACGGCGTCGATAAACGCCGGTGCTGCAACGAAGTACCCTAGGCGCGCGCCTGCGAAATCGAACGCCTTCGACATCGTGCGCGACACAACGAGCTTCTCTGGATACGTTGCCAGCAGCGTCGTTGCGGACGGGGAATCCGAGAACTCAGCGTACGCCTCGTCAATAATCACGATGCCAGGTGCAGCCTGAACAATCTTTTCGATGTCTTCGAGTGCAGTCTCACCGCCAGTTGGATTGTTCGGCGTAGTGATAAAGATGACGTCCGGCGCGTGCTTTTCGACGGCCTGCACGGCCTGCTGCACATCGATATCGAAAGATTCGTTGCGATCAATCGGGATAAACTCGGTTTGCGTGCCCGCCGCAAGGATTGGGTGCATCGAGTAGCTAGGCACGAACCCCATGGCACTGCGTCCGGGGCCACCGAAAGCTTGCAACAGCTGCTGCAAAATCTCGTTCGAACCGTTTGCGGCCCAAATGTTGTCTTTGCTGACCTGGACGCCCGTCTGCTTCGACACGTATGCGGCCAAGTCTTCCCGAAGCAACACGGCGTCGCGCTCTGGGTAGCGGTTGAGCGACCGTGCCGCTGCTTCAACCTCGGCAACCAGGTCCTGAATCAACGCCTCAGAGGGCGGGTACGGATTCTCGTTGGTGTTCAGCGCGACAGGCACTTTCAACTGTGGGGCGCCGTATGGGTTCTTTCCTTGCAGCTCGTCGCGAAGTGGTAGCGATTCGAGCGTGACGCCCTTCGCGATCGTCGAAGGATCAGTAGACATACTTACTTAGCTCCGTTTCCTCGTGCCTTAATGGATTCACCGTGTGCAGGAAGCTGCTCTTCCGCAGCCAGCACCATGATGTCCTCAGCAATTTCCGCCAACGCTGCCTTGTCGTACTCGATGAGATTGACAGGCTTCAGGAACGTCAGGGTGGACAGGCCGGGGTTGAAGCGCGCCGTCCCGGATGTCGGCAAGACGTGGTTCGAGCCAGCTGCATAGTCACCGAGTGGGACCGGTGAGTATGGCCCGACGAAAATTGCGCCCGCGTTTCGAACTCGCTCCGCAACCGCGCGAGCATCGCGCGTGTGCACCTCCAGGTGCTCTGCTGCGTAAACGTCTGCGACTGCGACAGCCTTCTCAATATCGTCGACCAGGATGATGCCGGATTGCTTACCGCCCAGCGCAGTAGAGGCGCGCTCAGCGTTGAGCGTTTCCTTCGAGCGCTGCTCAACGAGTTGGCCGACTTCCTGTGCCAGGGCCTCTGAGTCGGTGATAAGCACACTAGCTGCTTGCTCGTCGTGCTCTGCCTGCGAAATCAGATCGAGCGCCACGTATTCCGCATTCGCGCTATCATCGGCGATAACCGCGATCTCGCTTGGGCCGGCCTCCGCGTCAATGCCCACCGTGCCGTTGACTACGCGCTTCGCGGCAGCAACGTAGATGTTCCCCGGTCCGGTCACCATATCAACTGGTTCCAGGCCGTGGGCATCATCGCCGTACGCCAGCAATGCAATCGCCTGGGCTCCACCGACTGCCCACACTTCATCGACGCCGAGCAGCGCGCACGCGGCGAGCGTCGTTGGGTGCGGCCAGCCGCCGAACTCCTCCTGAGGAGGAGTGCAGACCACCATGCTGTCCGTCCCCGCCTCCTGCGCAGGAATCACGTTCATGAGCACGCTCGAGGGGTACACTGCCTTTCCACCTGGAACATAAAGTCCCACGCGCGAAACAGGAATAAATGTCTCGGTGACAGTTGCGCCATTCGCAAGCGTCGTAGTGTGTGGCTGCGGCTTCTGATCAGCGTGTACCTTGCGAATCCGCTCGATCGCGACTTCAAGCGCGGAGCGCAGCGCAGGATCAAGCTTGTCGACGGCCTCTTTGATCACCTCCGACGGCACCCGCACGGATGCTGGACGGATCCCGTCGAACTTCTCTCCGTATTCGAGTGCCTTTTCGGCACCGCCTACGCGAACCTCTTCAACGATCGGCGTAACTGCGGGAAGCACGGCATGGACATCAACGCCACCACGTGGCAGTGCCCTGCGAAGTTCGGCGGTCGTTGGGGTTGTCCCCCGGAGGTCGGTAACTCTCAGCATTTTCGTGTCTCCCAGATTCAACAAATGAGCACAATACGTACCGCAGCCATTGTATTCTCCGACAGGCGCGAAAAAGCTGTTCAGGCCAAAAAAGGCGTCACCCCAGAGCTTTCACCAAGGGAATAAGGTAGTTCACACTATTTCGGGGGTGTCGACTGCGCGGATCACCATCCTCGACCACGCGACGAGTCCTGTGGCGAATGGAGCGAGGCACAACGCCACTCCCGGGGCAACTATCGGAAACACGCTGAAGCGTTGACCGTCCTGGAAGCCGTCTGCATGCTCAGGCAAAGCTGTGAGCCAGCCCGAGACCATTCCGCCAACCGCCAATACAACGTATCCGGCGAGCGCGGCAACGATGAGCTGCCAGACAAACCATGCGAGCTGGCCCCCGCCTCGACGCGCTCGACCCGCAGCACCGACAACCAACCCGACTACCAACAACACCACCGCTAGCCAGCCGAGTCCAGCAAACTGCGCATTCTGGATCGTTTCCGTTTCATCGATCATGAACGATCCATCCGACACAACGGTCACTATCGGGGGACGCAACCACGCCCACGCTGCCCCACCGATTACACCGCTGACAAGCCCAGCGAAAAGGAGGCCGGCGCCAGCGTGGATCGTGGCGCGCGGCTTGGAGTCGAGCTGCTGTGCTAGTTGCACAGCTTCCAGCGACCGTCTTCGTGCGTGAAGAGCTGGGTCTGGGTCTTTTCGCCCTCGGAGTTATTCGACTTCACTGTCGCCGAAGCATGGTTGCCATCAACGCGGACGTCGCTCAGGGAAATTTCGGTCTTCGGGATCTCAATCGCCTGACCGGCCTCTTCCTGCATACGGGCAGCCTGCTCAATCACCTCGAGGGAAACGCCTTGGCGCTCCATCTCTTCCAGTGCGGGTTCGGTGATCTTCTTACAGGAGTTATCCAAGATGACGCGCGTCCACTTTTCGAAGGACTCCGGGTTGGTCACCTTGCGAACCACTTCCTCCATTTCCTTGCGCTGCTCTTCGGTGCCTTCTTTACCGCCCTCGATTGGCTCGAAGGTTGGAACAGCGAACTCTCCGTCCTCAAACGGATTCGCAATCGTTGGGATCGCACCGGGCTCCCCTTGTGCCTCCGTCTGCTTTTTGTCGTCGGACTTCTTCTCGCCCTTTTCGTCCTTCTTCGGCTCTTCCTTCGCCGAATTCTCGGCCTTATCTTTCTCAGAAGCCGCCGAATTCGGAGCGCTGGCAGCGGTGGACAGTCCGCCGCCCGCGGTCTCGTCATCAGAGCCACACGCAGTCAATGACATTGCCAATGCAACAACGGCAGCTGCAGCAACCTTGGAACCAGTGGTGGAAATCCTCACGACGTATCTCTCCTTACAGCGACCAGCACAACGGTTGTACCCGGCCTGTTACGTTAAAAATCGTTGATGCCAATTTTAACCACTCGTTTCTGCTGGCCCAATTACGCTCCGGTACAAAGTATCTGAACACTCTCTGTGAACTCGTTGTAAACGTCCACCCCCTCTCCACCATGAGACAGGTAACATGGGCACACATGCACCTGTCCGTGGATCAGATCACGATCACTGCGATGGATTTACTCAGGTCATATGGCTTAGCCGATGTGTCAATGCGCAGGATCGCCAAGGAGCTCGACGTCGCACCGTCAGCGCTGTATTGGCATGTGGCAAGCAAACAGGACCTTGTGGCTCGCCTGGCAGAGCACATCGTTGCGCCCCTCACAACCTCCTCCTCACCAGCCACATCCACGAGTGAAGCAGCCAGAATGCTCCGTAACTGCCTGCTCAGCATTCGAGATGGTGCTGAGGTGACGGTCACAGCGGTAGGCAATCCGGAGTCTCCGATACACTCCCAACTCCAGCGCTTTTTCATCACATCATTGGCTATGGAAATCGAAGGGGCGTCGACACCTCAGCTCCGCGCAACCGCCGATGCTCTCCTACACCTGATCCTTGGCAGTGCCCTCGTCCAGCAAACTGAATCCCAGCTGGTAGCGGCTACGAATGCAAGCGAAACATTGCCACAATCACAGACCATTGAGAGGGACGACTCGTTCGCATTTTCCGTCGATCTCATCATTCGGGGGCTGCAAGCGGGCTGCTGATTGCCAGGCTGGTGAGGGTTTCGCAATGCGGGAACCCCCGGGGGTGCACTATGGTGATTCCTTATGATTCAAAGCTCTACTTCCCCAAAGCCCGCGAACGATATCGTCGTGTGGCCTGGTTCCCCATACCCGCTAGGTTCTACCTATGACGGTGCCGGAACAAACTTCACGCTCTTTTCAGGAGTTGCGGAGAAGGTTGAACTTTGCCTTATCGACGACGAAGGCGCCGAAACTCGCATCGAACTTGAAGAGGTAGACAACCACGTGTGGCACGCCTACCTTCCAGGAATTACACCTGGACAGCGCTACGGCTACCGCGTCCATGGTCCGTGGGATCCAGCGAACGGCAAGCGCTGCGACGCGAACAAGTTGCTCGTCGACCCCTACGCGCGCGCTTTCGACGGCGAGTTCTCACAGCATTCTTCGCTGTTTTCCTATGACATCAACGCAGACGCTCCCGGAACGGGCCGCAACGAAGAAGACTCGCTGGGCCATACGATGCTCTCTGTCGTCATCAACCCGTTCTTCGACTGGGGCGATGACCGCGCACCACGCATCCCGGATGAGGAAACCGTCATCTACGAATGCCACGTCAAAGGCATGACCCAGACGCACCCTGACGTACCCGAAAACCTCCGCGGCACCTACGCAGGCATGGCACACCCAGCAGTGGTCAATTACCTCAAGGATCTGGGTGTGACGTCTGTCGAGCTCCTGCCTGTCCACCAGTTCTTGCAGGATGGGCGTCTGCGCGACCTTGGTCTGCGTAACTACTGGGGCTACAACACCTTTGGATTCTTCGCCCCCGAGAACAACTACGCAGCTGCTGCGCAGCCGAGCGACGCCGTCGCCGAGTTCAAGGGCATGGTGCGGGCGTACCACGAGGCAGGCATGGAGGTCATCCTTGACGTCGTGTACAACCACACTGCTGAAGGCAACCACCTCGGCCCCACCATTGCTTTCCGCGGCATCGACAATGAGGCCTACTACCGCCTGGTGAACAACGACAAGTTCCACTACATGGACTACACAGGCACCGGAAACTCATTCAATGTGCGCGACCCTCACTCACTGCAGCTCATCATGGACTCTTTGCGTTACTGGGTCACTGAGATGCACGTCGATGGTTTCCGTTTCGATCTAGCTTCGACCCTTGCACGCGAGTTCTCTGACGTCGATCGTCTGGCAACATTCTTCGACCTGGTCCAACAGGACCCGGTAGTCTCCCAGGTCAAGCTGATCGCCGAGCCGTGGGATGTCGGCGAAGGCGGCTACCAAGTTGGTAACTTCCCTGCGCTGTGGAGCGAGTGGAATGGTAAGTACCGCGACACAATGCGAGACTTCTGGCGTGGTGAACCAGCGACACTTGGTGAGTTCGCATCGCGGCTGACCGGTTCTTCGGACCTGTACCAGCACAACGATCGCCGCCCGACTGCGTCAATTAATTTCATCACTGCACACGACGGCTTCACGCTCAATGACTTGGTTTCCTACAACCACAAGCACAACGAAGCGAACGGCGAAGACAATCGCGACGGTGAAAGCCATAACCGTTCCTGGAACTGTGGCGTCGAGGGCCCGACGGATGACCCCGAGGTGAATCAGTTGCGCGCCCAGCAGCGTCGCAACTTCTTGACGACGCTCCTGCTCTCCCAAGGCACGCCCATGATCTCCCATGGAGACGAGCTGGCCCGTACCCAGGGTGGCAACAACAACGTCTATTGCCAGGACAACGAGATTGCGTGGATGGATTGGACACAGCTCGACGACAGCGAACAGCTGCACGAGTTCACCAAGCGCCTGATCGCTATCCGCAAGGCCCACCCGGTCTTCCGCAGGCGCCGGTTCTTGGAAGGCGGCGCGCTGGGCACGGATGCTGTCGACCGCGAAATCGCCTGGTTGGTGCCGTCCGGCGAGCTGATGACGCAATCCGACTGGGACTTCGCGTTTGGCAAGGCACTGATGGTTTACTTCAATGGCGACGCCATCGCAGAACCGGATGCTCGCGGTCAGCGTGTGCGAGACGATTCATTCATTCTGATGTTTAACGCCCACTACGAAGACATCGAATTCACGCTTCCTCCACAGGAGTTCGGATCAAGCTGGGAGGTGCTCATCGATACAACTGAGAAACTTGGCTACCCGGCGAGCACGCTGACAATCGGCGCCTCGGAGACCACAGTCGTCCCGGCGCGCTCTACAGTTGTGCTGAAGCAGGTAGGTGCCCCGGTTCGCGAGGACGCCTAACTCCAGGGGCTTGACCGCCGTCAGTTTCATGTCCGGTGGGTGAGTAGTATGTGTGCTACCCGCCTACCGGATTTTTGATTGGAGCCATACGCTGTGATTACTGCTTGCCGTGCGACGTTGAGTGTTTCGAATACGGAGCTGGTCGTCACCCCAACCCCCTTGGAGGCGGCACTGGCTGGCTCCAGCGAGCCCACGCGCATTCCGATAGAGGCAATCACAAAGGTTGACTTGACCGAAGGCGATGACTGGAGCACGGGCACCGTCAGTATCACGTGTAGCGACATCGTTGTAAACGTTGTTTTTGCGCCTGGCGCGGGCGCTGCGATGCGCGAGCTCGAGGATGCTATTTCTGCTGCACAGCGTGGCGACGCCCCGACGCAGGACGCGCAGCGAAGCGGTTCAAGCGGTTTTCCTGGCTTTGATTTCGTTGCGTTTGATGTGGAAACTGCCAACCAGAGGTGGGGTTCTATCTGTCAGATCGGTGCGGTGAAAGTCATTGATGGTGTAGAAACTGACCGCGTTTCTTGGTTGTGTATGCCTCCGGAGCAGTGGGCCGAGTTTGACCCCCACAACGTCGCTATTCATGGGATTCGTCGGGAGGACGTGGCAGACGCACCAAGTGTGGCTGACTGTATTGCGCAACTTGTCGAGTTCGCTGGTTCCCTCCCCCTTGTGGCTCACAATGCGCATTTTGATAGCACTGCGCTGTTTCAAGCTGCTGGTGCAGTCGGGATGGATGCGCCACAGGTGCTCTTCGCATGCTCGTTGGCGCAGGCACGCTCGTGCGACCTTGATGTTGAGAACCACAAGTTGCCCACCTTGGCGTCTCACTTCGGCGTGCCGCTGGAGCAGCACCACGACGCCTGCGCGGATGCTGCAGCCTGTGCGGGCATCATGGTTGGCCTGGCCCGTCGGGCGCACTACCAGGGTTCACTTGTTGGGTTTGTCCATGACGCTGGCTTCACTTTGGGCTCGATCGATTCCCATCGGGTGACTCCAGTGCTCAGGGACCGATCCGGCGCGGGCCGTGCACTGCAAGCAGAAAGCATCGCCAAGGGAGGCATGCAGGCAGCTGCCGCTGCAGTTCCTGCACCTGCTGGAAGCAACCAAGCGGGCCCCTCTAGAAAGAGCACACAGAAGCAGAGCAAGGGTCGCAAGCCAGCTCCGTGGCAAGCGGTGGCAACCCCGGACACGGTGCCAGAACCGGCGCTCGATGCTGATGCTTCCTCGCCATTGTTTGGGCAGCACGTCACGCTGACCGGTGAGTTTTCTCCATTTGATAAGGGTGCGCTGTGGCAAGGCATTGCTGCTCAGGGCGGCCAGGTGGGCAAGAACGTGACGAAGAAGACCACCATCCTCGTTGTTGGCGAATGGGGGTCAATGACCTCGAAGGAAAAGCGGGCTCGGCAGCTTATTGAGCAGGGCCAAGACATAGCAATCTGGAAGGCCGATCAATTGCTGGATGCCCTAGGATTGAACGAGCAACCACCGTTTTAAAACTTTTTTGGGAACCATCGGCGGGTTTGAACGGTCTAAGTACATATGACTACTCATATGCCCGCTCCGTGCGCCCCTTCAATGCTTGTACCCATTTTCCCCCGTCTGGCCCGACGTTGTGAAGTCACGTCGAGTTCTTCGCGTGCGTGGCTCACGCCAGGTTTCGGGGCTTCGACCGCTTACATCAGTTTGGCGCCCGGGTTGGTGTGCGTCTTTGACTCAGATTCGGTGGAGGGCCTGACGCACCAGTCCATTGGCGCGATGGGCTTGACGGTCCATCAGGCGTGGAACTCAGCTGCGCGCATGCTGAGCACCGATCTTCTCGAGGGCCGAGTGATCTTGGATTACCTGCCAGCGGAAAATTCGCTAGGGTTCGGAGCACCGAAGGGAGTTCAGGTGCAAAGCTCTGCTGGGTATGCGGCGTCTTGGCTCGCTCACCCGCAACTCTTCTCGACGCTCTATGCTCACGTTGATCGCGTACTCATGCCGCACAACGAACTGCTGTTTTATTCCCGCGATCAGCAAGAACTCTTCGTCTTCGACGCCACCTTGGAGGAAGTTCTGGCGTTCGCCAATCCGGAGCACGTCATGCGCTATTCGGTTGGCTTCCCCCTCTCTTGTGATTCTCGCGTCCGCAGCTAAGTGCGTCTTGAGCTACTAGGGTGGCTGGTAACTTCAAGGAGGACGTATTGCAAGCCCCAATTACATCAACCTACCGTCTCCAGCTGCGTGGCCCACAAGCCGATCCGTCGGGTCGCGCGTTCGGCTTCGACCAGGCAGCGCAGTGTCTGCCCTATTTGGAGTCACTCGGTATTTCCCATGTGTACCTCTCTCCTATCTTGCAGGCACTGCCGACATCGAATCACAACTATGACGTCACTGACCCGACTGTGGTCAACCCGGAACTGGGTGGACTAGCAGGCTTCCGGCGCTTCGTGGAGGCAGCCAGAAAACTCAACCTTGGCGTGATCATCGATATCGTGCCGAACCACCTGGGTGTCGCTTCCCCGCAGCTCAATAGCTGGTGGTGGGACGTTCTCAAGCATGGTCGCGACTCTGAGTACGAGCGCTACTTCGATATCGATTGGCACGCTGACAACGGGGCGGGCGGGAAGCTCGGCCTGCCGATCTTCGGGAAGGAACACGACGAAGATGCTCTCACGCTGCGCTATTTGGATCAGGACAACCCCGAAAGCGACATCGTGCTGGCCTACTACGACAACGTATTCCCACTCAAGCCAGGCACCTGCTCTTCCCTCGACGACGATCCGAAGAAGGTCTACGAGCGTCAGTCCTATAAGCTGATGTTTTGGCGCGACGGCATCATTTCTTATCGCCGATTCTTCTCTGTCAACGGGCTTGCGGGCATCCGACAAGAGGACCCCGCGGTCTTTGAACACACGCATGCGATCATCCGCCAACTTGTGGCTGAGGATCTGATTGACGGCGTCCGCGTCGACCACCCGGATGGACTCACGGACCCTTTCGGGTACTTGTCACGGCTTCGTGATGTTGTTGGTCCCGATCGCTGGCTGGTCGTCGAGAAGATCTTGGAGGCCGACGAGCCGCTCGACCCACGCCTGCGCGTCAACGGCACAACTGGCTACGACGCGCTTCGCGAGCTCGACGGCATCTTCGTCAACCAGACGGCCGAGGATACACTCAGTATGCTCGCACTGCGCCAATCGGGCTCCACGTGGGATCAGGCGGCGCTTGATGCCGCGGCGCTACAGCTCAAGCGTGAGGTGGCAACGCACGAGCTTCAGGCGGAGGTTCGCCGTCTCACGCGCGCTATTCGGCGCGATAACTTTTCGACGGCCGGCTCCGCCGTCTCTGACGAAATCCTCGTTGACACCGTCATTGCATTAGTCGCAGCCATCCCCGTCTACCGCGCCGATTACCGATCACTGTCGAGGATCACGGCCACCGTGGTGGCCGATATGGCACAACGCTTCCCTTCCCGGCGCGACGCCCTCGACCTCATCGCGGCTGCCCTGCTCGCTGAAGGTGAGGCAAGCACCCGCTTTGCGCAGGTGTGTGGTGCGGTCATGGCGAAGGGGGTCGAAGACACGTTGTTCTATAGGGCGAACCGGTTGGTGGCGCTGCAGGAAGTAGGCGGCGCTCCTGGCCGCTTCGGAGTGGGCGCGGCGGAGTTTCACCTGCTACAGCAAGAGCGTGCTGAGCTGTGGCCGCAGACGATGACGACGTTAAGCACCCACGACACGAAGCGTTCCGAGGATACGCGCGCGCGGATGCTGGAGATCGCCGAAGTACCAAACGCGTTTGCGGAGTTAGTGAACACGACGACAGCGCTGTTGCCTCCGCCAGACCACGCCACGGCGCATTTCTTACTGCAGAATATCGTGGGGGTTTGGCCTGCGGATGGGATTGTTACGGAGTCGCTTTCGCAGCGGCTGCATGATTACGCGATCAAAGCAGTGCGTGAGGCAGCGCTGCATACGAGCTGGTTCGACGCTGATGAGGCGTATGAGCAGCAGGTGCTCGATTGGGTAAACGCAGTGCTGGCGGGGCCTGCAACGTCACTGATCACGGACTTCGTGGCGACTCTCCACGAGGGGGCCGTCGCGGTATCACTGGGACGCAAGGTGCTCCAGCTTGCCGGCGCTGGCATTCCTGATACCTACCAGGGCATGGAGTTTTTCGAACCCACACTCGTAGACCCGGACAACCGAAGCTTCATCGACTACACCGCACGCACGCAAACGCTGCACCGGTATCTCGATGCACGGCAGCAACCGCAGTTCAATCTGGGTGACTTCTTGGGCTGCGAGCAAGACGGTTCGCCGGGCCGGTCCTGGCCCGGCCTATCCGAGTCTGTTGACGCCGCCAAGCAGCTGGTTATCCGTGAATGCCTTACGGCACGAAAGACCACGCCGACCTTGTTTACCGAGGGGAAGCACCGCGCGGTGTTTGCGGTCGGCCCATCCCAGCAGCACTTTGTCGGATTCGCTCGTGAGCACCGGGATACGGCCGAGATTGGTGTGATTGCGGTTGCAACCCGAAAGCCCCTTGAACTTGCGCGCCGGGGTGGCTGGGAGGACACCACACTGACGCTGCCGCAGGGCTCCTGGTTCGAGCGGTTCACCGGTAGAGAGTTTCACGGCACAGTCCCGGTCGGAGTCCTGCTCGAGTACCTTCCTACTGCGCTGTTGGAGCGTCGAGAGGCCGTCGAATAGCAACGGTGGGTACACTGTTGTGCCGATGAACACGAAGCACAATGACACAATCGCGCAACTCGGCAACACCTACTTCGCGTGGCTACGGCAACACGAAGGGGTTGCCGAGGAGTTTCGTCATGCGCTCCACGAGCTTATGATCGACGCCGGTATCAACTTTGACCGCGTCGATGTGCGTATCAAAAGCTGGCCTTCGCTGAAAGAGAAAGCTAAGAAGCGTCGTGGTGGAAAGATTGTGTACCCGGACCCGTGGAACGACATCCGTGACCTCATCGGGGCCCGTATCACCGTGATGCATTCCACCGAAATACCAGCAGTGCTTCGCTTGCTTGCGGATCAGTTCGACGTGCTTCGTAGCGTGGACAAGGCTCAGGAGACGAGGGTGTCGGGCACGTTCGGATACGGCTCGCACCACCTGGTGCTCCAGGTAGGTGAGCATAACGAGGAGCTCGAACACTACCGCGGGCAAGTCTTCGAGGTGCAAGTACGGACGGTGCTACAGCACGCGTGGGCGGAGTTCGAGCACGATGTGCGCTACAAGCGCTCTCACGGCGAGCTGGACCCACAAATTGATCGCGCGTTCACGCTCGCAGCCGGGCTTATCGAACTTGCGGATCAGCAGTTCGACCAAATCGCAGAGCTGTCCAACCCGCAAAAACAGAGCCCGAGCGCTCCCGATACCGCAGCGGCATTGGCACCAGAGACGCTCCCCGGCGTGCTCACCGTGATCCTTGGGGCGTCGTTTCCCCTGTCCCGCGTTGATGATTACAGATTCTTGCACGAGCTACTCAGCGCCGACGGCATCGAAACAGTCTCTGCTCTCGCGGAGTTAGCGAACCCGGCAGACATCGAAGCCGTGCAGAACACGCTGCAGACGCGGTTCACCCCAGGCCAAGTCAGGCTTGTCGACGACCTCCTGCTGAACAAGTACGGGCAGGAGCACATCAACCGCACGTGGGAAAGCGGAAACCGGCCATTACTACGCAAACGCAAACTTACACGCAGGCTCACCCAACTCCGTGAGGGCGGCGCCCCGCAAACAAACTCGGGCGAGAACGCCTAGAAGCTGTTGCGCCCCCGCAGGCGGTCGAGCTGCCTGCGCTCTTTCTTCGTCGGCCGACCTGCCCCACGATCCCGTACGGGCAGCGCACCTAACACCTCCGATGCCACAGGAGGTGGGGAGTGGTCTACATAGCAGGTCGTGGCGATTTTCGCCCCGGCGCGCTTCTGCAGCGTCTGGGTGACTTCCAGGTCAAGGTAGCGGTGGTCCTTCCACACCTTGAGCCGATCCCCTGGCACGACTTGTGCTGAGGGCTTGACTGCTTTGCCATTGAGCTTGGCATGTCCGGCGCGAACCGCCTCTGCGGACAACGAGCGCGTCTTAAAAATGCGGACAGCCCAGAGCCAGACGTCGATCCTCGTCGCGGTGGTATTTGGGCTAGTCATCGTGCTTGTTTAGTAGTTGTCGTGATGGTTTACGATCTTTTGCACCTTGCTCCAGTTGATATAGCCACCAACCACGCCAATGACAAGGCACACGATAAACAGTTGCCACGAACCGGCAATCAGGCCGAGCGCTACACCAGCGCCAAGGCCACCGCCGGCCCACACGACTGCGTTCTTGGAGTAACGGCGTACCGCTTGCTTGCGGGATTCAATCGGATTCGATGGACGAGGCTGCATAGTCATGGTTCACAGTTTAGCGTGCAGATTCAATCCATTGGCTGCCTGCTTCTTCTGCCTCCGCTCGGCCCTGGGTGCTCGCTGCGAGTTGCGCGTCGAGTGCTTCGCGTTGTCCGGGGTCGTGCGCCAGCGTGTACGTGGCGGCGGCGCCGTACTCGACGTTGACAATGTCAAAGCCTGCGTTGCGCAGCTCGGCCTCGATGCGACCTGCCTCCGCGTGCGGCAGATCGACGCGCACGAGTTCCTTTGTACTACGCAGCACCCGCGGTACCAGTGGAAGCGTCTGCCCAACCGAGTCAGAGTAGGCGTGAACCAGCCCTCCTGCACCCAGCTTGATACCACCGAAATATCGGATCACGACAGCGGTGAGGTCAAGCATTTCGGAGCCGTGCAGCATATCGAGCATCGGTTTGCCTGCGGTGCCGGAGGGCTCCCCATCGTCGGATGAGCGTTCGACGGGCAGGGCGTCGTCGACGTTCAGAATATATGCGGAGCAATGGTGACGTGCATCGGGGTAGGTCTCACGGGCCCGCTGGATCAGGGCCCGCGCCTCGGCTTCAGACTGGGTGCGGCCAATCCAAGTGATGAATCGGGATCGTTTGATCTCGATCTCGTGAGTGGTGATGTCACCGGCGGCGGGCAGTTCGTACGATGTGCGCATAGTGCTTCCACTCTAAATCCATTGCGACGGTTATGGTACTTCCATACAGTTGGTGGTATGTCTAGCAAGCACACTCCGATGCCCCAACAATTTGGGGTGTGGGCTCCGAACGCGCACGGCGCGCGCCTGCACCTCCACGACAGCGAAGGGCCCCGCACGCTCGAGATGCAGCGTGACGAGACCCGCCGGGACTGGTGGGTGGTTCCGCGCGAAGTCGCCCAACCCGAAATTGGTGCGCGCTACAGCTTCTCCTTGCTTCGTGACGGCGAGTGGTCACAGCCACTACCCGACCCTCGTTCGCGCTTCCAGCCCGAGGGCGTCCACGGCCCATCAGAGGTGACCAGCAGCACGTTCGATTGGACGGATGATTCGTGGGAAGGCATCGCACTTCGCGACCAAGTCCTCTACGAGCTCCACGTGGGCACCTTCACGCCACAGGGGACGTTCGAGGGGGCCGTCGAAAAGCTTGATTACCTTGCCGAACTTGGCGTCAACTCCATCGAGTTGCTGCCGGTGCAGCCCTTCGCGGGTGCCCGCAACTGGGGCTACGACGGCGTGGACTGGTTCGCCGTGCAGGAATCGTACGGCGGCCCCGAGGGCCTCAAGACCCTTATCGACGCTGCTCACGCCCGCGGTATCGCCGTCATCCTCGACGTGGTGTACAACCACTTCGGCCCCGAAGGTAACTACAACGGCAACTTCGGTCCGTACACAACCGCAGGGCACACCGGCTGGGGTGACGTGATCAACCTGTCCGGTGCCCACTCGGATGAGGTCCGCGCATATGTACTCGACGCCGTGCTCCAATGGCTCGACGAGTTCCACGTCGACGGCCTGCGACTCGACGCGGTGCAGACCTACGACGATCGCCTGGCCTTCTCCATCATGGAGGAAATCAAGAACGTTGCCAACGAAGTTGAAGCTTCCACCGGCATCCCCCGCACCATCATCGCCGAATCGGAGCAAAACAACCCACGGCTCCTCGAGTCCCCGGAGCGCGGCGGCTACGGGCTCGACGCACACTGGCTTGACGACGTCCACCACGGGATCCACACGCTGGTCACCGGCGAGCGTGCCGGGTACTACGCCGACTATGGCACGCTCGAAATCCTGGCGGATACACTGCGCAACGGTTACCGCTTCCGCGAGGACTACTCCGTGTACCGCCAGCGTACCCACGGCAAGGCGCTCGACCTTGACCGCGTCGCACCGTGGCAGATGGTCACCTACACCACCGACCACGACCAGACCGGAAACCGCGCGAAGGGTGACCGCCCGTCGCAGTATCTCAGTGCGCGCAAGCAGGTCCTCAAGGCGGCCGTCGTACTCCTATCTCCATTCAGCCCGATGCTTTTCATGGGCGAAGAGTTCGGTGCACGCACGCCGTTCCCATTCTTTGTCTCGCACAGCGATCCACAGCTCCTGGAAATGACCCGCCAGGGGCGCATGAACGAGTTCGCCCGCATGGGATGGGACTCCTCAGCCGTCCCGGATCCTGCCGCGGAGGAAACGTTTACCTCCGCGAAGCTCGACTGGAACTTCGACGAGGAGCAGCTCGAGATCCTCAGCGCGTACAAGAAACTCATCGAGCTGCGCAAGCAGTACCCGATGGCGCGCGACGACCTCCGCCAGCTGACCGTAGATCACGGCCCAGCTCAGGGCGCAGACGACGCGTGGCTAACCATGGGTGACCAGGCAGTGCTGGTGGCAAACTTTGGGTCGGAGGGCACCGTCGCCCCAGTGGGCGGAACCCTGCTGTACACCTTCGGTGGCGCCGAGGTCTCTGCCGACGAAACCCGCTTAGAACCGTGGGCATTCGCCCTGGTTATGCCGACACAATAAAGTCATACTCTGGTGTGCCTGGCAGGAGGCGTCGACAATCAATGACCGACGCCTCCATCCGCTCAAGCAACGGCTCGAGGTCGCTAGCGCAAGAAAGCTCCAGGCCAACCAGTGCAGCACCGGTTTCTTTGTTGTTCTTCTTCAGGTACTCGAACAAGGCGATATCGTCGTTAGGCCCAAGGATGTCGGTAAGGAACGTGCGCAGCTGCCCTGGCTCCTGAGGGAAGTTCACCAAAAAGTAGTGCTTCAGTCCGCGGTGCACAAGCGAACGCTCCATGACCTCTGCGTAGCGCAACACGTCGTTGTTGCCACCAGAGATGATGCACACCACCGTGCTGCCCGGCTGCAGCTTCATCTGCGATAGTGCCGCCACAGACAGCGCGCCCGCAGGCTCCGCGATGATGCCCTCGTTTTGGTACAGCTCCAGCATCGACGTGCACACCGCGCCTTCTTTGCAACGCAGCAGGTGCGTGCGAGCAAGGTTTTCCTCAATAACAGCGAACGGGAAATCGCCGGTGCGCTTCACAGCAGCGCCGTCCACAAAGGACTCAATTTCCTTCAGCGTTACCGGATGTCCTGCCTCCAGGGCGGCCTCAAGCGACGGTGCGCCCTCGGGCTCAACGCCTACGACCGCAGTGCCAGGCACCATGTCGGACACATAGGAAAGCACGCCAGCCAGCAGTCCTCCCCCGCCGACTGGCACGAAGATGGTGTCCAGCTCGCGGCCCATAACTGACAACTGTGACACGATCTCCGCTGCGACCGTGCCCTGACCGATGACGGTATCGCGGGCGTCGAAAGGCTCGACCATGGTCGCGCCGCGCTCAGCAGCGTCCTTGCGGGCGGCCTCTGCAGCGGCGTCGAACGTGTCGCCTACAACGACCAACTCGATGTTTTCGCCACCGTGCACCAGGATTCGGTCTCGCTTCTGCTTCGGCGTTGGCTTCGGCACAAAAATCTTGCCCTGGATCCCCAACGCCCGACATGCGTAGGCCACACCCTGAGCGTGGTTGCCCGCTGACGCCGCAACGACGCCGGCTGCACGCGCCTCGTCACTGAGCCGTGAGATGCTGTAATACGCACCGCGAATCTTGTAGGAACGAACGTCTTGCAAATCTTCCCGCTTGAGGAAAATCTCGGCACCGTACTGCTGCGACAAACGGGGGCAGTACTGCAACGGTGTCGGCTCAATCACCGCAGAAATCTTCGACTGCGCTGCTTGAACATCTGCGGCGTGTACCGCGTGGAAAGCTGGCTGTTCCTGTTCACTCATAACAGCAAAGTGTATACCGCTGCACCACGTCTAGGTGATACTTTGCAGTAGTCAGTCCAAGCGGTCTAACTATTAAAATCGTCGCTTGTCTGCTAGATTTTCTAGCAACAATTCGTGGAAACCGTAGCATTTCATTGACATTGCTGTGGTTTCGCCTCGAATTCCTATCCTTTCAAACAACTTCAGGAGATTTCATGAAGCGCATTTCCACCGTTGCCGTTGCCGCCGCAACCGCAATCTCGTTGACCGTCGCCCCTGCGTTCGCAGAGGAGAACGCCCCAGCGAAGGACACCACGGCTCCAACCGCCGAGCAGACCCCTGGTGACACCAAGGATCAGAACACCCAGGAAACCCCTGACACCGGCAAGGAGTCCGACAAGAAGGACGAGGAGAAGCCAGGCGAGACCGAAAAGTCAGGCGAGACCGAGAAACCAGGCGACAACAACACGAATCCTGACACCAACAACAACACGAAGACGTCGGGCAGCTCTAAGGGACACGCCCTCGGCGCTTTCGCAGGCATCCTCGCTGCGGTCCTGACCACCGGCTTGATCGTCCTGTCCGACCCGACCGGCCTCAACAAGCTCATCGACATGGCAAATGCTCAGTTCCACCTGGGCCTCGGACACGTCCACGTGCCGAAGGTGTTCTAAGCTTCACCACTACTTCAGACAAACAGGGAGTTGAACGTGAATACACGCTCACTGGTCGCTCTTGCCATTACTACCGCCCTCGGTGGTGCTTGCCTCACGGCAAGCCCACTGATGGCACAAGAGAAGCAAGACACGCCGACCACGCAATCACGTGTTACTGCCACAGAAACAGCACCTGCTGTGACCGTGACGGTTACCGCTTCGCCAGTACCAAAGACCACGGAGCCACGAAAAGCTGAAGGCCCAAGCTCCGAAGCGATCAACAAAGGCATCATGACCGATGAAACTCGCGAGATTTTCAGCTATATCTCGGCTGGCATCGCACTCTTCGTCGGGCTGATTCAGATGATCACCGCGGCGATCAAGGCTATCCCTGGAGCGCAGGACAAACTGAAGTCCATGCTTAAGTAGCTGCGTAGCAAGTAGCGCTAAGGCCGGTGCCCTCCTCGGAAAGAGATGGGCACCGGCCTTAGCGCTTCTGCTACTTCCGATTAGCCGAAGAGCTGACGTGATGCAATCTCCGCGCCCTTCACCAGTGATTCCAGCTTCGCCCAGGCGATCTGGTGGTTCAGGCGCCCACCCAAGCCACAGTCTGCCGAAGCGATAACGTTTTCTGGGCCGACGACCTCGGCGAACTGAACGATCCTATCCGCAACCAACTGTGGGTGCTCGACAGCGTTCGTGCTGTGCGAAATGACACCCGGGTAAATAACGCTGCCCTCTGGCAACGCGTGGTCCTGCCAAACGCGCCACTCATGCGCGTGACGCGGCGATGCCCCCTCGAAGGAAAAGCCGCCAACCTCTGCCCGCAGGATCTCCTCGATAATGTCACCGAACGGTACGTCGGTAACGTGCGGGCCGTGCCACGAACCCCAGCAAATGTGCAGGCGAGTCAGTTCCTTCGGCAAGTCGCGGATGGACTCATTGATGGCGTCGATACGAATACGCAGCCACGCACGGTAGTCTTCCAGGGTCGGCTCGGGATTAATCTGATCCCAGGATTCCGCAAGGTCAGGTGCGTCGAGCTGCACGGTCAAACCGGCGTCGGTAATTGCCTTGTACTCGTGTGCCATCGCAGCAGCACACGCCTGTACGACTTCTTCGTCGGTGTTGTAATACTCATTCTTCAGACGGGCGGCGGAGCCTGGCGAAAGTGCTGCGACAAACCCCTGCGTGGCACCGGCGCGATCCATGGAGCGCTTCAGCAGTGCGACGTCCGTCTCAACTTCCTGCTGGCCAATGTAGGTAATCGGACCCGTGAACTTCGGGTTACCAACCTTCGCACGGCCAGTGAAAATGCCGGAGTGCGGGTCGGAGTACGCCTCGGAAAAGAGTGCGCGGTCTCGGCGATCAGCGAAGCTGGTCAACTCAATGTTTCCAGGCGTGGAACGCTTGATCTCCTGCGAGGCCCAGCGGTCCTCGTCGGTCATGGTCAGTCCACCAAGACGAGAGAAAGAGTAGTTCCACCAAGCACCGTAGTCGACCGCGCCAGAGGTGATGTGACCGTACTCACCCTCGTTGATGATGTCGATGCCCAGGTCAACCTGGCGCTGCACAACCTCGTCGATCGCGCGCTCAAGGATCTCCTTGAAGTCCTCGTCGTTGATTTGCTGCTCCGAACGAAGTTGGTTCGCTTCGAGCAGCTCAGGGGTGCGCGGCAGGGACCCAACGTGTGTTGTCAAAATCTTGTACTCGGACATATATTATGCTCCACTCATTCGCCTCTTAGCTGGTATTGATTCCAACGACAGAGTGTAGCCAAGCTGATTTTCACACCGGGGAATATATTCACTCCCCTCCACTAGCCGAGGATCCCAACCCCCATCGTCGCCTTCAGATCGCCCATTAAGCTCGCCGAACGCTCCACCCGCAGATGGTCGCCTAACACCATCATTTGCGTCTCGTCGCCATGTACAAGGTTCAGGTACACATCCGAGTCGCCCGGGTTGTTCTGCAGCACGCCCTTCAAACGCTGGATATTATCCACAGTGCACTGCTCGGTGCGCAGCGTGAGACGCAGTGGCAGCCCAGCACCGTTGCCTGGGCCCAGCTCCGGCGTTTTGACGTCGTCGCCGAACAGGCTCATGCGTTCGTCACGGATCGAGACGTGCGCCTTCACAAGGATGATATTGTCTTCCACAATTTGTGGCGCAACCAGCGAATACACCTTGTTAAACAGCAACACGTCAACGGAGGCGCCGTGGTGATCCTCAATCGTGACGATCGCCCAAGGGGAACCGTCCTTCTTCGAGAAACGCCGATCGACCGAAGAGATCAGACCGCCAATCGTTACCTCGGCGCCGTTTCGCAATTCGCCGGAGAGGATCGTCGTTAACTGAGTATCGGTCTGTGCGTCAATTGCTTCCTCGAAGCCGTCAAGCGGGTGGCCCGAGACATACAAGCCCAGCATCTCACGCTCGAGAGCAAGTTTGTGTTTCTTGTCCCACTCCTCATCCGGGATCTGCAGCGCAAACGCGTTGTCAGCAGCAACTGCGTCGTCACCTCCGAAGGAGGCGAACAGGTCGAACTGCCCCTTGTCAGCAGCCTTCTTCGTGGTAAGCACAGAATCGACGGCATCCTCCTGGATGAGCATCAATCCCTTGCGCGGGTGCCCAAGCGAGTCGAACGCACCGGCCTTAATTAGAGATTCAGTAATTCGCTTATTACATGGCAGTAGGTCAATCTTGTCGAGGTAGTCAGAGAAGCTCGTGAACTCGCCCTTCGTCCGGCGTGTCTCCTTAATCGACTCAACAACTTCGACGCCGACATTACGCACCGCCGCGAGGCCGTATCGAACGTCCTCGCCAACAGCCATAAAGTTCTCTTCGGAAGCATTAATATCTGGCTGGAGCACGGAAATGCCAAGGTGGCGGCAGTCGGAAAGGTAGATCGCCGACTTGTCCTTCTTATCGCCCACCGAGGTCAACAACGCTGCCATGTACTCAGCGGTGTAGTTCGCCTTCATGTACGCCGTCCAGTAGGACACTAGCGCGTAACCTGCAGCGTGAGACTTGTTAAACGCGTACGAGGCGAACGGCTCAATAATCTGCCACAGTGCGTCCATCGCGCTCTTGGAATAGCCGTTGTCCTGCATCCCCGACCAGAACTTCTCGTACTGCTGCGCCAGCACCTCTGGCTTCTTCTTACCCATGGCCTTACGGAAGCCGTCTGCCTCACCAGCGGTGTAGTTCGCAACCTTTCGGGAGATCTCCATGATCTGCTCCTGGTACACGATCAAACCGTAGGTTTCGTCCAGGATGTCCTTCAGTGGCTCCTCAAGTTCCGGGTGGATGGCCGTAATCGGCTTGCGGCCGTTCTTACGGTCCGCGTAGTCCCAGTGGGCGTTCATGCCCATCGGGCCTGGGCGATACAGCGCGAGCGAAGCGACGATGTCCTTAAAACCAGTCGGGCCCATGCGCTTGAGCAGCTCTTGCATGCCACCCGAGTCCAGCTGGAACACGCCAAGCGTATCGCCGCGAGAGAGCAACTCGTATACCTTCGGGTCATCAGTACTCAACGACTCAAGGTCGACGGTCTCGCCGCGGTTCTTCTTCACGTTTTCCAGTGCGTCGCCAAGCACGGTGAGGTTTCGCAGGCCAAGGAAGTCCATCTTCAGCAAGCCGATGGCCTCACACGCTGGGTAGTCCCAACCAGTAATGATCGCACCGTCGGCAGGCCGCTTCCACATCGGGATGTGGTCCATCAAAGGCACCGACGCCATAATCACGGCACAAGCGTGCACGCCTGCCTGGCGCACAGTACCTTCAAGGCCACGCGCAGTCTCGTAGATGCGGGCTACATCCGGGTCAGTCTCAATCATGGAGCGCACCTCGGTCGCCTCGTTGTACCGCGGGTGTTCCGGATCCGTAATACCTGCCAGCGGAATGTCCTTCGCCATGATCGCAGGAGGCAGCGCCGCGTTAATACGGTCCGCCATCTGGAAGCCGGGCTGGCCGAAGTTCACCTTGGCCGAGTCCTTAATAGCCTGCTTCGTCTTAATCGTGCCGAAGGTAATCACCTGTGCGATCTTGTCCTCGCCCCAGCGCTCTGCAGCGTACGTGATCATTTCCCCGCGTCGGCGGTCGTCGAAGTCGATATCAATATCAGGTGCCGACGGCCTCTCCGGGTTCAAGAACCTCTCGAAGAGCAGGCCATGCTCCATCGGGTCAATGTTCGTGATGGTCAGCGCGTACGCCACAAGCGCACCCGCCGCGGAGCCACGGCCCGGCCCGACGCGAATGCCGACCTCGCGCGCATGCTTGATCAGCTCGGCAACGATGAGGAAGTAGGACGGGTAGCCCTTCATATCGATGACGTCGATCTCGTAGTTCGCGCGCTCGATGTATTCCTCCGGCACCTCCCTGCCCTCGAAGCGCGCCTGCAAACCACGCATCACTTCCTTGCGCAGCCACGTTGTTGGGGTCTCCCCTTCCGGCACGTCAGCCACCGGCATCCGGTCGTGCGGATGTTCCTCCCACAGCTCGCTGTAGTCACCGACACGCTCCGCAATCCACAGGGTGTTATCGCAGGCGTCAGGCACCGTAGAGTCCCACAGGTCGCGCATCTGCTCAGCTGACTTGATGTAGTAGCCGGTGCCGTCGAACTTAAAGCGGTCCGGGTCCATCAGCGTCTTGCCGGTCTGCACACACAACATGGCCTCGTGCGCCGGCGCCTGGGACTCCAGGACGTAGTGACAGTCGTTCGTCACCAGTGGCGGAAGGTCGAGCTCCTTGCCGATGCGCAGCAAGTCATTGCGTACGCGCTGCTCAATATCCAGACCGTGGTCCATGAGCTCGAGGAAGTAGTTATCACGGCCGTAGATGTCCTGCCACATCGCCGCGGCCTCAAGGGCCTCACGGTACTGGCCAAGCCGCAAACGGGTTTGCACATCACCCGACGGACACCCCGTGGTGCCGATGATGCCGTCGGCATGTTCGGCGACGAGCTCCGCATCCATGCGCGGCCACTTACCAAGCTGCCCCTCGTACGAAGCCAGCGACGAGAGCTTGAACAGATTGCGCAGGCCGGTCGCGTTTTCTGCCAGCATCGTCTGGTGCAGATACGCACCGGAGGCGGACACATCGTCGCGCTTCTGGTCAGGGGTGCCCCACAGCACGCGCTTCTTATTCAGGCGCGACTCCGGCGCCAAGTAGGCCTCGATGCCAATGATCGGCTTCACCCCCGCGTCCACCATCTGGCGGTAAAACGCGTTCGAGCCGAACATATTACCGTGGTCAGTCATGCCCACCGCGGGCATGCCCTGGCGCACAACCTCCTCCGCAAGCATGTCAACTTTCGCCATGCCGTCGAGCATCGAAAACTCGGTGTGGTTATGCAGGTGGACGAAGGAAGATTTTTTGGCCATGCGCTTCATCTTATCCAGACTTCGGACACGGCCAAAAGAGCCAGCAACCAGCGAACTTATTCGTAACGCAAAGCATCAATAGGCTGCATCTTTGCAGCCTTCGCGGCCGGATAGGCACCGAAGAAAATACCGGTTGCCAGCGAAAACCCGAGCGCCAGCACAATTGCGCCGAGCGGCGGCCAAGTAAAGGCATCGAACGCGGCCGTCGCGATCATGCCAATCGCCCCGCCCAGAATCACACCGATGATGCCGCCAATCAGGCACACCAGCATCGCCTCGACGATGAACTGTGTACGGATATCGCTTTGCTTGGCGCCCAACGCTTTGCGCACACCGATCTCCCGCGTGCGCTCAGTGACGGTGATCAGCATGATGTTCATCACACCGATACCACCGACCAGCAAAGAGATACCGCCGATCGCGGAAAGCACCGTCGACATGATGCGGAATACGCTCGTCAGCTCTTCCAAGCTCGAGGAAAGATCCACCACCTCAATGGTGTAATCCTCGTTATTGGCGTACCAACGGTCCATGTAGTGTTGCAGGTCGGCCTGGAAGGTCTTCGCGTCTTCATCCGGCGCCGATTGCACCGAAAATGACGTGAACCAGTCGCTGTCAAGCCCAACGCGATCTGCAGCGGTGAGCGGGATATAGATGTCCGCAAACTGTTCTGCGGCACCAAACATTCCGCCGCCTCGGGAATCTTCCTCGCCATCGAGCACGCCCACGATAGTGAACACTGCCGGCTGGTCGTCTACAACCACATCGATGCGCTTGCCCAAACTGGCTTGGGCGTTGCCGTCGAAGAGGGCGTCGATAAGCGAGGGGCTCACGACTGCGAGCGGCCGGTGCCCATCGATGTCATCCTGGGAAATCTCGCGGCCGAACTGCACTTCGATGTTTCGCACCTTCATCGAGTCTGCAAGGACCGGCTTGACGTTCGTGGACACAGTTGTGTCATCGGAGACCACTTCCCCACTCGTGGAAACATCGATGTCCACGCCCTGGATACGGTCCCCAAATGCCTGACGCAGCTCATCGAGCTGCTCGGGAGTGACTGCGTTGCGCTCATCGGATGGTGGCGCGTAAGAAAACGCCGCGAAGGGATCCTCGGATGCATCCGCGTCATCGGGACGCTCATGCACCATCACCGGGTGCGTCGTAGTGCCGACGCCTTCAAGCCCCGACATCACCTGGCGCTCCAGACCACGGCCGAGCGTCATAATAATGACCACTGCCATAATGCCGATAATGATGCCCAGCAGCGTCAGCAACGAGCGAAGCTTATTCTTGCGAAGCGACGAGGAGGCAAGCTTGATTGACTCTCCTACGTTCATGGCCTCGCCCCCAGTGGGGCGCGAACCTGCGCGATGCGCCCGTCCATCATCTCTACAATGCGGCCAGTTTCTTCTGCCAACTCAGGGTTGTGCGTGATGAAGACGATGGCTTTACCAAGGTCGTCGTGCAGCTCGTGGAAGAGGTCCATCACCATGCGGCCCGTCTTGGAGTCCAGGGCACCGGTAGGCTCATCCGCGAGCAGCAGGTCAGGGTCGTTCGCAAGGCTGCGAGCAATTGCCACGCGCTGCTTCTGCCCACCCGACAGTTCGTTCGGGTTATGGTGCAAGCGGTCGCCCATGCCCATCATGTTCAAAAGTTCAGCGGCGCGCTCCTCGCGCTCTTTCTTATCGACGCCCGCATACATCATTGGCATCGCCACATTTTGCAACGCGTCGATTCGACCGATCAGGTTAAAGTTCTGGAAGATAAAGCCGATGTTCTGGCTACGATACGCGGCCAGCTCGTTGTCCGACTTGGCGTACACCGGCTCGCCGTTGAACGCGTACGCGCCGTCTGTCGGCCGGTCGAGCATGCCAACCAGGTTCATCAGCGTCGACTTGCCGCAACCCGACGGGCCGACGATAGAGACAAATTCGCCCTGCTCTGCATGGAAGTCGATGCCATGCAGCACGGTCAGCTCGCTGGGCTCTCCGACGTTGTACGTCTTGACGATCCTGCGCATGTCAATGAGCAGACCGCTCTTCGACATCGCCTCTTGCCCTGCAGGTGTGTGCAGTGCTGGTTGAGGTTGCGCAACTGGCTCTGTCAGCGTTGGTACTTCGAGCTCCTCCGTCGAAGGCTCGGCGGCCTCAAACAACTCGTCGAACTCTGCGTCGGTGGCATCGTCCTGTACGCGTTGTCGGGAGTGCTTTCGGAAGGGATTCCGTGCCATCGCCTACCCCTCCTTTTCCGCTGGCGCGGAAGACTTCGGCGCTGCAGAAGACGTCGCCGGAGTGGTTGCAGCGGCACTGCCTGTCGGCTTCTTGTCCTTTGCGTTCTTTACCTGCTCAGGATCAAAGTTTTCGTCGTTGACCTTCACCGTGGAGCCAACCTTGTCCTTGAAGTTCTCAGGCCAGTTGATCACGATGTCGCCTGGCTTGAGCTCGCCCCCCGTGACAGCGACGTCAACGTCATTCTTCGCACCGGTCTTGACAGTGCGCTCTTCTACGACGCCGCTGGTGTCGCCGGGATTCTCCGTTGCGAGCACCAAAATCTTGTTCTCGTCGTAGACGGCGTCGCGAGGAATGTTGATGGAGTTCTTCGCCTCTTCAGTGATAATTTCAGCACGCACACTGCCACCGAGCAGCAGGCCTTCCTTGTCACCGGTGACTTCGATCTCAACGGGGAACATCACCGAGGAGCCTCCGCCGCTGCCACCTGCGGACATTGCGGCTGCAGCCTCTGCCCCACTACCAGCACTCGCGCCTGTGGAACCGACCGGGGAAACTCGCGTGACGCGCCCAGTGAACTTCTTCTTACCCGTCGCAGTCGAGGTGAACTCAACGCGGTTGTCCTGCTTGATCGCCGGGACGTCCGCCTCGCGCACGTTAGCGCGGATCAACAGTCGGGAGTCATCTGCGATGCCAAGGACGCGACCCTGCGGGATATCGCCTACCTGCACGTCAACGTTTGTGACTACGCCAGCCATTGGAGCGTTAATCGTTGCTTCCTGCACTTGGAGCTGCAGCGTACCGTCGTCGTCAGCGGCAGAAGCATTCTCTGCTGCGCGCCACGCGGAATCAACCTGTGCCTGGAGCTGCTGCCGCTCCTGCCCGGCCTGCGCCTTGGCGGCCTCCAGCGCGGCTTGCGACTCCTGAAGTGCAGCTCGAGCCTGCTCCACGCTCAGCATCGGGACAGCACCCTGGCCGCCACCCGGAACTTGACCCGGCGCGGCCGGGGCTGCAGGAGGTGCCGTGCGGATGCCGTGGCCGGAACCGCCTGGCAGACGGGAGGACAAATCGCCGGCCATCTTTTGAACGTGGGCTGCGATCTTCGGCGAAGCGATCATCCGTGCGCCACCCTGCGCGGCAAGCGCAGCATCAAGCGCTGCCTGCGCCTGATCCACCTGGGCCTGCGCCTGAGCCACGGCCGGGTTGGAGCCGTTTGCCATCGCCTGGTCGTACGCGTTGAGCTGACTCTTGGCCTGCTCGACGCCCTGCATCGCTTCTGCCTGGGCACTCGCCTGCTGCTTTTCTTGCTTGGCAAGTTGGCGCTGCAGCGCGTCGGTGTTCATCTGCACCAAGAACTGATCTTTAGCGACGCGGTCGCCTGGCTGCACTGCGAGCCGTTCGACCTCGGACTGCAGCGCGGTCGTGATGCTCACTGAGCGAATCGGCGCAATGTTGCCATTGACCACGATGCTATTGGTGAGGTTTTCCTCTGCAGCGATCGTGTAATCTCCGGCGAGCAAACCATCGTGCCCGCCATCATCACCACCGCCAATAGCGCCACACGAGGCAGCGAATAACGCCGCGGTGGTAGCCAACGCTACCCCCGCAATTCGTGTCTTCGAGAATCGCTGACGCTGCGGGCTTCGGGCGTTGACTCCAGGGTCGGAAACCAATGTCTCTCCTCGTGTTGTTTTCCGCGCACCTTTTGGATGCGCGTATAGGTGCAATCCCGGAAAACTATACACGCCTTCACTGTGCGTCTACGAAACTTACGGGCCGGATTGCGAACGCGCCCCATACCGCGTCAGCTGGTAAAACTTCCACAGCAAACACATCGTTCACATCGTTCACATCAGCCAAATGCGCAACAGCGTCGTAGACGACTGCGCCTTCAATGTGTGCAGAGACTCCTCGGAATATCTCGGCGCGCGACGCTCCGGGCGCAGGCTCTCCGACTGGATTCGCGCCTAACTTGGTGATCACGGCATTCACACGCCCAATCGGGCGTAGTACTGCGTCTGCTTCTTCTGGACTTAAAGGATGGCTAAACGATACAAGCGCGAAATGAGCCTGTTCACCTTCCTGCAATGCCTCTTCGAGGCTCTGCTCCGCGCGCGCCGCGTACTCCGGCGCAGTCTCGCCTTGTTCTGCCCCCAGAGCGTCCCCTTGCAGCACAGGTTGCTCTGGTGGATTATTGACGCCAACAAGGTAGCAGCATCCGTAAAGCACAGCACCGGCGAGCAACGCCGCGATTGCGCCGCGCCACCTCTTTGCCTGGTTAGCCACGGTTCGCCGATCGCAACATGTCCAAGGCGTGCTGCAGGTCGTCTGGGTAGGAAGATTTCACCGTCATTGGCTTTCCGGTACTTGGGTGGTCGAACGTCAAGCTGGTGGCGTGCAGCCACTGTCGGTTGAGCGCAAGTTTGGCGGCAAGGTTCGGGTCACACCCGTACATTGGGTCGCCGACGCACGGGTGCCCTACCGAAGACATGTGGACACGAATCTGGTGTGTGCGCCCTGTTTCCAGATGGACCTCAAGCAGGCTTGCCTGGCGAAACGCCTCGAGCACCTCGTAGTGCGTAATACTCTGGCGCCCATCCGCCGTGACAGCAAACTTCCACCCCGCCGACGGATGGCGCCCGATCGGCGCGTCAATCGTGCCGACAATCGGGTCAGGCAGCCCCTGCACCACCGCGTGGTACGTCTTGTGCACCGTTCGCTCCTTGAACGCACGCTTCAGCACCGAATAGCCACGCACACTATTTGCGACAACCATCACTCCGGACGTGCCGACGTCCAATCGCTGCACAATCCCCTTGCGCTCCGGGGGGCCAGCATCTGGCAGTGTAAAACCCATCGCCTGCAACCCACCGACCACGGTTGGCCCCTCCCAACCCAGTGTTGGGTGGGCGGCAACGCCTACCGGCTTGTCCACGGCGATGACGTCCGCGTCGTGGTAGATCACGTCGAGTCCGTCGACGTGCTCGGCCACAGGCTCCGGCGCGCGCTTCGGCGGTGGCAGCGTGGCCTCCAGCAGGGCGCCCGCAGTAACACGATCGGATTTCTGTACTGGGGAGGCGTCGATAAGTACGCTGCCGTCGGCGATCATCTCTGCCGCAACACTGCGCGAGACCCCAAAGAGCTTTGCAATTGCCGCGTCAACGCGCATCCCCGACAGTCCCTCAGGCACCGGAAGCGCGCGGAACCCCGTACTCACGACCGCGCCTCCTTTGCGAACATCGAGATGACGACGACGGCCACCCCGATGGTGATGGCGGCGTCGGCAAGGTTGAACACTGCAAACGAGCCGATGGAGATGTAGTCAACGACATGGCCAAACCAAAAGCCTGGCTCGCGCGCGAGCCTATCGATGAGGTTGCCGAGCGCCCCTCCCGCGATCAACGCCACCCCAAGTGTCTCCCACCTGCCAGCAAGGCGTGGGGCATAGATCAACGCACCGATTACGAACGCAAGCTGGATCGTCGTGAACAGCCACGTCGAGTTCTGTCCCATCGAAAAGGCCGCGCCAGGGTTAAACAATAAATACAGTCGAGCCCAATCACCGATCACTGGCACGGGCTCACCGGGTGTCAAGGATGTCACCATGATTTGCTTGACTACTTGATCCACAGCAGCAACAGCGAGCATGACGCCTACGACGACACCGAGCGAGCGACGCTTCGCTGACGCTCCGCCGCGCACACGTGATTCCTTTGAATTACCCATCGCAGATAACTGTAGTATGCAAATGCTGTAGCTTGTGAAGTTGTGTTGTACTCCGCTCATCCCAAACGTTCATTGTTCGGCCCTCTAACCATCACCGCCGCGGTTTTTGCGCTCACTGCATGCAGCGCCGAGGAGCCGGATCCATTCGCTGACATTCCCGAGTTCGCCGTTGAGTCACCAGTCGTGCAGGTACTTTCACAAGGACAAAACCCGCAGGTGTGGAAGTACGAGGACGGCGCATCAGCAGACAGCGAAACTACGGCGCCGCAGCGGGTCGCGCTGTCGCACGCGATTGCGCAGTACCCCGGCGAGGAGGGCTCGGAGCCGGTCATCGCGCGCGAGCACGAGCGCGACACAGTCACGCTGACCGTTTCGACGCACACTTCAGAAAGCAACAACGAGGGTGCTGTGCGCCAGGTAGACCTTGTCGCAGAAGGGTTAGAGCACTCGGGTTTAGCGATGCAGAACAGCTTGACGTCAAACGAGGGCTTCCAGATGCGCTGGCACAGCGACCCTAACGGCACAGTATCGGCGGTACAACTGATGCCTACGGCGGATTCCGATGAGGAAGGCCGGGCCATCGCCGAGCAGAACTTGCTCGAATTGATGTCGTGGCAAGTTGTCTTCCCGGATGAGCCAGTCGGCGTAGGCGGCTCCTGGAAAGTTGAGCAGCGAGGACTTGGTGCCTCGGACATGCTACGGACCACCACGTACACGCTGGAATCCGCACAGGACGCAACACTCGAGCTGAAAGTAGATGTCCAGGAACGCCCGCTGAAGCGATCCATCACGATTGATAACGAGGTCGCTGGCGCCCTAGACGGCACGACGCTGCACGTGGTGAGCAACACTTCGCACTCGGACGGCTCGCTGACGGTGGACCTGCATTCGCCACTTCCGGTGGGCGGTTCTGTGCTTACCGCTACGCGGCTTGTCTACGGCAGTGACGAAGCCGATACCCGTGTGGCCCAAGACACCACGAGCGTTGTGGACTATAACGTATAAGAGACGGCCCACATTTGATGACGAGGAACATCCCATGACTGCCCCACTGCATATTGGCCTTGACGGCATTTCGTTTTCGTACCCAGGCGGACACCGCGTCCTCACCGACATTTCTTTCGCGGTGCCATCCGGGTCTGTCACCGGGCTCATCGGAGAGAACGGCGCCGGCAAATCGACGCTGCTCGGCATCATCTCCGGAGAGCTGAAACCCGACGCAGGGGTGCTTATCACGCCCCCGATCACGGGCTTCATCCCGCAGGAAACCTCGCTGCCGTTCAGCGAGCCCGCCCAATCACTTATCGACGAAGCCGTAAAAGAGCTTCGCGCTGTCGAGGAAGACATCTCAACCTTTGCGCAGCGCATGGTCGACAACCCAGACGACCAGGAGGCGGCCGACGCATACGACCGGGCGTTGTCCCGCGCGGAAAACTCCGGCGTGTGGGAGTTAGATGCCCGCATCGCTACCGTGTTGGCTGGCCTCGGCCTTGCGAACGTCGACCTGGCCACCCCACTGGGCGAGATGTCTGGCGGGCAACGCCGACGGTTTGCACTGGCCACGCTGCTGCTACACCCGGTGGACGCCATGGTCCTCGACGAGCCGACCAACCACCTCGACGACGAAGCCGTCGACTTCCTCATCGGCGAGCTCGAGGCATTCAAAGGGCCTGTACTCGCCGCGTCGCACGACCGCTACTTCCTCGACACCGCCTGCGACGGCATCGTCGACCTCGACCCCGGCCTTGGAGCCGAGGGCGGCTTCGGCGAGGAGACCCGCCAGGGCACCCGCTACCGTGGCGCGTTCAGCGACTACCTCAAGGCCCGCGAGGACCGACGCCGCCGCTGGGAAAGCGACTACGCAGCGCAAGAGCACGAGCGCGCCAGGCTTGAGAAGGCCGCTGAGCAAACCGGCGAGGACATCTTCCACTCCCAAGAAGCTTCTTCTGACATCCGAATGGCGGCAAAGTACCAGGCGGACCGCGCGGCGAAGACGGTGGGCAACCGCAGGCGCTCGGCGTCGCAACGCCTCGAAGCGCTGGAGCGAACGGAGATTCCGGAGCCACCGGCGCGGCTGCGCTTCCGTGGCCTCCCGCCGCATACCGCGACCTCGCTTGGGCTCCCGGCGCTGGTCACCCAGAACCTCTCCGTTCCTGACCGCCTCGCCCCACTGAGTATCAAAGTGCAACCCGGCCAGCAGCTCCTCGTTGAAGGCCCAAATGGCTCCGGTAAGTCCACGCTGCTGAAAATTATCGACGGCCAGCTGCGCGACTACGAGGGCGAGATCATCATGCCGGAAGAGATGACCGTCGCACGCCTCGAGCAGGACGACTCGTGGACTGACCTCGACAAAACCGCAGCCGAAGTGTTCGCGGAGCTCACCCCAGAGGGTGTGCCAGACCTCGTAGAAATGGGCCTGATGACCGAGGAGCAGGCAGCGAAGAAGCTCGACGACCTCTCGCTCGGCCAGCGTCGCCGCGTCTCACTGGGCATCATCCTGGCGTGCCCGCCTGACCTGCTGCTGCTCGACGAGCCGACAAACCACCTCTCGCTCGCACTGGCCGAAGAGCTGGAACACGCCCTGCTCGCGTTCGAGGGCACCGTCATCATCACCAGCCATGACCGTTGGGTGCGCCGCCAGTGGCACGAGCGCCAGGCCAAGAAAGACGCACGCGCCAGAACTCTGACTCTCGCCACGTTGTGGACTGAGGAGCTCTGGCGCGCGGATAAGCAGTAGTGTCTGCTTAGAGGTTCGGTGCCTGCTGGTAGCCTTCCGCAGGCTGCTCACCTGGCTGCTCTTCAGCCGGGGCTGCCGGCTGCGGAGCGGAGCTCTTGCACATCTCTGGCACCTGCTCAGGCGGCAGGGTGTTGTTGATCAGGGTGCATGCCCAGACCTGAGAAAGCTTCCACACGCCGTCTTCGAAGACGAATTCCACGTCCTCCGCGAGCTGCGGCTGGGAGTCGGGACGGGTGAAGCTGACCGTTGCCAGAACGGTATCCGGGGTGTAGCCAGGGAGCACAGGCGGTACGACCTGGAAGTTCGCGCCGGACTCCTCCTGGGACTGCGCCATCACGTCGAACAGTTCAGGGACGTTCTCTCCACCCTGGACCGTGTTCACGCGCTCCTCAATCGGCAGGCTTGCATCAGTTGCGCGCATGAGCACTGCGTTGAGTTCCTCAGCGGTTGGCTGCTGCGCGGCGGGCGCGACAGACTCGCTGGTGGCCTGCGTTGCCGTGGTCGCGGGATCATCCTGGCTGTTGTCGCCAGAGCATGCGCTCACGCCGAGCCCGAGGCCCAGCGCGGCGGCGACAGCTACGATCGGTGCTGCTTTCACGATTTCTCCTTGAAGCATTGTCTTCAGCGGCTCACGGTCACAGTTAGCGATCCGACACCGCTCTAACCTTGCCAACGTTACCGGCGTTTTTACCTTGGCACCAATACGCCACTCTGGCACGCTGTGAGTTATGGAATCTTTCGTACTGCTCATCGCCACCGGTGGCACCATCGCATGCACCGCAAACTCTGAAGGCGCACTCGTTCCAAGCCTTAGCGCTGAAGACCTCGTCCACTCCAGTGGCACCACCGAGCCCGTCCGCGTGTATGACGCGCTGCGTCTCGACTCGTCCGCGATCACCTTCGCTGACATCGACAAGCTTCGCTCCCTCACTGCACAAGCACTGCAAGACCCGCAGATCAGTGGCATCGTAATTAGCCACGGCACCGACTCCATGGCGGAGACCGCATTCGCACTCGACATCGTGCACGACGACCCCCGCCCTATTGTGCTTACCGGTGCCCAGCACGCCGCCGACCACGAACACCCCGACGGCCCCGGGAACCTCGCGGGCGCAATTGCCGCCGCCGCAGATCCGCTTCGACGCAACAACGGCGTACTCCTCCACTTCGGCGGCGCCACCCTGCCCGCCCGCGGGCTGTTGAAGCGCGACACACACGCCCTCGAAGCCTTCACCTTGAGCAGCGAACGCCCACTTCCCCGCCCCGCAGCACTTGCCAGCAAGCCGTTGGCAGCCATTCACATTCCCATCCTGCGCGCATGGCCCGGCGCGGACGGCGAGATCGTGGATGCCGTCACCAGTATGAACCCGGATGGCATCGTGATCGAGGCGCTCGGATCCGGCAATGTTGGCCCCGGCATGGGTAAGGCAATCACCCGCGCACTCGATTCGGGTATCCCCGTCGTAATCACCAGTTCCGTACCCTACGGCGAGGTCACCTTCGCCTACGGCGGCACCGGTGGTGGCGCTACCCTCGGCTCCCAAGGGGCGATCGCCGCGGGGTTCCTACGCGCTGGTCAGGCGCGCATCGCGCTCGCGACAGCGCTGGCCAACGGCGTGGATCCGGCGTCAGTGTTCTGAGTCGAGCCAGTCCTGCCACGCAAGGGAATCCACCGGGTCCGCTGGCTGGAGCTTGGGGTCGTCGATACGCAATGTGTGCATCTTCCCTGGCCCCGTGGCCCTCGTTTCAAAACGCACGCTCACCCAGCCTTTGCCCGCGCCTTGGACCCAGCCGTGGCCGAAGTCCTCGTGGTAAATGTCCTGGGTGGCGCGCCACACGCCGTTGGTAGGCCCGTCGTATAGCTCGACTGCAACATCGCTGCTGGCCACGTGGTCGCTGACCCCGGATTCGTAATCACTGTCAGCGGGTACAGGCCGGATGATTTCCTGGTCTAGCTCCGGAAACAGCACGTCCTGCAGCGCATCTTCGAGTCCTGAGTAGGACACGCCTACGAGCCGGATCGGGCCGACCTCGTCCGGGTAGCGCACGATGCGAAACGCCGTCGCGCGCAGTGTCTCCGCATCGTCAGTGGCGTAAGGCAGCGTCGCAGAACGCGACTCAATGCGGAAGTCCGCCATCCTTAGCTTCACCGTCACAGTCCTCGCACCGCGCCCATCTTTCAGCAAGCGCCTGTGCGACTCCTCGGCGGCGCGCTCGACCGCGGCGTCAACCTCGGCCGCAGTGGTCAGGTCCTGGGGAAAAGTGTGCTCGGAAGAAATCTGCTTCGCCACGGCCCTCGGCGCAACCGGACGATCATCGTGCCCCCGCGCCAGCTGCCACAACTGCTTCGCGACGACCCCTCCGAGCGCGATATCGACTTCCTTCTCGCTCAGCGCCGCGAAGTCCCCGATCGTTTCAATCCCGGCCTGCGCAAGCTTCGCCTCGGTGACAGGCCCAACGCCCCACAACTCGTTGACGTTCAGAGGGTGCAGCAGCGCTTCCTGCTGTTCGTGAGGCAAAATGTACACCCCGTCGGGTTTTGCCAGGCCCGAACCGATCTTCGCGTATTGCTTACCACTGCCCGCACCAATCGAGCTTGGCAAGCCTGTCTCATCCTTAATGTCTCCACGTAGCTCGTTGGCCCACTCAAGCACGGTCTCCGGATTCGCTCCCGCGAGCTCCTCGGGCTCCATGAACGCCTCGTCGATAGAGAGCTGCTCCACGACGCTGACCCTGCGCTCAATGATTTCAAACACGCGTTGCGACGCCACCTTGTACACCGGGCGCCGCGGGGCAACGAGCACCGCTCGCGGACCCACCAGCTTCGCAGCTTGGTGGGTCGGCATTGCGGAACGCGCCCCATACTTGCGGGCTTCATAGCTTGCGCCCGCGACAACGCCCCGCCCGTTGACACCAGCAACGAGGACGGGGCGTCCACGTAACGTTGGGCGTGTGAGCTGCTCGCAGGATGCGTAGAACGCATCCATGTCGATGTGCAGGACCCAACGTTTCATCGCAAATTACTGCTTAGCAATCGCTGCGCTCACACCTTCGTGAATCGTGTGCGCCTCGCCGTTGAGCGTCTCGACGATCTCGAAGGACGTCGCGAGCGTCTCATGCGCGATGTGCTCAGCGTGGCGCTGCGCCCACTCGACCTTGTCGGAAGGTACGCACAGCTGTACCGAGATGCGGTCAGAGACCTCGTAGCCTTCCTGCTTACGAGCATCCTGCAGACCACGAATCACGTCTGCTGCCCAGCCCTCGGCCTCGAGTTCCTCGGTCAGCTCCGTATCAAGCACGACCAGGCCAACGACGTCATCGGTAGCGTCAACTCGAGCGGTGCTCGTCGGGTCCTCAGCCACCAGGCGCTCGGTGTAGAGCTCCGGGGTGAGCACGATGTCGCCGTCGACAACAACGTTTTCGCCTTCTCGGACGTAGTTGCCTGCCTTGACGTTCTTGATAGCGCGCTGTACGTCACGGCCCAGCGTTGGACCCGCGACCTTCGCGTTCACCACAACCTCGAAGGAACCAACGGAGTCGACGTCGTCAGTCAGCACGACTTCCTTCACGTTGACCTCATCCTTGATCACGGACGCGAAGTCCTGCAGCTGGTCCGAGCCCGCCAGCGCCACCGTGAGCTTCGGCAGTGGCAAGCGGTTGCGCAGCTTCTTCGACTTACGCACCGACGAAGCAGCGGAGCACACCGCGCGCGTTGCATCCATCGCGCTGACCAGTGCAGGGTCCGCCGGGATTGCATCCGCGGACGGGAAGTCCGCCAAGTGCACCGAGCGACCACCGGTCAGGCCACACCAGATGACCTCACTGATGTACGGCAGCAGTGGCGCCGTCACACGGGTCAGGATCTCCAGGACCGTGTACAGCGTGTCAAACGCCTCAGGATGCTCCTCCTGACCCGCCCAGAAACGGTCGCGTGACCGGCGCACGTACCAGTTCGTCAGCGAGTCAGCGAAGCGACGGACCTCGTCACATGCGTCCGCGATGCGAGTGTCGTCGAGCGCCTCCTTCACCGCAGCCACGAGGTCATGCGTCTTCGCCAAAATGTAGCGGTCCAGCACATCCTGCGAATCGACGCTGAACTTCGCCTCCTCGGAGGAGTACAACTGCAGGAAGGTGTACGCGTTCCAGATCGGCAGCAACGCGTGGCGCACGCCCTCGCGGATGCCCTGCTCCGTCACGATGAGGTTGCCGCCACGAAGAATTGGCGAAGACATGAGGAACCAACGCATCGCGTCGGAACCATCACGGTCGAAGACCTCGTTGACGTTCGGGTAGTTGCCCTTCGACTTCGACATCTTCAGACCGTCATTGCCCAGCACGATGCCGTGCGCAACGACCTTCTTGTACGCCGGGCGGTCGAAGAGTGCCGTCGCTAAGACGTGCTGCACGTAGAACCAACCACGCGACTGGCCCGAGTACTCCACGATGAAGTCCGCAGGCTGGCGAGCATCGTGCTCCTCAACATTTTCAAACGGATAGTGGTACTGCGCAAACGGCATCGAACCAGAATCAAACCAGCAGTCCAACACGTCCGGCACGCGACGCATCATCGACTTCCCGGTCGGATCGTCCGGGTTCGGGCGGACCAGCTCATCAATGTCTGGGCGGTGCAGCGACTTCGGGCGAGCGCCGAAGTCCTTCTCCAGCTCTTCGAGCGACCCATAGACGTCCACACGCGGGTACTCCGGGTTATCCGACACCCACGCCGGCACCGGTGAGCCCCAGTAGCGGGTACGCGAAATGTTCCAGTCACGCGCGCCTTCCAACCACTTACCGAACTGGCCGTCGCGAATGTGCGATGGGATCCAGTCGATCTCCTGGTTCAGCTCCACCATGCGGTCGCGGAACTCAGTGACCTTCACAAACCACGCCGGAAGCGCCATGTAGATCAGCGGCTCGCCCGAACGCCAGGAGTGCGGGTAGGAGTGTTCAATCGTTTGGTCACGGACCACGCGCTGCTTCGCACGAAGGTCACGGATGATGTCACGGTTCGCATCAAAAACCAGCTTGCCTGCGTACTCCGGCACCAGCGAGGTGAACTTACCATCGGCATCAACCGGAATCACCAAATCGATGCCGTACTCCTGACAGGTGTACATATCGTCTTCACCGAACGCAGGCGCCTGGTGAACAACGCCCGTGCCGTCCTCGGTGGTCACGTAGTCCGCGTTCAACACCATGAACGCCTTTTCCTGGTCGCGGAAGTAGTCGAAGACCGGCTCGTACTCCAGACCCTCGAGCTCGGAGCCCTTGAAGGTGGCGACAACCTCGCGCTCCTCGCCGAGCTCCTTCGCGTACGCGCCGATGAGCTCCGTCGCCAGCAGCAGCTTCTTGCCGACGACCACCTCTTCACCGTCCGCACCAACACGGACCAGCGAATACTCAACGTCCGGATGGACCGCAAGCGCCAAGTTCGACGGCAGCGTCCATGGCGTAGTGGTCCAGGCGATCGCAGCTGCGTCGTGCAGCTCAGGGTGCTGCTTCCAGGTCTCCGCAGCAGCAAATCCTTCACGCCCACCCGTAAACGGCATCGTTACAGTTACGGTCGGATCCTGCCGATTGCGGTAAGAATCATCCAGACGCGTCTCTTGGTTCGACAGCGGCGTATGCTCCGCCCACGAGTACGGCAGCACGCGGAAGCCCTGGTAAATCAGCCCCTTGTCATACAGGGTCTTAAACGCCCACATGACGGACTCCATGTACGGCAGTTCCATCGTCTTGTAGCCGTTATCGAAGTCCACCCAACGAGCCTGGCGAGTCACATACTCTTTCCACTCATCGGCGTAGTGCATCACGGACTTGGCACAGTACTCGTTGAACTGTGCCAGACCCATGTTTTCGATCTCAGCCTTATCCTTGATGCCGAGCTGCTTCTCAGCCTCGAGCTCCGCGGGAAGGCCGTGGCAGTCCCAACCAAACACGCGCGGAACGTAGTAACCAGCCATCGTGCGGTAGCGTGGCACGATGTCCTTGACGTAGCCCGTCAGCAGGTGGCCGTAGTGTGGCAAACCGTTGGCGAACGGAGGGCCGTCGTTAAACACATATTCTTCGCAGTCTTCGCGCTGCTTCAGCGATGCCTGGAACGTATCATCCTCGTTCCAGTACTTCAGTACCTGCTCCTCCATTTTTGGAAACGCGGCACTTCCCCCGGTCAGATCTACCTTTGGGTAGACACTTCCGACCTTGCTCATCTCCGTCTCTCCTTCACGCACAATGCTTACCTTGTCACAGGGACGCAGCGAACAACGCCACGCGGTACCACCCTGCTTGAAGTCCGCCGTGAGACGAACTTCCGCTTCATTTGCGGTGAAAGAAATAACGCTTCCTAATTACGTCCGGTTCTACTAAGCAATAGCGCACTGTAGCGCAACAGCTGTTCTTCCGGAAACGCTCCCCGATGATGGTCGGATCATCACGCGCTACCGCACCACCAGGTGGTGAAGCACGTAGCTTGTCTCATTCTAGCCCTTTGTCCCCCAGAAATGGCAACAACCACCACTCACCGCAGTGAATGGTGGCTGATGCTTGAAAGAAACTACTTATTGCCAGCGTCGCCGCTCGGAGCGGACGTGCCACGGGTCTCAAGCTCCTCCAGCTGGGACTCGAGCAGTGTGCGCAGGCGAGTGCGGTACTCGCGCTCGAAGGTGCGCAGCTCAGCGATGCGGTTCTCGAGGGCGGTCTGCTGCTGCTTCACCGTGTTCATGATCTCGGTGTGCTTACGCTCAGCCTCGGTGCGCAGCTTCGTTGCCTGCTCCTCAGCCTGGCGAATCTGCGCCTCAGCGCGCGAGTTAGCTTCGTTGGTGGTTTCCTCAGCCTTCTTCTCGGCGTCTGCAACGAGCTGCTGTGCACGAGCCTCAGCCGACTGCTTCGTCTCAGCAGCCTTACGCTCAGCCGCCTGGATCTGCTCGCGGGAATGCGTCTCTGCCTCAGACAGCTGCTTCTTCGAGCGTGCCTCGGCATCTGCCAGCTGACGCTCTGCGGAACCACGGGCCTCGTCGAGCATCGAGCGGGCCTCTGCCTGCGCGTCGTTGGTGAGGCGGTCTGCCATCTCCTGCGCGAGCCCAAGCACCTTCGCCGCCTGCATGTGCGTATCGGCGGATGCTGCATTCTGGTCGAAAGCCGCAGCCTGCTGCGGTGCGGCGGCAGCCTTTGGCGCCTGCTTAGCCTGCTTTGCAGCCTGCTCCGCGTCCTGGCGAGCCTTTGCCGCTTCCTGCTTCGCAGCCTGAGCATCCTTCTCAGCCGCTACCTTTGCCTCCTGCGCAGCACGGAGCTTCTGCTCGTACTCAGCACGAACCTTCTTCTCAACTCGCTTTTCAATCTCAGCTTCGTCGACATCGCTGGACGCGGCCGCAGGAGCAACCGGGGCAGCAGACCCACCAGCACCGAGCTCTTCGACACGGGCCCGAAGGTCATCGTTCTCATCTTGCAGTTGCGCAAGCGTGTCTTCCACGAGGTCCAGGAACTGGTCAACCTCGTCCTCGTTGTAGCCCCGCTTACCAATTGGTGGTTTGCTGAAAGCGACATTGTGCACGTCTGCTGGTGTCAGCGGCATTGGCGTTCCCTTCGATGTCGATATTGTGTCCGCAATGTCGCGAACACAGATTGCCTCCCACGCTACGGGAAGCGAACCCTAAAATCTAATAGTTCGTCATTCTTTTATCGATCCATAGTAACGCATAGGTTCACACGCACCAGGCATCACCGCCAGTTATACCCCTTTTCTGCCCCCGATGCCCAATAATTGATGTCGATCCGGGCATAAATTACGGGAAAATTAAGCAAAAAAGGCACCTACCAATGTAGGTGCCTCAATCCAAGCTCACTATTACAACATGGTGACCCGTACCAGCATCTGGAGCAGCATAATCGCCACGAACAGTACGATCACACTGACGTCTATCCCAACGCCGCCACTCATACGCATGGGCGGAATGAGTTTGCGGAAGAACTTCACAGGCGGGTCCGTGACCACGAACATGCCTTCCGCAACGACCATAAACCAACTTGGTGGATCAAACTGCTTCGAGAAGGATTGCACCATCTCGACAATGATGCGGACGACCACAATCAGGGAGTACAACCCAAGCGCAGCGTAAAGAATTGCTCCTAATAAAGACACGGGTCACACACTACCTGTTCTTCTTGATGTTTCGCAGAGCTGGACGTCGATTAGCGAAGACGCGCTGTGTGCTGCAGCTCAACTTCGGTCAAACGGGCGTTTTCCGGAACGATCGCGAAGACTCGTCGGCGGGTCTCAACGCCCCTGCTCAGGTTGTACATGTTGCCACGAAGTGCGAAGCACAGACCAGCGGCAAAGTCGACGATGCGCTTTGCATCGTGGGGGTCGAGATCCGTCAGCTCCATAATCACGGCATCGCCATCACGGAACGGCTCGCCGATATCCTTCGCATCGTTGTAATTGCGCGGAGCAGTGGACACGACCTGGGGAGTGTAGGACTTCGGTGCGCGATCCGCGTAGTCACGGGTAGCTGAGGAGCGGTAGCGGTCCTCGCTGCCGTACTCAGATGTGCGCGAAGGTCTCGTCGATTCCTCGCGAGTGTTCTCGCGCTCGTCGTACTGCACTTCATCGAAGTAGGGGTCATCTTCGTTGAACGGGCCAAGACCGAAAAATTCTTTCGCGCTGCCGATAATAGACATCTGGGTGCTCCTCGTTTGTTGCCTGTGCTGACGGGGCAGAAATTACCTCTATGTAATTCCGGATTAGGTTTTTAGACTACGGGCCTCGGCCCCATCACCGCCGTTCCGACACGCACGACATCCGAGCCATGCGCGATGGCTTCTTCAAAGTCCGCGGACATCCCCGCCGAGAAACGCAGGGGCCGCCCAAGCTTGGCCGCGTAGGTGTCTCGCAGCTCGCGGACCTGGTCGAATACCTCGCTGGCGTTTGCATCTAGCGGTGGCACAACCATAAACCCGTCGAACTGGAGGTGCTCAGCCCCCTCGAGCGCTTCAACCAACTCGGCGATCTTCTCCACCGCGACACCGCCACGGCTTTCGTCGCCGTCTGCAGAAACCTGAACAAGGCACGGCAGGATTTCGGACGTCCGATCACCCCGCTCAAGGGCGAGCGCCATGCCACGCTCGAGTCCCTTCGCCAACTTCAAGGAATCCACCGAGTGAACCTCACTCGCCCATCGCGCCACTGCGTTCGCCTTCTTCGACTGGATCTGCCCGATCATCGCGATACCACAGTCGACCCCGTGCTCGCGCAGAGTCGCGACCTTGGCGCTCGCTTCCTGCTCGCGGTTCTCCCCCACCAGGCGAATACCTTCCGCGGCAAGTATCTCAATCGACGAGCACGGGTGAAACTTCGTCACTGGTAGCAGTTCCACGCTTCCCGGCTCGCGACCCGCGGCACGCTCCGCGGAGCGGATACGCTCCTGCACCTTGGCAAGGTTGCTTGCAATATCAGTTGTGCTCATTTATTTCACTCCAGTTAGCCAAATAACGCCTGCTTGGCGCCCAGTTGTGGATTCTCTCCGGTACGAAAAGAAGTCCTCGTCCGCGATGGTATCGCGCGGATCTACGTCAATTCGCTGCACACCGAGCTCAGTGAGCTGGCGCCGAATACCGGCACGGATGTCAAGCCCAGTGGTCCCTGCATGCGTAGTGGTCCGGGAGCCTGGCAGCTTGCGCTCAACATCCGCTGCCATATCAGCAGGCACTTCGTATGACGCTCCCGCAGCTGCAGGGCCGAGCAGCGCCTGCATCTGTGAAGGCTGAGCACCCAGGTCACGCATTGTTTCAACGGTCTTCTTCACGATGCCGTTTCGCGCCCCAAGACGCCCAGCGTGCACCGCGGCAATCACTCCAGCGACGGGGTCTGCCAACAGCACCGGCGTACAGTCAGCGACCAGCACGCACAGGGCGAGGTTCGGGGTCGTGGTTACGATGGCATCAGAAGCCTCGACAGGCTCAGACTGCGGCCCGTCCACCACCGTCACGTTCGGCGTGTGGAGCTGCTCCATCCACACGAAGCGCCCCACATCAACCCCGAGCAGCGATGCAAGCCGCGCGCGGTTCGCGCGTACGGCCTCCGGGTCATCCCCGACGTGCAGCGCAAGATTGAAAGAGTCATATGGGGACGACGACGCCCCGCCCGCACGGCTTGTAAACACCATGCGGACGGGGCGTTGTTCTACGTCGAGAAGAGAGTCAGTCATGCTCCCAGACTAACGCAAGAAATCAGGGACATCGACGTCAAAATCATCGCCGCCGCGCTCCTCGCGTCCACGACGCTCATAGGAGGATTCGGACTCCCCGCCGGTGAAGAGGCCCGAGCGGTGCGGCTCGTAGCGGTGACGCGCCTGGTAGGAGTCGTCGCGTTCCGTCTCCGGAGCTCGATCCTCAAACAGTGAACCACGCGATGGAGACGGCGCCGCGCCTTCTTCCGCCGATGCGGCTGCAGCATCGACCGGCTGCTGGGCATCCGGGCGAGCGTTGGCCTTCTCGTCGAAGCCAGTTGCGATAATCGTGACGCGCACCTCGTCACCGAGGTTGTCGTCGATGATCGTGCCGAAGATGATGTTCGCGTCGTCGTCTGCCTTCTCTTCGACGATGGACGCTGCGGCACTCGTCTCGTTCAGGCCGAGATCGGAACCACCAGCAACGGAAATGAGCACGCCCTTCGCGCCCTCCATCGTGGTTTCCAGCAGTGGCGAGTTGATCGCCTGCTCCATCGCATTCATCACGCGGTTTTCACCGCGGGAGGAGCCGACACCCATCAGGGCGGAGCCGGCGTCGGCCATCACCGAGCGCACGTCTGCGAAGTCGACGTTAATCATGCCCGGAATGGTGATCAGGTTCGTAATACCCTGAACACCGTTGTAGAGCACCTCATCCGCAGCGCGGAATGCATCCATCATGGACAGGTCCGAATCACCCAGCTGCAACAGTCGGTCGTTCGGAATGACAATGACGGTGTCGCACACTTCCTTCAGGTTCGCGATGCCCTCGAGCGCCTGACGGGTGCGCCGCTTGCCCTCGAACGTGAACGGACGGGTGACAACGCCAATGGTCAGCGCACCCATCTTCTTCGCGATACCCGCGACAACTGGTGCAGCGCCAGTACCCGTACCGCCGCCCTCGCCAGCGGTCACGAAGACCATGTCCGAGCCCTTCAGCGACTCTTCGATTTCCTGCTTGTGGTCCTCAGCAGAGGTCCGGCCAACCTCAGGGTTTGCACCGGCGCCAAGTCCGCGAGTCGCCTCACGCCCGATGTCGAGCTTGGTGTCTGCATCCGTAAAGAGCAGTGCCTGCGAGTCCGTGTTGATCGCAACGAACTCCACACCTTTCAGGCCCTCTTCGATCATGCGGTTGACAGCGTTAACGCCACCGCCACCGACACCGACGACGCGGATCATGGCGAGGTAGTTTGCGGGAGAGGTCATGGGTAGTGTCTCGCCTTTCAAAACTTCTTAGAACTTCAACAATTGCGGTAACGCATCCCATCATGGGCGAAAACACGAAAAAATTTATTGTTTCCCTCGGCGTGTCTCGACCCTAAACCTTTACTTTAGGGTTTTGACCTGGGGTTTTACACCGCTACCGCGCAGTGATGAGCTCCGGATTAGAAATATTGAACTCGGCGCCCTCGCGTTGCAAAACGGTTTCAAAGGCCAGTGACTTATTCGCATTGTCTTCTGAGGCGCCCCACACCACGCGGCGGTTGTCGTGTAACCGCAGCACGAATGAGTAGCGGCCATTCGCCTCCAAAGCGGCAACTTGCGCACGCGCACCACTGCTTATCGACGCCGCGATCGCCACAGCTTCCCGCATCTGCTCCTTGTTCTCGACGTCGACCCCCACGAGCTCCATAGCCCCAACCGGCGGTTCAGCGATCAGAAAATCCTTGCCCTCAGTATCAATCAGATGCGCCCCGTCCGGCTGCTGCAAGTACGCCACTGCGACACGCTCTTTGAGGTCAATTCTCACAGTGCTTGGCCAGTCGCGGTGCACCGTAACAACGTCAACCCACGGGTCCTGCACGATGTTCTCAGCAGCACGGCGCACCTTGACCAGCCCCATAGGCGTGCCCAGCTCAATGTCGGACTGGGCTTGCACCGCCTCGGGCGTGAGCACGTCGTTGCCATCGACAACCACACCCTTCACCGGCATCAACGGTGTAAACGGCAACGCAATTCCGCACACAGCGAGACCAGCGATGACAGCTCCCGCGATAGCGAAGCGACGCTTGCGCTTGCTCTTGCTACGCGTTTGAGCGTCCTCATCACCAAACTCGTCGAGGTGGTCCGACTCGAAGGCTTCATGCTCTGTCTGCTCTGTCACGCTACACCTCCGCCTGCCGAAGTTGTGCGAGGATCTCATCGGCGAGCATTGTCACCGACCCAGCGCCCATCGTTAGGATGACGTCCCCAGGACGAACCATTGATGCCAGTGTCACCGGTACTGCGAGGAAATTGGGCTCAAGCACTACCGGCACCGAGCTATCCATCTTGTCAGTAATGAGCCTGCTGGTCACATCTTCAACGGGCGCTTCGCGTGCGCCGAAGATGTCCAGCACCATGACGACATCCGCGAGTGAGAGGGCGTCAGCAAACTCTTGGGCAAAGTTCTGTGTGCGCGAGTACAGGTGCGGTTGGAAGCACACAACGACACGCGCACCCTTGCCCTCAGACTCGACTTTCTCCCGCGCCGCCGTCAACACAGCGGTGACCTCGGTTGGGTGGTGCGCGTAGTCGTCGTAGACACGGGTACCTGCGAACGGCCCGTCCTCTACGAGGCCCTTAAACTCGAAGCGGCGCCGGACACCGGAGAACCCGCTCAGCCCCGCTGCAATCCGTTCAGGTTCCGCACCCGCCAGCGTCGAGGACAACAGCGCGGCCAGGGAGTTGAGCACCATGTGCCGGCCGGGGATCGACAGGCGGTAGGAGTACTCAGCAGATGCGCCGCCGGTGTTGAGTCGAGCACGCACGTCGACGTAGGAGCCGTCGATACGCTCTTCTATAACTACTGCACCTGCCGGAATGTCTGGGTGCGCTGCAGCCGCTGCTTCAGTGCCGTAGCCGACGACGTTGATGCCGCGCTGCAATGCGCGCTCACCACAGCTTGCAGCGTGCTCGTCATCCATACAAACGACGAGGAAACCGCCGGGCTGCACGCGATCGGCGAAGTCGTCGAACACCTTGAAGTATGCCTCGCGCGTGCCGAAGTAGTCCAGGTGGTCAGGCTCAATGTTGGTGATAACGGCGATATTTGGTTTGTAGCGAAGCAACGAAGCATCGGACTCGTCCGCCTCCGCCACGAAAATATCGCCCGCACCGTGGTGGGCATTGGTGCCGGCCTTGTTGAGCTGGCCGCCAATTGCAAAGGAAGGGTCCTCCCCCGCAGCCTGCAACGCCACCACGGTCATGGACGTCGTGGACGTCTTGCCATGCGTGCCTGCTAGCAGGAGCTGCGTGTAACCGTCCATCAACTCGCCGAGCAGATCTGAGCGGCGAATCACAGGAATCCCCTCCTCCTTCGCACGCACCAACTCCGGATTATCTTTCGGAATCGCAGCAAAGCTGGTGACCACGACGGTCGGAAGTTGCCCCGTCAGCTCGAGGTTCGCGGCGTCGTGTCCAACTGCGACCTGTGCACCTTGCGAGCGCAACGCACGCACTGGACGGGAGTCTTTCACATCGGACCCGGTCACTACTGCCCCGCGGTCAAGCAGGATGTGGGCGACACCGCTCATGCCAGCGCCACCGATACCAACCAGATGTACGCGGGAAAGATCCACAGAACCAGGCGCGGTGGTGTGTTCGGAAGACATGACGGTGTTACTCCTTTGTGATAGTCGCAATGATCCGTGCAGCGAGATCTTCTGCCACACTACCCGCGCCAGAGTGCTCGAGCGCTTCTCGCATGCGCTGCATGTGCTCTGGCCGACCCAAAATCTCGTTGACGCTGCGGGCAAGCGCGTCTGGGGTGAGCTCGGCGTCATCGATACGCATTGCCGCCCCGGTAGCTACCAGGTGCGCCGAGTTAAGCCCCTGTTCGCCGTTGCCGTGCGGCAGTGGGATGTAAACGGCTGGCAGGCCAGCGGCTGAGTTTTCCGCCACGGTCATGGCGCCGGAGCGACACACAACCATGTCCGCCACGGCATACGCAGCTTCCATGTCGTCGATGTACGGCACCGCCGTGTAGCCTTCGTGTGGCTTCGGGGCGTCGTTCTTTCTGCCGTAGGCGTGCAGCACCTGGTACCCGCGCGCCGTGATGTCCTCGATGGCCCCGGCAACAGCCCGGTTGATGCTCACCGCACCCTGGGACCCACCGGTAATCAGAACCACCGGCTTGTCCGGATCAAGGTCCCACATCTTGTACCCACGCAGCGCTTTCGCTCCATCCGTATCGACGCCCACTCCCGGACGCACCGGGATCCCCACGACATCACCCGGCATCCCCGAGTTCGCCACGGCGTTAATCCCGACACCACCTAGCTTGACGCCAAGCTTATTGGCCATACCCGCCAACGCGTTCGTTTCCAAGACGAAAAATGGTAGGCGCAACGATGCCGCGGCAAGGTACGCAGACGCCGACACATAGCCACCCGTACCAAAGACTGCCTCAGCCTTTGAATCCTTCATCACCTTCCGTGTTTGGTGCACGGAACGCGCAAGTTTGAACGGTACGCCAAGAAGCTTCCATGGCTTCTTGCGCGGGATCGGCACAGGGTCAATGAGTTGAAGGTTAAAGCCGCGCGCGGGGACGATAGTGGTTTCCAGGCCACGCTCAGTTCCGAGCGCAACCACATTTGCGCCGTACTGTTCGCGAAGCACCTCGCCTACCGCGAGTGCCGGTTCAATATGGCCCGCGGTGCCTCCCCCTGCGAGCACCACTGTGTGCTGGGTCTTGTCCATGATGGATCCCGTCCTTTCCTTTTCGACGGCCACCTAACGGTACCGGCGTCGCTCTGATTGGTTCGGTCGTGGTCTCCGTTGCGTTACCTCGACATTCCTGGTGGGCCGGGGCGAGTGCCGCTGAGCACGGTCGTCTGGGGCAACTCGGTGAGCAACAGGCACTCCGTACCGTTGCTCTCGGCGTGACTGCTCATGTGTACGAGTTCGCTCCGCGCGAGTCGCGCGCAGCTGTGCCGTCGCCTTCGGCTCCGGGACGAACAGCATTCTGTCGAAGCGTGGGCGCCCGTAGTTCTGCATGGCCGAGACTGCGTCGGGCTCGTGGCGGGCAATGGAGGCCAGCATGCCCATCGACCACAAGGTAATCACTGCCGAGGTACCACCGGCGGACAACATCGGCAGCTGAATACCCGTCACCGGCACAAGGCCGACGACGTACCCGATGTTAATGAACGCCTGCGAAACTACGCCTGCTGTTAACGAGGCAGCGGCGAGTCCCTGGAACGATGTCTGTGCGCGTTGCGCAGTGCGCAAACCGAAGTAGCCAAGGGCAGCAAACAGGGCGATCACCATAATGCCGCCCCACATACCGAGCTCTTCGCCGATGACGGCGAAGATGAAGTCGTTTCGAGCCTCTGGGAGGTAGAACCACTTCGCGCGGGACTGTCCGAGGCCGACGCCGAAGAGGGAGCCGTCGGCAAGAGAAAGGAATCCTTGGTGCGTCTGGAACGCAGCACCGCGAGTATCGCTGAAGTTTCCGAACAGCGCCTCGAAGTAGACGTGGAAGCGTTGCGAGCGGAAGCCGCCAAGCAGGAACAACATGACCGCTGCGGCACCGATGAGCCCGCAGAGGATGCCGATGGCCTTGAGCGGGAAGCCTGCGAACCACAGCACAAAGATCACGATGGCGGCAAACGACATGGTCATGCCGGCGTCACCCTGCTTCGCAATCAGGAGGATGCACACGCCCGCTCCAAGCAAGAACTGTGCGGTCGGCGACTGCCACGCAGGCGCCGATGCTGGCGGCTGCTTCTTCGACAGCACCGCAGCACCCCAAATTGCAATAGCCACACGGGCGAACTCAGAAGGCTGCATCGTCAACGAGCCGAACATCAGCCACGATTGCGAACCGACTTCCTCACGTCCGGTACCGATTAGCAGCACCAGTACCAGCAGGAACACCGCGAAGAGGAATAGTGGCGTGGCCAGCTTCCGGATGCGCTCGGGCGGGACCAACAGCGAAACCCAAAACAAGACAAGGCCCGCCAGCACCATCAGGGATTGCCGAAGCGCAGTCGACCACACGCTACTCGAAGCAGCGAACGATGACGCCATCGACGAGCTCATCACCATCACGATGCCCAACGCAGCCAGCACCAGCACCACGGTCCGAATCACGGTGTAGTCAATGAGGGGCCGCTGCTCAAGCGCCGCAATGAACGACGTATGTGCCCGGCCCAGTGCGCTTTGAGGCACGTCGCGGGTGCCAGTCTTTGGCGCACGCGCCGGCGGTTGCTGTCGACGATTTCGCTTCATGGCACCTCATTACCCTTCGCTTCGAACACTGCTGTGTCTCAAGTTACTGTAGTGAAAAGTGTCGCCTGGCGGCCGCACGAAACGCGTCGCCGCGCGCAGACATACCCGGATACATGTCCAGGCTCGCGGCAGCCGGTGCCAGCACAACGCTATCGCCAGGCTGCGCATGCTCTCCAGCAAAGCGAACCACGGCGTCCATTGCCACCTCGGGGTCAGTCGAGTCAGTCGCAAAGATAGGCAGGTCAGGTGCCAGCCGCTTGACGGCGTCGTAAATTTCCATGCGGTCGACCCCAAGCAGCGCTACGGCACGCATGTGCCCCACATGTTTTTCGACGACCTCATCAATCGCAGCGCCCTTCAGCTGACCACCTGCAACCCACACGACGGTGCCCGCCCCGGTCAACGCCGAATCAGCCGCGTGCGGGTTCGTCGCCTTCGAGTTGTCGATCCACCGAACGCCATTCGCCTCGTGGACCACGGCTCCGCGATGCCCCGCAACGTGGAAGCCTGCGAGTGCTTCACGAATCTCAGAGGGTGTCGCACCACACAGCAACGCCACGGCAGCGGCGGCGCCTGCGTCCAGCACGCCTGCAGCACCCGCGGGTTCAATGCCATTCGTATCTGCCAGTTCAAGGACCGAGCCGTCGCGGTGCGCAACGAGCTTGCCGTCGATAACACCGACCTGGCCTTCTTCGGGCTGGCCGAGCGTAAAACCGAAGAATTGCTTGCGGTCATTCTGTGCCACGATCGCTTGCACGTGCTCGTCATCGATGCCGACCACGGCGTTGGAAGCTTTGAGCACCTTCGCCTTCGCAGCCGCGTACGCCTCGAATGAGCCGTGCCAGTCAATGTGGTCGTCCGCAAGGTTGAGTAGAACTGCCGCGTTGGGAACGAGCTGGCTCGACCAATGCAACTGGAAACTGGACAGCTCGGCCACGAGCACGTCGACACGCTGGGGATCCACCACCGCGTCAGCCACGGCGGTACCGATGTTTCCGCACGCCAGCGCACGCTTACCAGTGCGGGCAGATGCCTCCTGCATCATGGCTGCGAGCATGCCAGTGGTGGTGGTTTTACCGTTCGTGCCTGTCACAACGAGCCACTCGCGCGGTGGCCCGAACACGCCCGCGCGATCCAACCGGTAGCACAGCTCGACATCACCGATGACATCGAGTTGGGCCGAGGCGGCGTCGACAAGCAGCGGCGTGTCGGGCCTCCACCCTGGAGACGTCACTACTACCCCGACCTCACCGAAGTACTCGTGTGCCAGCTGCGTATCGACGGCCCGCACTCCCCACGTGCGCTCAGCGAACTCGCGGTTTTCCTCGCTGTCGTCCGCGACGATGCATGGAACGCCGACCTGCTGGAGCATGCCGAGCACCCCTCGGCCCGAAACGCCCGCACCAGCCAGCAGCACGCCGCGGGAAATCTCTGCGGGGATCATACTCGTATCGGTCATGACAGCGTCACTCCGTTCTGTGTGAGCCACTCACCGTAGAAAATTGCGGTGCCGAGCGCGACCGCCATCGCAGCGATGAGCCAGAAACGCACAACCACGGTTGTCTCCGCCCAGCCTCCTTGCTCAAAGTGGTGGTGGAACGGCGCCATCCGGAACACGCGCTTGCCGGTGGACTTAAACGATGCCACCTGGATGACCACCGAGGCTGCCTCGAGCACGAAGAGTGCGCCAATGATGATCATCAGAAGCTCGGTCTTGGATGCCACTGACAGGCCCGCTACGAGGCCACCGAGCGCCAGCGAACCCGTATCACCCATGAAAATCTTGGCCGGGGACGCGTTCCACCACAGGAATCCAACGCAGGCACCGAAGCCTGCAGCCGCAAGCACCGCCAAGTCAAGCGGGTCACGGACGTTGTAGCAGCCCGCTGCCAGCGCTGCCTCGCAAGAGTTCCGGAACTGCCAGAACGTGATCATGGTGTACGCGGCCATCACCAGAGCAGTCGTACCAGCGGCCAACCCGTCGAGCCCGTCGGTGAGGTTCACCGCGTTCGACCAAGCAGCCAGCAGAATGTAGATAAAGATCAGGAACAGAATTGCGCCAAGGATTCCGCCGCCGACCGCGATGTCAATCGTTTCGATATCGCGTACAAAACTGAGCAGGGTCGAGCCTGGCGTCAAGCCGTTCTCGTCAGGGAATCGCGTGATCAGCAGGCCGAAAACAATGGCAATTGCAAACTGGGACACAAGCTTCGCAGTCTTATTCAAACCGAGATTGCGCTTCATGAAGAGTTTAATACCGTCGTCGGCAAGCCCGACCAGGCCAAGCGCCAATGTCAAGCCCAGCACGATGACGCCGCTCGCGGTAAACGCCGCGTGGTTAGTGGCCAGCGCGACAATCGAGCTAGCCAAGTAGCCCAGCGTGATCGCGAGCAAAATAGCGATGCCACCCATCGTTGGGGTGCCGCGCTTCCGCGCGTGCGACTGCGGCCCGTCCTCCCGAATTTCCTGGCCGATCTCGCGGCGGTGGAAATACCGAATCAACAAAGGTGTGACAAAAATGGAAACGAGGAAGCTAATAACTCCTGCGACAATTACTTGAATCATGTGAGACTGCTACCTTGCTTCATTCTCATTGGTTGACTTACTTTGACTGTCAAGCGTACGGGTGCGCATGAGTTGTTCAGCCACCACCCACAACTTTTGGGCGTTCGACGCTTTGACCAGCACCACTGCTGGCGGGGGTGTGGCAGTGGCAATCGTAGCTTCAACAGCGTTGCTTGCCTCGGCACTATCGGCAACAGACTGTGTGGCGATGCCCTGCTGCTGTGCCGCTTGCGCCAGCGATTCCATCGCGTCACTTTGCCCCACTGCTACGAGGTCCGTGATGTTGTGCTTTACCAGTTCTCCGGCGAGCTCAGCGTGGGCTGACGCGGACTCCTCGCCGAGCTCGCCCATCTCACCGAGCACCGCTATCGAGCGCGCCCCCGGGTGTGCGGCAGCCGTCGACGCAAGCGCTGCGATACCGGCACGCATTGATTCAGGGTTTGCGTTGTACGCGTCGTTAATGACAGTCACGCCATCCTCGCGGGTGCGCACATCCATGCGGTTCACGGATACGGTCCGTGCCTGGCTCAGCGCTGCCGCGATCGCTTCAGGCTGCATGCCCGCACCGAAACCGACTGCCGCCGCAGCAAGCGCGTTGCCAACCTGGTGGGCGCCGTGCACGCCCAGGCGAACTCTGTGCTGTTGCCCGTCTGGCGTGTGCATCACAAACGATGCTCGGGCAACCTCGTCCAATGAGATGTCTGTGGCAAAAAAGTCTGCTTCGGGCGAGCCCTCAGCCGAAAACATCCACACCTTCGCAGTTGTGCGGGGGCGCATACCTGCAACAAATGGGTCATCGGCGTTCAAGATGGCGATTCCACCGTGATCCGCATCAGGGAGTGATTCGACTAACTCGCCCTTCGCCTGAGCAATCGCCTCGCGTGAGCCAAACTCCCCAAGGTGTGCGGAGCCAACGTTGAGCACCACGCCGATTGATGGCGGGGCAATCTTTGCAAGATGCGCGATGTGCCCAATGCCCCTCGCGGACATCTCCGCCACCAAAAACGCCGTCTCCTGTGTGCAGCGCAGCACCGTGTACGGGTGACCAATCTCGTTATTAAAGGATCCCGGAGGAGCCACGGTCTCGCCTTTGTGGCGAAGCACCGCAGCGATCAGGTCTTTCGTCGAGGTCTTCCCCGCCGAACCGGTCACGCCGACAATTGTGAGTCCGTGTTCGCGAACTAGGCGGCGAGCCACGTGCGCTGCGAGCTTCGAAAGGCCCGCGACAACACCGAGTGCACTGCCCGTTGGGTCGCTCGCAGCCAAGTCAGAGTTGTCATCTGGCCGAATCTCGGCGCACGGAACGATCACCGCAGGAGCACCCACGTCGCGCGTGGTTATGGCGGCTACCGCGCCCTGCTCCAATGCCGTGCCGACGAAGTCGTGTCCATCAACCCTCGCGCCTTTCAGCGCAAGGAAAAGGTCGCCCTCAGACACCTTCCGCGAATCAAACTCGACGCCACCCGATACTTTCGCCTCGGGGTCCGCCTCCTTCGACAGCGTTCCCCCGACGATCTCGGCGATCTCACCCAACGAACATGCAATCATTATCTACTGTTACCTCGCGAAAGTTTCTAGGGCGCGACGCATCTCTTCCCGATCATCGAAGTGGTGCGTCGTAGTGCCAACAATCTGGCCGACTTCATGCCCCTTGCCAACGACAATGACCGCATCTCCCGGCTGTGCCCACTGCACCAGAGCGTCAATCGCCGCAGCGCGGTCGCCGATTTCACGCACCTCCGGGTGGTGGGGAGCATCCGCGAGTTCCAATGCACCACGCAGCACCTCCGCGCGGATCGATGCTGGGTCCTCTGTACGCGGGTTATCATCAGTCACCACCACAAAGTCAGCACGCTGCGCAGATTCGCGGCCCATGATGACGCGTTTCGACGCATCCCTGTCCCCGCCGGCGCCAACAGCAATGCCGACGCGCCCAGCCACTTGCTTTCGGAGCGTATCCAGCACGGCTGCGATGGCCGCAGGCTTATGCGCGTAGTCCACGACTGCAACAAACGGTTGCCCGCAGTCGATGCGTTCCATACGTCCAGGGACCTGCGCTTTTGATAGGCCCTTCATGAATGCATCTACATCAACGTCGGCGGTGTACGCCATAGCGGTTGCCAAGGCAGCGTTAGCCACGTTGAACGCGCCCGGCATTTGCAGCGTCAACGTGTGAGTCGAAGTGGGCGTCGATAAGGAAATCTCTTGCGCGCCAGTCTTGTCTGCGGACAGCTGCTTCGCGCTCACGTCGACCCCAACCTGGCCGTGGGTGCCAACGCGAACCGGGTGCTGTGCCCGGTCAGCCATGCGCTCGCCCCACTCGTCATCGACGCAAACTACCGCGCGTTTCGCGGCACTGCGCGACGTCGGGTCAAAGAAGAGCGCCTTCGCCTCAAAGTACTCCTCCATTGTTTTATGGAAGTCCAGGTGATCCTGGCTCAGGTTTGTAAACCCAGCGACATCGAAAGACGTGCCACTCACCCTGCCAAGCATGAGCGCGTGGGAAGAAACCTCCATCACTACGTGCGTCACTCCAGCCTGCAGCATGCGGCGGAACAGAGCCTGCAGCGTCGGGGCTTCCGGGGTAGTCAGGGACGTTGGAACGTACTCGCCGAGAATCTTCGTGCCGGTGGTGCCAATCAGACCTACCTTCGCTCCTGCTGCCTCAAGCCCCTTCTCCAGCATGTACGTCACGGTAGTCTTGCCAGACGTGCCGGTAACCCCGAGCAGCGTCATGTGCTCGGATGGGTGACCATACACCTCGGCTGACACATCGCCGAGAACTTCGCGAACGTCTTCGACGACCAGCACCGGCCGCGTTTCCCCTTGGTCCTCGAGGATCTTCGCGCCTGCATTGTCAGTAAAGATGGCGCCTGCTGGGCACTGCTTTGCAAACGTTGCACCATGCACGCGGGTGCCGGGCAAAGCTGCGAACAGTCCGCCTGGGGCAATCTTTGACGAATCGAGTGCAATCTCTTCAATGTGCAGCGGCTGATCTGGGGCGTTGTGGAGCGTCCCACCAGACAGCGCTGCGAGCGCCTCCAGGGTAGGCGCGTTCGGTGTTGTCTGCGTCATGTCATTCATTGTGAAACTTCCCTACTGGGCTTGCAAAACGTACTGGTCCGCTTCTGGGCTAGGTGGCAAGTTCTCCCTATTGATCAACCAGCTGGCGATTTCAGTAAACACCGGACCTGCCGACTGTCCACCGGCTCCGCCTTCTCGTGTACCTCGCTGCGGCTCATCAAGCATGACGGCCACGACAAATCGCGGATCGTTCGCAGGCGCGATGCCAGCAAACGTAATCCAGAACTGGTTTTGCGAGTAGGCGCCAGTCTCAGGATTCACCTTTTGCGCGGTACCAGTCTTGCCCGAAAGCTGATAGCCAGGAAGTTGGCTGTTCTGGGCGGTACCGTTGTTGATCCCTGCCGGGTCGTTTTGGAACGTGGAACGGAACATGTCCACGACTGTGCGTGCCGTCGCCTCCGACACCACACGATGCCGCTCAGGTTCGGGCTGTTCCAGCGGTGTGCCCTCTGCACTTTCAATGCTGCGGATAATGCGAGGCGTAATCCGCTCGCCACCGTTGGCAAGCGTTTGGTAGACGCTGGCCATCTGAAGCGCTGTCCAGCTCATTCCCTGCCCAATTGGTAGGTTCGCAAACGTTCCTCCGGACCACTGCTCTAGCACCGGCAACAGACCGGCGGACTCGTTGGGCAGCTCAATGCCGGTTGTGTTTCCGATTCCGAAGCGCTGCAGGTAATCCCAATAGCGCTCCTCGCCCAGCTTCTGCGCAATCTGCAAGGTGCCCACATTCGAGGACTTCCCGAAGATGCCCGCTGTGGTGTACGGCATCACGCCATGCTCCCACGCGTCGCGCACAGTAATACCAGCCATGTCGATAGAGCCCGGCACTTGGTGTACTTCTTCCGGAGTAGTCACCTTCTCCTCAATTGCCGCAGTCGCTGCGATAATCTTCGCCACGGAACCCGGCTCAAACGGGTGCGAGATCGCGTTATTGCTGAAGTCCTTCCCTTCGCGCAGCTGCCGTTCGATGTCCCCGTTCGGGTCAATAGTAGAGGTATTCGCCATTGCTAGCACTTCACCACTGCGGGCATCGAGCACTACTGCCTCGGCGTCCTTTGCCAACGAGTTCCGTTTCGCGTTCTCCAGAGTCTGCTGCACAAACGACTGCAGGTCCAGGTCGATCGTCAAGGTGATCTTCGCGCCATCCACCGCGGGTACAACATCGCGCAGCGTACCGGGGATGGACTGCCCGTCGTTCGACACGTCCTCTGTCTTGCGCCCGTTGATCCCGGTGAGCACCGCATCACTCGATGCTTCAAGCCCAAACTGTCCCTGCCCGTCCATCGACACCTTGCCGAGGATGTTTTCAGCAATCGCCCCGTTCGGGTACTGCCGGATGTCCTGGTGGTCCGAGGCCACGCCGTGGAACTCAGCAGCAATGTTCGACGCCACATCAGGGTCCACGTTCCGGACAAGTACCTCGTAGTTCGAATCCGCGTGCAGCTTCTCGAGGATGTCGCGTGCGTCAACCTTGCCCACACTGCGCATATCGTCATTGTCTCGTCGCCTATCGACGTCCTCTTCGCCCATTGCCTCGCCAATCATGACGGGAATCTCGTTGGCCATCGTGCGCAGAATATCCTCGACTCTCGCGTCAACCATGGCTCGCGTCGCGTCATCGTCGAGATTCGGAATGTTTTCATTGAGCATGACCTGCTCACGCAATTCCTTACGAAGCGTCACCGGCGACACAGTCAACGACCGCGCCTGCATCGTGTACGCCAGGTGGTTACCTTCGCGGTCCACGATCTCACCGCGCCGCGCGGGGTCAGTGTAAATCCTGGCGCGCTGCGACTGCGCCTGCTCGCGCAGCTGTGGGCCCCACACCACCTGCACAAGAAACAGCCTGCCGACCAAAAATACGCTGACTACAAGAAACAGAATTACTGCCCATTGGGACCGCTGGTGCAACACACTTCGCCGTGTCTTAGGCGCTTGAGGTGCTTGCAGGGCACGTGGCCGAGCAGTTCGTTTTCTCCGGTCCGGGTGCGATTCGACCACTGCCCTATATTCACCTCACTCAATTGCATTCAACGGGTAAGAAACGATTCGTGCCCTTAGAGCTTAGAGCGTAGGTGGGACATTCGGCGCATACGGCGCCACGTTGTCCAAACGAGAAGTGCTGCCAAGCACGTTATTGCCAGGAAGCTGCGTCAAAGAATCACCGATTTCGCGAGTTGCTTGCTGGTCACTCGACGCGCGCCCAGATCGTGCGTGAGACTCATTCACGTCCACCACACCGACAGTTGCGTTCGGGTCGAACGGACGCTGCTCATGCACACTGCCATCTTCATGCACCGCAACGATCCCTGGAGCCGATGGAACCAACAGGCCTGCGTCACCTGCACGTTGTGCAATCTCTGCGGATGATTTGCGGTCCTCAAGGTCGCGGGTCAGCGATTCGACACGGTTGGTCAGCTCTCGTTCCTGCGCCTGAAGGCGCTGAATGGTAAACGTTTGCGTCGTCGACAAAGCGCTGAGCCCCATCGCAGCAACAACCCCGAATACCAGCAGTACCACCGTCACTGTGAACGTCAGCGACAACTGTTTCTTAGCGACAGCCGGCTGCGCAATCCTCCTGCCGCGGTAGGACACAATCTGCTTCGACCCCAACCGCCCGTGAGTACGCGGGTGTGGGACGTGTGGCCGAATTCCCGGGTTGAGCAGCCGAGTGTTCGCGCTACGCTGCTGGCCGGAGCGCCGCGTCTGCGGGCGCGCCTGATCACCGCGCGTCAGCGTCATGTTCGATCCGCTGTGCTCTCGTGCTGCCATGATTGATCAGTTCCTTAGTTGCCTTGTGCTAGTTTCTCGACACCACGTACCCGTACGGACGCCGCTCTAGGGTTATGTTCAATTTCAGTTTTCGACGCCTTCTCCGACCCATTTGTGATGGATCGAAACAGCGGCTGCGTACCGGGTAAGTCCATCGGGAGCCCCGGTGGGGTTTTCGACTCCGTGAGTTCCCGAAACGCCGCCTTGACGATTTTGTCTTCCAGCGATTGATAGCTCATGAAGACCGCACGTCCACCAACTCCGAGGAGGTCAGTAATGACGGGGAGGACTTGCTCGACCGCTTCGAGCTCGCGGTTCACTTCGACCCGCAGCGCCTGAAACGTTCGCTTTGCCGGGTGCCCGCCCGACCTACGTGTGGCTGCCGGAATCGTGTCGTACAGCAGCTCCACCAGACGCGCACTCGTTGTGAATGGCTCCTGTTCACGCTGCTGAACAATCGCCCGAGCAATCTTTCCCGCAAAACGCTCGTCTCCGTACGTCTTCAAAATGCGTGCCAAGTCACCGTGCGAGTAGGTATTCAGCACGTCAGCTGCAGTGAGCGATTGCGTCGTATCCATCCGCATATCTAGCGGGGCATCGACCTTGTACGCGAAACCGCGTTCTTCCTGATCGAGCTGCATCGAAGAAACGCCAAGGTCAAACAGCGCCCCGGCAACTCCATTTTCGCGGACGATGCCGAAAGGCACCCGCTCGTCAGAAGCCGCAACTTCGCCAATTGCGTCAAAACGGGCTTGCACCGGAACAAAACGGTCGCCGAATGGAGCCAGACGCTCCGTTGCCGCAGCTAACGCGTTTGGGTCGCGGTCGATTCCAATAACGTACGCGTTTGGAAATGTAGAAAGAAAGTACTCAGTGTGGCCGCCTGCCCCGAGGGTGCCGTCGACAATCACTGCGCGATCGCCGAATTGCTCAACTGCTGGTGCGAGCAATTCCGCCATCCGGTTACGCATCACGGGAACGTGGCCACGGTTTGCCACCGGATCAAAGTCCATCGCGGCTTCTACCATTGTCGGGCACACTCCCTTCACTGCGTTGTTCTGAAAATTACCTACACCCATGTTTGGGGAGCGTATAGAGCCCTACCCCGGGCGGCTGCTCTGATGTCGGGGAAGTACACCAGAACGCTTCACGCCCGGGATAGAGTCCGTACACGCTCTCCGTCAGTAGTCGATGTCCACTGTCAGGTAGTCAGCCTTACAGCAGACCGGAGAGTATGTCGTCGTCATCCGCCGCCGAGAAGGCGGCTTCAGTCTCTTCTTGATATTGAGCCCAGGATTGTGCATCCCAGATCTCGAGAAAATCTACAGAACCGATGACCACGCACTCCTTGGAAAGGTTTGCGTATTCCCGGTGCGACGCCGACAACGTGATACGACCAGAACCGTCAAGCGTTTGCTCATCCGCACTGGCAGCCAGATTACGAATGAACGCTCGAGCCTTCGGGTTCGTGCGGGATGCTGCAGCAGCCTTTTTGGCTCGCGCTGCGAACTCCGCACGGGGGTAGACCGCCAAAGAGTGATCTTGCCCCTTGGTCACCATCAGCCCGTCCGCGAGGTCCTCTCGGAACTTCGCAGGCAGCGTCAAGCGTCCTTTGTCATCAAGCTTGGGAGTGTAGGTTCCCAGAAACATCGGGCGACCCACCTTCCTCTACGCCGTCAGACACGTGATGTATGTAGTTTTCTCTGCTTCGTGCGACAAAGGTGTGTAGTCAGCACACCACCGCGCCTTCCGCTACGCCCCACTTTAACCCACTGTGCCCCACAAATGCCACACCACACACAAAAAAGATTACCGACTTCAACATAACCGCAGGTCAACGAGTAAGAAAACGGTGGGGCTCCCTCCCCCTTTCGCGCTTCACAATAGCCACAATCACCCCACTAGTCGACTAGATACGCAAAGAAATACCCACAAAAGTCCATCTCCGCATACACGTGTGGGCAAAAGTGGAGAATGTGGGTGAAAGTGGGGCGCTTGGCTTCGCCCACACAATAAAAAACGCCCCCAGTAAAGGGGGCGTGGTCCTTTTTAGGATTAAGGCCGATCCTCGAACCGGCGTTTAAAGTTCTGCTCCATCGAGCTCACTCGAGGAGACTTCGGCTGGTTCCGGGAAACATTCCGCAACTGCGATACAGATGGGCCATGCGCTGGGGTGCGCAACGCCATGATTCCACCAGCCATCATGACGCCGAACCCGATAACGCTAATGATTACTGTCCAAATGGAAAGCGAGGCAAGCGCAACACCGCCGAGCAACAACACCACTCCAAGCACCATTAACGCAACGCTGCGCATCGTAATCCGGCCTGTGGACGATGGAGCCGCATAGTCGGCGTTTCGGCCGACGCTTTGCACAAATGAAGGGTCATCTGCCATGAGTGACTGCTCAATTGCGCGGAGTGCTTGCTGCTCCTGTTCAGAAAGTGACACTGCTCTACTCCCAAGCTCCAAAGCGGACGTTGCTATCCATACAACGGCCATCCTAGCGCCTTTGTTCCCCGGGAGACGAGGGCAAGATTGCCCCGGCTAAGCCGCAACACCATTTCCGGCAGGAAGTGCCTCGAGGTGGAACTGTTCCGCCTGCTCAAGCAACTGCGCAACCCTGCCAGCTGGCGGCATATGCTCAATCCCCGAGGCAACGCGGCCGCGTTCCCGCGAGAACGACTCAAACACATTCGCCCACCGCTCACCGCCCTTCCCCGTGAGCGCAAGCTTCTTCCACGCACTACTTGGCAGCCGCTTTCGCTTCTGAATTACCGGACTATCGGAACACACCGCACCCGCAGTCCGCAGCGCTGCACGGTAGGCATATTCCATAGCCTCGTCGTACGCCCCCTCCTCAAATCGCCCATAGGCATACGTGAGGCAACCATCGGCAGTTTCAAGAAACTGGTCACGCTTCGATTGACGGACGCGAGCACCGTAAACTTCGTTCGTTGTCGCAGAGATAACGCTGTTCATGTTGATTTCTCCTTCATTTCCCTTTCGCATTTGAGATGAATATAGAAAATGGGTCCGACAAACCCCCCAGAACTTCGCTCATTTGTTCGAATATGGCGAAACTTCCCGAACTCATGGTTCGATAAAGGCATGAAGACCGAAATCCGCCGACTCACATCGGCCGAGTACCTTCTTGCAACGCCTGCACTCGTCGACCTCTATATAGAGGCCATGGACTACCCGGTCAATGTTCGGGCGCAACGCATCTCCTCCTGGCGCCAAGAGGCTCTCTCCCCAGGCTTCACTGCAATCGCGGCAGTTGCTGACGACACGATCATCGGCATTGCATACGGAATGTTGGGACAGCGTGAACGATGGTGGGATCAGCAGCTCAGGCGGGCGCTTGCCATGCAAGGGGGGCCGTCGAAAAGCGAAAAGGAGTTACTCCAAAGCTACTTTGAGGTCGCTGAAATCCATGTGCTCCCTAGCTATCAAGGGAGAGGTATCGGCGCGAGGTTGCTCCGGGAGCTCCTGCGCCTTGCGCCGGCAAAATTTGCTCTACTGTCTACCCCTGAGGTCGAGCACGAGGACAACGGTGCGTTCAAGCTCTACCGCAAATTTGGGTTCTCCGACGTCGCACGTAACTACCTCTACCCCGCTGATCCGCGGCCATTTGCGATTCTTGGGCGATCGCTGCCACTCAGCGCCTCACCAATGTTGTAGGTTTGTCGTGGTAACTCGGTAGTCTCTAGGTGCATACGTCTACGACAGATTCTGGAATGGAGCACAACGTGTCTGAAGTATCCTCACAAGGGCCAACGCTCGAGGCCATCCCCGCGCTTGTTGAGGAGCAACTTCGCGTGTTCTTCGACGGCCAGGAATCGGTAGTCGCGGAAATTGGTGCCCCGGTGGAGGACGCAGTCTCTTACCTGCGCAAGTTTGTCCTCGGTGGAGGCAAGCGGATACGGCCACTCTACGGTTGGGCTGGCTTCATCGGCGCAGGAGGGCTTGACCACAGCCAGGAGAACCCCGACGCAGTGCTGCGCGCAGTGAGCTCGCTCGAGTTCATTCAGGCATGTGCGCTCATCCACGACGACATTATCGACGCCTCCGACACCCGGCGCGGCAACCCAACAGTGCACCGCGCGGTTGAGGCTACGCACCGCAACGAAGGCTACCGTGGTGACGCCGCTTCGTTCGGCGAGCACTCGGCCATTTTGATTGGCGATCTTGCGCTGGTGTGGGCAGAAGACATGTGGCGATACTCGGGGCTCACGAATGATGCCCTCGACCGCGCGGCGAAGCCGTGGGTGGGGATGCGCACTGAGGTGATCGGCGGCCAGCTGCTGGACATCATGTTAGAGGCTAAGGGCAGCGAATCTGTTGAGCTCGCAGACAAGGTGAATCGGTACAAGACCGCTGCGTACACGATTGAACGGCCGCTCCACCTTGGCGCCGCGATTGCCGGCGCACCGGATGCAACGATCGCCGCGTTCCGTGGTTACGGACGTGATATTGGCATTGCGTACCAGCTCCGCGACGACATCCTTGGGGTCTTCGGCGAACCTGAGGTGACCGGCAAGCCTGCTGGCGACGATATCCGTGAGGGCAAGCGCACCGTCTTGTTCGCCACTGCGCTGGCAAACTTGGATGCGTCCGATCCTGCCGCAGCGCAACGCCTTCGCGACGGGATTGGCGTCGCAGCATCGCCCGAGGAGCTTTCCGAACTCGCAGAGCTTATTCAAGAAAGTGGCGCCGTCGAGGCAGTAGAGGCGCGCATCGACCGCCTCACTGAATCAGGCCTGCAGCACCTTTCGGACGCAGGGATTGATGATGCAGTTGCGCAGTTCATGCGTGACTTAGCTATCAAAGCCACGGCTAGGCGTATGTAGCAATGAAGTCTCTTTCGCCGACACGACTAGGGCTGCTGGCAAGTATCTTGGTGGCCCTTGGCTCCTTTGGGGCCGGGGCCACCCGCAACCGTGGCGGCGTGATGCGTATGTTGGGTGTCGACAATCTGACGTACGGGCACGGGCGTGCGCTCATGGACATCACGATGAGCGTCGGCATCGTTTTGTTGTTGCTTGCCTGGCTGTGGCTGTGGCGTACGCGTCCCACCTTCGATACGGTACGGCGCACCACCTGGCTGTGGACCGCACCACTCGCTCTGAGCGCACCGATGCTCTCGCGCGACGTGTACTCCTATCTGATGCAAGGCGCCATGCTTCGCGACGGCTTCGACCCATACTCAGAAGGTGCGGCCGTCAACCCCGGCCCGCTGCTGTGGGAAGTCTCGCACGACTGGCGCAACACCACCACCCCGTACGGTCCGCTGCACCTGGGGTTAGGCAAGCTGATCACACTGGTAACTGGCGATAGTGTAGGCGCCGGCATCGTTGCATATCGGCTCCTAGCGCTGGCGGGTTTCGCGCTGATTATCATCACGGTCCCGAAAATTGCGCAGCAGCTCGGCGGCGACAGTGCATTTGCGCTCTGGATTGGAGCGACGAACCCCTTGATGCTGCTGCATATGGTTGGCGGCATGCACAACGAGGCCGTGATGGTGGGGCTCGTCAGCGTCGGCATCGTGTGGGCACTACGCCGCCCAGCAACCTTCGCCACTTTTAGTGGCGCCATCGCTGTGGTGGCTGTCGCGGTCTCGCTCAAGGCCACGGCTGCCGTGGCGATGCCTTTCATCGTGTGGCTGATGGTTGCCCATTTCGCGGGTGCATCAGCATCTGTGCTTAAGAAGTGCGGCGTGTTCATCCTTGCCACGGCTTGGTCTATCGCGCTGACAGGCGGGGTGCTTTATGTTGTCACCGCGGCGTCTGGCGCGTCGTGGGGATGGCTGGCTGAGATCTCCGGCAACTCGAAGGTGATCAACCCGTTGGCAGGGCCCACGCTGGTCACCGAGATACTCGCTCCCGGTTTCCAGCTTTTCGACGACCACTTCTACTACAACAGCCTGCTCGTTGTCGTGCGCGCGGCCGCTTCCATCCTGATGTTGGTGGCGTTAGCCGTTGTGTGGTGGTGGTTCCGCCCGAAACCGGGTGCAGCGAACGACGTGCGCGCTGTCCAGGGCACGACCGCCGCGTACGTCGCCGCGTTCATCACGAATGCGGTCACGCTCCCCTGGTACTACGCGTCGATTTTGGCACTCGTGGGAACTTTCCGGGCACCGCGGTGGGTGCAACAGGTCGCCGTGGGTGCGAGCGTGATCATCGTGCTGGCGTTTACAGGCGGCGGTAACCACCGCTTTTACGATGCCTGGTTCCTCGTCGCGGCACCGTTCGTGGCCTTTGCAGCAGTGCTTGCGGTGTGGCCGTTCAAGCAGGCTAAAACGCCATCGCCTGTGCTCGGCGAATAACTTCGCGGGCACCATGGCCGTGCAGCGCGTCGATTGGACGGCCGCTCAGTGATTCATCGGGGGTAAATAGGTACTGAAGCGACTCTTCGGGGGAAAAGCCGCCGTCCGCAAGCACGGTGATTGCACCGCTGATGAACTTTGACATCTCGCCGTCCGCCAGCAGGAGCGCAGGAATGTAATTCACGCCGTCCTTGCGGTAAACGAGGAGCTTGTCGGCGTGAACATAGTCGTGGATTTTTGTGACTGGAACGCCGAGTGTTTCCGCAACTTCGGGAAAGGTCAGCAGTTCATCGTGTTCGAGCAAAGAATCAATAGTCTGTTGAGCACTCACGACCGACAGTTTACGCGTCGAGAGCACGTTTGGGCCATACTGGAGCGCATGGCACAGCTCGCAGTTGGAGACACGCTGGACAACCGGTACATCATCGATCGCCCCATCGCACGCGGTGGCATGGCAACGGTATACCGCTGCGTCGATACGCGTTTAGGCCGTGAAGTTGCCGCCAAGGTGATGCACGAGTCCTACGTGCATGACAGCGTGTTTCGTGAGAGGTTTCGTCGAGAAGCTCGGGCGATGGCCCAGCTTTCCCACCCCAACCTGGTCAACGTGTACGACTTCGCTGCCCAAGGCGAACCCACGAATCAAGTATTTTTAATCATGGAGCTCATCACCGGTGGAACACTGCGTGAGCTGCTCGCCGAGCGCGGTCCCATGCCACCGCACGCCGCCGCCGAGGTAATGCGGGCTGTGCTCACTGGCCTCGCGGTCGCGCACCAAAAAGGAATGGTGCACCGCGATATCAAACCGGACAATATCCTGATTAACAGCGATCACAGTGTCAAGCTTGCGGACTTCGGCCTTGTGCGTGCGGTCTCAGACATCACGCATTCCACCGACCAGATCGTAGGTACGGTCGCCTACCTCTCCCCCGAGCAAGTGGACGGTTCACCAATCACGCAGGCCTCCGACGTCTATTCCGCAGGCATCGTGCTCTTTGAGCTACTCACCGGCCAGCAGCCCTTCAACGGCGATACCCCCATCGCGCACGCCTTCGCACGGCTACATGATGTGGTGCCCGCGCCCAGCTCTCGGATCGGAGGCGTACCAAAGCTTTTCGACGAACTCGTGGCCACCGCCACCGCGACCGACCCCCACGACCGCTTCCATGACGCATCGGAGTTCCTCGCTGCGCTCAACGACGTAGCGGACGCGCTTGAGCTACCACCCTACGCGGTACCCGTACCAAGGCATTCCGCAGCGAATCGTGCCGCAGCTCACCCCACGCAGTTTCGCCTCCGGCCGAATTCAACAGATGATTCCCCGAGAACACGTGTGGATGCGCCGACAGTCCAGCCCCCGGCGCCTGCACCGCCACCACCACAGGTGCCAGCCCCGGCTCCACCGCAAGCCCCGCTTTCCCCGGCGCGACCTCGCAAGCCGGTGAGCAACCGCTCGGGAATCGGCCTGGCAGTTTTCCTAGTGTTCAGCGCAATCTGCACAGGCTTGGTTGCGGTGGGCGGCTGGTGGCTCGGGTCCGGCATGTACGGCGAGATTCCGCAGATCCTCCTACCGATGCCCTAAGGCGCCACCGCCGCGCGCAATCTTAGTAGCGCAACATCTCCGCTACGAGGAAGGCCAACTCGAGTGCCTGCTCAGTGTTCAAGCGCGGGTCGCAGGCAGATTCGTAGCGGCCTGGCAGGTCAACGTCAGTGATGTCCTGCGCACCGCCGAGGCACTCGGTGACCGCCTCGCCGGTCAGCTCAATGTGGATGCCACCCGGGTGCGTGCCCAACTGACGGTGCACCTCGAAGAAGCCCTGGACCTCATCCAGAATCTTGTCAAAGTGCCTGGTCTTGTAACCATTTGACGCCGTAAACGTGTTGCCGTGCATCGGGTCGCTTTGCCAAATCACCTTATGGCGAGATGCCTCGACGGCGTTGACGATGCCTGGCAACACTTCGCGAATCTTGTCGTGCCCCATCCGGATCACCATCGTCAAACGGCCAGGCTCGAAATTCGGGTCGAGCTTATCCGCGTACGCCACGGCTTCTTCCGGAGTGGTCGTCGGCCCCAACTTGATGCCGATCGGGTTATCGATCATCGCGGCGAAGTTCACATGGAAGTCATCGAGATCGCGGGTGCGCTCGCCGATCCACAGCTGATGCGCGGACAGGTCATACAGCCGCGTCTCCCCCTGATCGTCTTCGGCGAGGCGCAGCATTGCGCGCTCGTAGTCCACAAGCAGAGCTTCGTGGGAGGCGTAAATCTCCGAGGTCCGGAGGTGTTCGTCGCTCACGCCACAAGCATCCATGAAGGCAAGCGAGCGCGAAATCTCACGGCCGAGCGCCTCGTAGCGTGCACCCGCCGGAGAGTTGGTCACAAACTCGCGGTTCCAAGTGTTGATGTTGTGCAGGTCCGCGGTACCGGACGCAGTAAGTGCACGAACCAGGTTCATAGCCGCAGACGCATTTGCGTACGCGCGGACCATGCGAGCGGGATCATGGCGACGCGCCTCCGGAGTCGGTTCGACGCCATTGACGATGTCACCGCGGTAATTCGGCAAGCCGTTGCCGTCGAGATCAGATGAACGTGGCTTTGCGTACTGCCCGGCGATACGCCCGAGCTTCACTACGGGCATCGACGCGCCGTACGTCAACACTGCCGCCATCTGCAGGAGTGTACGCACGTTCGCGCGGATATGAGGCTCTGTGTTGGACTCAAATGTCTCCGCGCAGTCACCACCCTGAAGCAAAAACGCTTCACCGTTAGCGACCTTCGCCATTTTCTGCTTGAGTTCTTCAACCTCTGGGGCAAGAACTACCGGCGGTACAGATTCGAGAATCTTCCGCACATACTCAGCCTCATGACGGTCCCAGCTCGGCTGCTGCTTCGCGTCACGCGACAACGCGTCCTGGAACTGTGCATTGAGGTCTCCCGGGAGCGGTGGCAAATCGGGGAGAACTTCTTTGGGGATATCTACTGTCCAACTCACACTTAGTGTTTAGCACGAAGCTGCGACGAATACCACAACTTTGCGGCGCGAATACCTGCACAGACTCAAAGTGTGAAACGCGCGTCTCACGATCTAGACGCGCGGCCAAGCCGGTCAAGCGGCAAATATTCCGCGCATACGCGGTACTTCTTCAGGTTATGGCGCGCATCTACCAATGCATCGTGGTTCCCGCGCGGCACCTGTGGCAGCCTCGGCCGCCCCGCCATTTCCCAGTACTGCTTCAGCTCTCGAGTAAAGCGCGGAAGGTTCATCGGCAACCCGGTCATGTCACCCCACAGCTGCGCCAGCACAACGTGATCGTACGCCCCCACCCATGCCCAAAGCTCCGGGGCGGAGCGGGGCGTCGTCAAGAACTCGTAGACCTCACTGCGGATCTGCTCCCGCGACTTCCATGCGGGGTGACCAGCACCGGGCAGTTTATCCAAGACATTGTCGCGCACCCACTGGTTCGCACGCGCGGCGTCAAACTCATTGGACACCGCGTAGTATTCACGGCCGTCCTCCGCGACGATGCCGATGGAGACTAGCTCAATGGTCGAGCCGTCTTCGATGAACTCTGTGTCGTAAAAGTAACGCACTAGTTCGCCTCACCCTCCGGGCCCTCAGGTTTGCGTGGCCAAAACATCACCGCTGCAACGAACAGTACGAGTAGCGGCGAAATCACATTCCTGGCTATCTCAAGTTCACTCGTGACGAGATACGCTCCCACCGCGCAGCACACGAGCACAATACGAATAACGAGGTCCCGGTCCATCAAACGTCCTTACTTAATCCTCTTCGGGCTCGGCGCCCTCAGGATAGCGCCCCGTCTCTTCCAGATGCTTTTTGACGTCCGAAGCATACACATCCACGTACGGGTACCCGGACAACGCAGACATCTTATGCATCACGAAGTCCGTAAACGGACGCATCACCTCCCGCGAGTGCGGATCAAATCCGTGCTCCGTCGCCCAAGCGTGCGGGTCAATAGGTTCGCTGAGCTTGATGCGGACCTTCGCCGGGCGCGGAAGCACCGACCCGATCGGGTTCGCCTCGCGGGTGCCAATCATGGCCACCAAGATCACCGGCGCTCCCGTGTCCATCGCGACACGAGCCATACCGGTGCGCCCCTTGTAGATGCGACCATCCGGTGAACGCGTGCCTTCCGGGTAGATACCGAACACGTCGTTGCGATCAACAATCACCTCGCGCGCAGCCTGCTGCAGGTTCGCGCCCGCATTCGAATCACCGCGATGCACAGGGATCTGACCAACAGCGGTAAAGAAAAACCGCTTGAACCTGCCCCTCAAGCCAGGTTGCGTAAAGTACTCGCTCTTCGCCGGAAACGTGATTTGCCGACGCAGCATCAGCGGCAGATAGAACGAATCCATCACCGCTTGGTGGTTCGAGACAAGAATGACGCCGCCTTCGTCCGGCACATGCTCCGCGCCTTCAATCGTGGGACGGTTCCACACGAGCAGCGCTGGACCTAGCAACGCCTTAAACGCCGAATACCACTTGTTATGCACGCTGTCTCCCTGCTAGATCCTCACGAGCCAAGTCTGCGACACCGATCATACCTGCCTGCGGGCCCAGCTCTGCGCATAGAATCTCCGGAACAGGGCGGTACCCGGAGCCAACCATGTTACGACGCAACGAATCCTTGGCATCTTCCATAAAGAGGTCTGCGTCGGCGCTCACGCCACCGCCAAGAACCACCAGGCCCGGATCCATAACGTCAGCCACTATCGACAAACCACGGCCCAGCCACTCCGCAAAACTCGCAAGCGCCTTCACGCCAAGCTCATCGCCCTCGCGTGCAGCCTCCATCACGTCATGGCCCGTCGCCCGCTTATCGACGACTTTCCGGTACAAACCGCACTTCTTAAAACCGCCGTGCGCTGCGACCTCCAAAGCACAGTCCACCAACGACGTGCCCGAGGCGTACCGCTCCAAGCAGCCCTGCTTACCGCAGGAACACACGCGACCATCTGGCACAACAGTCAAGTGCCCGAACTCGGGGGCAGTGCCGAACGATCCGCGGTAAATCTTGCCATCAATCATCAGCGTTGCGCCGATACCGGTACCGACGGCAAAGAACACCCAGATATCCGCATCCTTTGCTGCGCCAAATCGGTATTCACCCCAGGCTGCCGCGTTCGCGTCGTGCTCAAGGCGGACTGGTAGCCCCAGAGCCTCCTCAAGCTGCGCCCGAACCGGCTGGTCGTTGCGCCACGGCAAATGCGGGGCGAACCGCACGATCTCGCAGTCCGGGTCAAGAAAACCGGCGATAGCCAAGCCGACAGCATCAACCACGTACTCCCGCTGCAGCTGCCGCACCATATCGACGATGACGTCGATAAGCTCATCACCAGTCTGCGGAGTACCAGTAGATATCGATGCAACGATGCGCCCAGAGTCATCAACCACTGCTGCGCGAGTATTCGTCCCGCCGATATCAAAACCGACAGTCAGCTTGGATTCAGTAGACATACATGACCATGCTAGTCGCCGAGAGCCTGAGAAAATAATAATTTCTCACACCGCTCCCCCAACACCTGCCACGAAAACTCCCGCTGCACATGGCGTCGACCCGCCTCCCCCATCGATTCCCGCAGCAGGGGATCACGCAGCAGACGCACCAACGCCGCGACAAGTGCATCATCATTCTTATCGACGACCACTCCGCTGTGGTCCGTCACCGTTTCCGGCGCACCGCCCGAATCACCAGCGACCACCGGCACCTCACACGCCTGGGCCTCGAGAAACACAATCCCGAGACCCTCAACGTCGAGGCCTCCGCCGCGGGTACGAACCGGCATCGCGAACACGTCTGCAGCCGCAACGATTCGACACAGGTCATCGTCGCTGACCCGCCCGGTGAACCTGACACCGTCGACGCCCTCCGCCATCGCGTGAAGCCGACGGGCATACGGCCCCTCCCCAACAATCACCAATTGTGCACCCAGCACCTGCTCGCGCACCCTAGGCAGGACGCGGATCAACCGGTCTTGCCCTTTGCGTTTCACCAGACGCGACGCACACACAATCAGCGGAGACTCCGCGCCGATTCGGAACGAAGCTCTGGTCTCCAACTTCTCCTGCTGCGTTGCGGGCGCGTAGCGGGACGTCGATACGCCTGAGGGAAGCGCAACGAACTGAGGATTCGGACCAAATGCTTCCTTGAATCGCCCCAGTGTGTACTCCGAAATGTACGTGATTACATCGGCACTACCGCCAATCGTTCGCAGCAGTCGACGACCAATGCGAAACATTGACCACCCGACCTCATGGCCATGCGTCGTCGCCACAACCCGCGAAGCACCCGCACGCTTCGCAGCACCCCCCATCACTCCAAGAGGAGCTGCAGCACCAAACCACACCGTATCGACGTGCTGTTCCCTGATAATTCGCTGCATCATCCTCCGGACAGCAGGAGTAGGCAACATCACCGGAAAAGGCCAACGAATAATCGTGTACGGCTGTTCCACATCCCAAGCGAGAGCAGCCGCCTTATCCTGCATCGAGGCAAACACAATGATGCTCTGCGCCCCCCGACGGTGAACGACCTCCTGCACATAATCCCGCAAGTACGACTGAATCCCACCGACAGTCGGTGGGAAATCATTCGTCACCAATAAAACAGTCATGGTGCTTAATAACGGACAGCGCCCTGGACCGGCATCGAATTCAACGGGACAACCTGAACCGGAATACCGTAGTCAGAGGCATGCACAACCATGCCGTCGCCGATATACATGCCAACGTGCTTCACTCCCGGGTAATAACCGACAATGTCACCTGGCTGCAGGTCTCCCATGCTCACCGGCATGCCACCAGCAAGCTGAGCCTGCGAGGTACGCGGGATCGCCTTACCGTTCTGCCCGTAAGCCCACACCATGAGCCCAGAGCAGTCGAACGCCGACGGCCCCGTCGCGCCCCAGCCATAAGGCTTGCCAACCTGCGCGAGCGCGGCACCGACAACCCCATCCCCCACCGGAGGCAACGAGCCAGCATCAACGGGGTGCAGACGTCCCTCCCACAACGAACGCGCCTCCGGCGACAAATTATCGACGCGCGCCTCAATCTCCTCAATCTGTCCCTGCAGCGCCTCGCGCTCACGCTCGAGCTTCGAACGCTTTGAATCAAGGTCATTGCGGAGATACTGCGCTTCCGCAAGGGCTACGTTTGCAGCATTCGCCTTCGTTGCCGCGTCCTGGGCAGCGCCTTCGTACTCGCGGAGCACACTTTGCTGCTTGCGGGACAGCGAATCCAGGTACGCAGCACGGTCAATAGCAGTCTGGGGACTACCAGAGTCCAGCGTTGTAAGGATCACATCGGCCTGGACGTTGCGGTACCGGGACGCAGCGAGGCGGTCTACTTCCCTTTGGAGATCATCACGAGCGATTTTCGCAGCTTGGACTTGGGTACGCGCATCCGCCGCGTCAGACTGCAAGCGCTCAAGTTCCTCCGACTTCGCGGCAATATCATCCTCGACGCCCTTGAGCTCTTCTACCTTTGCGGTGACCTCATGCGAAAGCTCATCAACCTGATGAATCAGTTCTTCGACGTCATCCGCCACTGCGGACGGAGCAACAACGCTACTGCTCACAACGACAGAGAGCGATGCACCCAGCGCCACGCGCTTCCCCCAGGAACGCCCATTTGCAACATGACGCGCATGTAAAGAGTGTTTAGCCACTTAAAGCCCCTTCGCTGGCAAGAAAAACTATCACCAATATAGCGAGAGGGGCTTAAAGTTACAATCTTGTAATTCTTCTGCCGACCCCCACCACAATCGTTTGGATCGGCCGATAAATACCGAGCTCAGAAGCGCACAGCGGAGTGCACTGGCATCATGTGCAGTGGACGCTCAGCGACCGGAGCGTTGGTGTTCAGTGCATCAATGATAGTGCCGTTACCGGTGTAGATACCAACGTGGGAAGCGCCACCGTAGTAAGCCACGATGTCACCAGGCTGAAGCTGATCAAGCGGAACCGGAGTACCCGCAGCCGCCTGCGCCTGCGAGGTACGAGGGATGGACTTACCAGCCTGCGCATATACCCAGGAGGTGAAACCGGAGCAGTCGAACACGTTCGGGCCTGCAGCGCCGTATACGTATGCAGCACCAATCTTTGTACGTGCAATATCGACCAGGCGCTGACCTGCGGAGACCTGCGGCGCTGGAGCAACTGCCGGCGCAGCAACGTTTGCGGAGTATGCCTTCGCGACTGGCGCCTTGAACTGAGCCTCGACGTTTGCCAGCCATGCACCAAACGAAGGTACGTTGTTGACGCCAGGAACCGCACGAACCTGTGCAATTGCCGTTGGGACATCAGCATTGGACTTCTGACCTGCCAGGGATGGGATCCAAGCCTCGATGCCAGGAATCGCAGCGATGCCCGGCACGTTCTCAATACCTGGAACCTGAACAGCTACCGGCGAGTTCGGGACGCGAACCTCAGCCGCCTCTGCAGAGATTGGCGAGAGCAGCGAGGCACCTGCAGCTGCTGCGGTCACTACCGCGACGTTACGTGCAGTGCTGTGTGCCTGACGACGGTGCTTAGCCATAATTGTAAAACTCCATATCTTCTCTTTTGCCGACCGAGTTAGCTGACGGGTTGGGCTAGAGAACCAGCCTTACGACTTCCACGGAAAACTCCGCTCTCGTTCGCATTCACCCCAGAGAGAAAATCCTGCTTGGGTCCCCGGCTTCCTGAAGCCACTAAGGCTCAGGGAATTAGGCGCTATATGTACTTACTGTTTGCTTTCAACGGCTGTTGCTGCAATGTCTCGATTAGGTTACGAAACGGAAACATCTTTGTCCAACGACACGGCCGTTATCGTTCCGTTATTTTTCCTCTCCCCCATTTCGCGCGAATTTTCCTGAGAACTACAAGCAGAGCGCCACAATGTACCGAACCTGACGAACGACCTTCTACCTGCGCTTTTGCGAACCTTCCTCACCTGTACACAGAGAGCCGATTTGGTAAGAATGCACTAAATCACTCTTATGTGACATTACTCACTAATATTGTGTAACGCTTCCATAACGCTTCGAAATGGCTTCAAATTCCTCCGCCTTCAGACGTGAAGCGGTGAGCCATTGCTCCGCATTTATACCAAGTGCCGTAACAGAACGAAGCCTGAAGTGGGCTTGTGTCATAGCACGAGTGAGATAAAGGTGCTGGGTTCCAAAAGTGAACTGACCAGACATACAAAAACGCCCTGGCCAGCTGTACTCTCGTACAACCAACCAGGGCGCCTTGAGCGACCGCTAGTGTGTTAGAGCCTATTCAGAAGCATTGCGGTCATCGAGGTGTTTGGTTTCCTCGAGCTTGCGCAACGTCTCGATCTCCTCATGGTGGTTCTCGCGCTGCGCGTCCCGGACGCGCTCGGAAACGCCAAGCTCAGCAGGTTTGAACTTACCGATGGTCTCGGAGTCAGCGAAGCCGAGCTGGTTGAGGCGCTTCGGAACCGGAGCACCAGCGTAATCGAGCGGCACTGGGTGTCCATGCTCGTCGACTGGGCCAAGCGGCTGGTGGATCTCCACAAACGCACCGTTAGGCAGCTTCTTGATGATGCCCGTTTCGATACCGTGCTCCAGAACCTCACGGTCGGAACGCTGCAGACCAACACAGATACGGTAGGTCAGCCAGTATGCGAACGGCGGCAAGACAATGAGACCGATGCGACCGAACCAGGTCATCGCGTTCAGCGAGATCTGGAAGAAGTGAGCAACGTGGTCGTTGCCACCGGAAATCGTCAGCAACAGGAAGAACACGAGTGCCATCACACCGAGGCCGGTACGCACTGGAACGTCACGAGGGCGCTGCAGCAGGTTGTGGTGCGCCGTGTCACCGGTCACCTTCGCTTCGATGAACGGGTAGCTGATCAGCAGGACGACCATGACGCCACACATGAGGGCAACCCAGAAGGCACCCGGAATGGTGTATGGGCCGAGGTAGAGCTCCCACGCTGGCATGACACGAGCTGCGCCGTCAGTCCACAGCATGTAAACGTCAGGCTGCGAACCGGCGGAGACCTGCGACGGGTTGTATGGGCCGATGTTCCAAATGCCGTTGATGGTGGTCAGACCAGCCATAGCAGCGAGGACACCGAAGACAACCATCATGAAGCCGATCGCCTTGACTGCGAAGACCGGCATAATGCGGATGCCAACAACGTTGTTCTCCGTACGGCCGGGGCCTGGGAACTGGGTATGCTTCTGGAACCAGACGAGCAGCAGGTGCGCCGCGATCAGAGCCAGGATCACGCCCGGGAGGATCAGAACGTGCAGGATGTAGAAGCGGTCCAGCATAAGGTCAGACGGGAAGTCGCCGCCGAAGATTGCCCAGTGCATCCAGGTACCGATGATCGGGATACCAACAATAATGGCAGACATAATACGGAGGCCAACACCAGAGAGCAGGTCGTCTGGCAGAGAGTAACCCATGAAGCCTTCGGCCATGCCGATGAGAATCAGGGTAACGCCGATGACCCAGTTAGCCTCACGTGGGCGGCGGAACGCACCGGTGAAGAAGATACGCATCATGTGGGCGAACATCGCCATCATGAACATCAGCGCAGCCCAGTGGTGCATCTGACGAACGAACAGGCCACCGCGGACCTCGAATGAAATATTCAGAGCCGTGGCGTACGCGCGTGACATTTCCACGCCGTTGAGCGGTAGGTACCCGCCGTCGTAGATCACCTTCGTAATGGAAGGGTCAAAGAACAGCGCGAGGTAAATACCTGTCAGCAGCAAGATAATGAAGCTGTACAGCGCCATCTCACCGAGCATGAAAGACCAGTGGCTCGGGAAGACCTTATTCAACTGTGGCCGGAGGAAACCGGCTACCGTGTACCGCGAATCAACGTTGTCCGCGGCTTGTGCAAGTTTAGTACTCATTAGGATTTACGCTCCCAGAATGCCGGGCCGACGGGCTCGATGAAGTTTCCGTTGGCGATGAGGTAACCGTCTTCGTCAACAGTCACAGGAAGCTGAGGCAGAGCACGGGCAGCCGGTCCGAAGATCGGTTTGCCGTACTGCAGTGCGTCGAACTGCGACTGGTGGCACGGACAAAGGATGCGGTTCGTCTGCGCTTCGTAAAGCGAGGTCGGGCAACCAATGTGCGTACAAATCTTGGAGTATGCGTAGTAATCCCCGTAGTGGAAATCTTCCTGACCTTCACGCTCAACGACGCGGCGTGCGTCCTCAGAGCGAAGGCGGATCAGCATAACTGCGTTACGAGGGCCATGCAGCGAGTGCATGTGGTGTTCGTATACGTCGCGCTCTGGGTCGTAAATGTCACCATCGTTGACATCCTCCGGGTAGAGCGGGAATACCGTCTCCATGGAAGCAGCAGCGAGGTCTTCTGGACGCATACGCACCAGGCGGGAAACACCTGCCGTGGAGTAGTGCGAGCCAGCTACACCTTCGTGCAGCTCGGCGATCGCGCCAGTGTCGCGACCGAGGTAAACCTTGACGCCCTTCTCCTGCATGGTCCATCCGTGAGTCCAAAGCGTGCCATCACCTAAGTAGTTAAGGTCGTGGCGCTTCTTCCACGGGTTTTTGATCATGCCACCGAGGGGTGCAACGACCATGAGGCCGGCGAGAACACCAGCGGTGCCAAGCAGACCCTTCATTGCCTTGCGACGACCAAGGGTGGAAGTCTCCCAGGCATCATTCAGCAGAGCGGTCGTCGTGCGACGGTCCAATTCGGAAGAACGGCCGTCGTGACGACGCTGTACGGAGATCTCCTCAGGGATGAACTTCTTCACGTACTGGACAATCGCGATACCCAGGGCGGCAAAACCGACACCAGAAGTAAGGCCGAGCAGTGGCGTGTAAAGCGTGTAAACCCAAAGTCCTTCATCGCCGTGGAAGCGTGGCTCCCATGGCCAGAAGAGGTAGACACCGAGGAACGCGATTCCGCAGAGCACCGAAATAATCAACCAAATGTTGATTCCGAGCTCGGAAGACTTCTCGCGTGGGTCGCCATCAACTGGGAACCGCTCCTTGCGGTACGCAACGGTGACGTCGTCGAGTTCCGTGCCCAGAGCAGCGAGCTCCGCATTATTCATGCGGTCCAAATCTTGGGATGTGTAGTTCTTGTTTACTTCACTCATGAGCGCGATCCAATCCAGATAGCTGCGGCAGCAACGAGCGTTACGCCGATCATCCACATAGCCATACCTTCAGAAACTGGGCCAAGGCCACCAAGGGCGTAACCGCCAGGGCTTGGGGTTTCCTTCGAGGACTTAATAAACGCAATGATGTCGCGCTTCTCGTCGGCGCTGAGCTGGCGATCCGAGAACTTTGGCATGTTCTGCGGGCCAGTCAGCATCGCCTGGTAGATCTCCTGCTCATTCGCAGGGTCCAACTCCGGCGCATACTTACCAGAAGACAGTGCGCCACCGCGGCCGGTGAAGTTGTGGCAAGACGCGCAGTTCAAGCGGAAGAGCTCGCCGCCACGTGCGACGTCGCCAGCCTGAATCTGGCCATCGTAGTTCTTACCGCGAAGCTCTTCCTTCGCGAGTGAACCGTCTGGGTTGTACACCAGCTCCGGTCCCCCACCGTTGGCAGCAACATAGGCAGCCAGTGCCAGTGCTTGGGACTCGGTGTAACGAGGACGCTTGCGTTCAGCCTGAGCGTCATTCGACATCATCGGCATACGTCCGGAGTTGACCTGGAAGTACACAGCACCTTCGCCGGTGCCGATCAGGGACGGGCCGCGGCCTTCAACACCCTGGAGGTTCGCACCATGGCAAGTGATGCAAGCGACGTCGTAAATGTCCTTGCCTTCTTGAATCATTGCCTGGTCATCTTTTTGCGCAGTAGCGACCTGCGCGTTCGGGGCAAGCGCCGATGCGAGGAAACCCGCACCCGTGAGGCCGAGCGTCAAGGCTGCTGCACCAGCAAAGGTGCGCTGCGCCTTGCGCCGACTGCGCTTTTTCTTAGGTGATTTTTCCATCTTGTTCCCTTTGAGCGTCAGTGTCTAATACAGATAAATGGCCTTCCGTCATTTCGACGGCGACTCTACGTATCAGATACCTATTGAACGATATACAGAGTAATGAAGACGCCGACCCAAATTACGTCAACAAAGTGCCAGTAGTAAGAGGTCACCATTGCTGCAGTAGCTTGTGCCGGAGTGAACTTCGACTTAGATACGCGGAGCAGCACAACCACGAAGGCAATAATGCCGGCGGTCACGTGCGCCATGTGGAAGCCAGTGATGATGAAGAACACTGACCCGAAGACACTCGCCTGAATGGTCGCGCCGTGCATGATCATTTCTCCCCACTCGAAAGCCACGAGTCCGAGGAAGACAACGCCAAGCGCGATAGTTACCGTGAACCATTTGCGGAGCCCAAAAACGTCACCCCTTTCTGCTGCAAATACGCCGAACTGAGAAGTCACGGAAGAAGACACAAGCACGATCGTGATGATCAAGCCGAACATCACGTTCAGGTGTGCCGTCTGGTTATCCCAGTCGCCTGCGGTCATACCGTTTGCACGCGAGGTGAAATACATCGCGAACAAACCGGCAAAGAACATCAACTCTTGGGCGAGGAACGCGATCGTGCCAACGCTGACCATGTTTGGTCGGTTCAGCGCCGGGACACGATTCTGCGGTGTCGCCATACCTTGGTTAGAAATTGCGGTCGTCACGCATGTGATTATCCCCTGTTTTCGGGTCAAAGTCATCTCCTTTCACCCACAAACTTTCCGGCAGATTTCGCGCTAACCTGCCTTTTCTGGCCTAATAGCGCTCGAAGGAAATAACTCTCTGCAATACCGGGAACTTTTCTAGCCACTCATCCGACTACATCAATGCAGGTCACAACTTTCTCGACTTCATTCAGCTCACTTTCGGCTGATTTTTAGGCAATCCAGGATTCTTTTTCATCGATTCTTTGCGGTGTTTCAAAAGTTCCCAATAGTGATGGGACTCACATTACACCGCTGCCGTTTCCGGCTGCAGACCTACTTTCGTATGACCCCCAAGTGTTACGAATGAGTTCAACCGAAAGGATGAAAATAGCAAGCAAAAATCCCCCTCAGCCTTAGCTGAAGGGGATCAGTTTTCGCCGACACCTCCCGAAGGCGGGGAGGTCAGCGAATCTTTAGTGCTTCTCGCGCGGGATACCGTACTGCAGATTCAGCTGCGTAGTGGTCCACACGAGGAATACTGCGCCAAACACGACGAGCCACAGCTGCCAGAATGCAATTCCGAGTCCGAGGAACATAACCGCACCAGACATTGCGAACGGCCAGATGGAGCTTGGCGAGAAGAAGCCGAGCACGCCTGCGCCATCTTCAACCTCTGCCTCTTCCCAGTCTTCCGGAACAACGTCCATGCGACGCTCGGTGATGTCGAGGTAGACAGCGAGCATGAAGCAGAGTGCAGTAGCGAGAACCAAGCCAACGCCACCGACCCATTCGAGCCCGTAGAGGTAAGCATCTTCACCAATCCACGCTGTGCTGATCATGTAGAAGACTGCCATCAGCGCCAGGAAGGTACCGATTGCGTAGAAAACTTTTGAACCAGTTGCCATTTCTCTGCCTTCTCTTTCTATACCGTCGCGTTAGGGTCGTTGGTGTTGTTGCCGTCGCGGGTGCCGTGGCGGTCAGACACGAACGGACGTGTGGAGGTGGCGTACGGCGCTTCGCCGATAGATGCGAGCGCATCGGAGTTTGGCGCCTCAGGGTTGTCAATACGGAACTGAATGTATTGAGCAAACTTTTCTGGGGTCACGGCACGAACCTCGAAGTTCATCATCGAGTGGTAAGTACCGCACATCTCGGCACAGCGACCAACGAATGCGCCAGTCTTATCGATCTTCTCAATCTGGAATGCACGCTGCTGCTGGTTCACCTCTGGGTGAGCGTAGGTATCACGCTTGAAGAGGAATTCAGGAACCCAGAATGCGTGGTTCACGTCACCGGATGCGAGACGGAACTCAATCGCACGATCGGTTGGCAGGACGAGCACCGGAACCTCTTCGGTAGTACCGAGAGTCTCAATCTCATTGAAATTGAGGTACGAGAGGTCACCGGTAGAAGTGCCGTGGATCGGGTTCGGGTTCTTAATATTCTCGTCGTCGTACTTCGTTGCCTCGGCCTTGGCCTGACGCTCGGTGTCAACACCGTCATATGCCTGACCGTTAGAGGTGAACTCGCCGTCAACGTTTGCGTAGCCAAACTTCCAGTTCCACTGGTATGCGGTTACGTCAACCGTCACCTTCGGGTCCTTGCCGAGGGCTGTAGTCTTCGTCTGCGCCTGGACGGTGAAGAAGAAGAGCACCATAACAATGACGATCGGAATGATCGTCAGCACAAGTTCCAGCGGCACGTTGTACTGGAGCTGCTTCGGGAACTCAGACTTGCCGCGCTTCTCCTGGCTCTTCGCGTTCCACTTGAAGATCGCAGTGAGGAACAAGCCCCACATGATGATGCCGATAATCCATGCTGCAACCCAGGTCCATACCCAGAAGTTGTACATCTGCTCACCCTCAGGGGTAACAGGATCTGGCCAACCCATATCCAGCACCTTCGAGAGCGCCTCTGGCGGTGCAACCTCACAGCCCGTCAGCGCGAGACCGCCCAGCAGGAGCGATCCGGCAACTGCGATTTTCTTCGCGAAGTTGCGGTCCTTTACCTTTTCCACGTGTGTCTGCCTTCCTGTCCACACTCGCTGTTTACGGCAGGACGCACAAACAGGTGCGCCCAAGCATTGTTACTCCGTCAGAATAGTGGATAAGGCGCAGCGCCTCTGAATTCTTTAGATTTTGAGTCGAGGTAAGCATTCGTAGTCAGCTGACGTCTTTTACCGTGTATGCAAAAGCCGTGCACTCAACGGGTTTTGCATAAAACGGTACAAACGTCCTGGTAAGAGCTTTATTTTTCACTCAAATTGCTCAACCATAAGTTGGCCCCCTTTTGGGGACCGAATAAAGGATGAAGAATTTCCGCATTTTGGCGCTGGTTTCGTTGGTTCGCGCATCTCCTACAGAAAACCCTATTGTTGATTGGAAGAAATGCTTCGTGGCCCAGCACTCCGCACGGCTGCGTACACCTTATCTATAGGAGAGGTTTTCAAGTCTATGTGTGGCCTGTTGGCTCTACTCACCACAAACAGCAATGCCGCAAGCTTCGTGGAAGCCGCGGAACGTGCGTTGCCCTGCATGTATCACCGTGGCCCTGATGCCGCCGGCACCTGGAACGACGACCACGCCGTTTTTGGTTTCAACCGCCTTGCCATTATCGATCTCGAGCATTCTCACCAACCCCTACGCTGGGGCCCGAAGGAGAATCCGGAGCGCTACGCGCTGACGTTCAACGGCGAGATTTATAACTACATCGAGCTTCGCGAGGAACTGCAGGAGGCAGGCTACGATTTCAATACCTCGGGGGACGGTGAGCCAATCGTTGTTGGCTTCCACCACTGGGGAGAGAAGGTTGTCGAACACCTGCGTGGCATGTTCGCGTTTGTCATTTGGGATACCGAGACACAGCGTATGTTCGCGGCACGTGATCAATTCGGCATTAAGCCCTTGTTTTACGCCACTACCCCGGTCGGTACCGTGTTCGCCTCCGAGAAGAAGTCCATCCTAGAAATGGCTCCAGAGCTGGAGATTGGTCTCGAGTTAGATCGGCGAGCTATCGAGCACTACGTTGACCTGCAGTATGTTCCCGAACCAGAAACGTTGCACGAGAGCATTCGACGCGTGGAGTCTGGTTGCACGGTGTCACTGACGCCTGGCGGTGAAGTCACATCGGAGCGCTACTTCAAACCACACTTCAAACCACAGCAAGTCCCACAAGGTCAAGAACAGAAGCTTTACGACAGGATCGCTCAGGCGCTCGAAGACTCCGTCGAGAAGCATATGCGAGCGGACGTCACCGTCGGCTCCTTCCTCTCGGGCGGCATTGATTCGACAGCGATTGCTGCCCTGGCGAAGAGGCACAATCCAAACTTGTTGACGTTTACCACCGGCTTCGAGCGCGAGGGCTACTCCGAGGTAGACGTGGCTGCGGAGTCCGCTGAGGCGATTGGCGTTGAGCACATCGTGAAGATTGTCTCGCCTGAAGAGTACGCGGACGCGGTGCCGAAGATCATGTGGTACCTCGATGATCCGGTTGCGGACCCTTCGCTTGTCCCGCTGTTCTTCGTCGCACAGGAGGCCCGCAAGCACGTCAAGGTGGTGCTCTCGGGTGAGGGTGCCGACGAGCTGTTCGGTGGGTACACCATCTATAAGGAACCGCTGTCGCTCGCGCCGTTCGAGAAGTTGCCGACGCCTCTTCTACGGGGACTGAACAGGCTAAGCCGTGTGCTGCCGGAAGGCATGAAGGGCAAGAGCTTACTCGAACGCGGTACGACCCCAATGGAGGACCGTTACTACGGTAACGCTCGTTCCTTTAACTTCGAGCAACTACAGCGTGTGCTGCCTTGGGCGAAGCATGAGTGGGACCACCGCGAGGTCACCGCGCCGATTTACGCCACATCGACAGAGATGGATCCAGTTGCCCGGATGCAAAACTTGGACCTGTTTACCTGGATGCGCGGCGATATCTTGGTCAAGGCGGACAAGATGAACATGGCGAACTCGCTGGAGTTGCGCGTGCCGTTCCTGGATAAGGAGGTCTTTGAGGTCGCACAGACGATTCCGTACGACCAGAAGATCGCGCACGGCACCACCAAGTACGCGTTGCGTAAGGCGATGGAGCAGATCGTTCCGCCGCATGTTCTCCACCGCAAGAAGCTGGGATTCCCTGTTCCGATGCGCCACTGGCTGGCCGGCGATGAGCTCTTTGGTTGGGCGCAGGACACGATCCGTGATTCGCAGACCGACCATATCTTCGCCAAGGACCAGGTGCTGGAGATGCTCAAGGAGCACCGTGACGGTGTTTCCGATCATTCGCGTCGCCTTTGGACGGTGCTTGCGTTTATGATCTGGCACGGCATTTTTGTCGAGCATCGCATTGATCCGGGCATCGAGCACAAGGAATACCCGGTTCAGCTTTAAGGAGGACCTGCTCATGTGGACCAAGAAACGGGTACTGACTACCATCGTCGCGATGCTCAGTGCGCTGCTCCTCGCAGTTGGCGCCGTGGCGTTCGTCTACGGTCCGACGCTCACCGCGATGCTGACGGGCACCGCTCGTTTCGCGGGGACACAGACGCCGAAGCGGTATAGCGCGACGGTGCTCGCGCTCGCCGAGCAGGGCATCTACGCAGACTCAAAGGAGTTCGAGGAGGCGAAGGCCCGCGCAAAGGAGGCCGCCAAGCAAGCAGATACGCTTTTCGACGTCTACCCCGCCCTCGAGGACGCAGTCAAAGCTGCTGGCGGGAAGCACTCCCGTCTGATTGAACCTGGTAACCCTAACCTCGGCTGGACTATGGAAGAGAAGTCGGAAGCCTCAGTCAGCGTCGAGGGCCGCGTTGCGGTGGCAACCGTGCCTGGCGTCGATCGGCACGATGATGTGCAGGGCTACGCAGACACGCTCGCAACAGGTCTGGCTTCCGCGCGTGATGCCGGGGCATGCGGGGCTGTCGTTGATCTGCGTGGCAACGACGGAGGCGACATGGGTCCAATGGTCTCAGGCCTCTCCTCACTGTTGCCGGATGGCGCGGTGCTCGAATTCGTCTCTCGGACGAACACTACCCAGGTCACGGTTGAGGGGAACTCGGTGACCGGCGGCGGCACCCCGATCACGACTTCTGGCGGGAAGTGGGATGCGCCGGTGGCGGTCTTAGTCGATGGCGACACTGCTTCGTCGGGCGAGGCCACGATGCTGTCGTTCCGGGGGCTCGAGCACTCCCGCAGTTTCGGGTCCCCTACTGCGGGCTACGCGTCGGCAAACATGGTGTACGACTTCCCGGACGGCAGCCTGCTGATGCTGACTATCGCGAAGGACAAGGCACGCACTGGCGAGGAGTTCGCCGAAGATCCGGTGCAGCCCGACGTCGAAACCGATGTGCCGTTCGAGGAGGCCAAGCAGTGGCTCGACACCGAGTACGGCTGTAAATAGTCCGCGCAGACGAAACACCCCGCGCTCCCCTCAATCATGAGGTGGGCGCGGGGTGTTGGCGTCGAAAAGCTACTGCTTAGTTGAAGCTATCGCCGCACGCGCAGGCCGAGCCAGCGTTCGGGTTATCGATGGTGAAGCCCTGCTGCTCGATGGTGTCAGCGAAATCGATCGTTGCACCGGTGAGGTACGGCACGCTCATCTTGTCCACGACGAGGCGCACACCCCCGACAACGTCAGCCTTGTCGCCGTCGAGCTCGCGGTCGTCAAAGTACAGCTGGTAGCGCAGGCCAGCGCAGCCACCTGGCTGAACAGCAATGCGAAGCGAAAGGTCGTCGCGGCCTTCCTGGTCGAGCAGAGCCTTCGCCTTTGCAGCCGCTGCTTCAGTAAGGGTCACGCCCGTGGCAGAGGTAGGTGCAGTCATTCTTTCTCCTTGCTTAGCGAATATCTTCACGCAAGATGCGTGCTTCGGAGTGTGGCACTAGCGTACTCGCATCACACCGTCATCGTCTACAGCGTATGGGAGCGGGCGCTTATTCCCCACTTTCGGGGACGGCCTTGTAGCCTGTATAGCGTGAAACTTCCTTGGCAGAAATCTGATGAGGCTCCAGCCGCCGCTGCTGCCGCAGCGAATCGAGCGGAGACTCCCGAAACCGACGCGGAACCCGCGAAAAAGTACCCGAAGGGCTACACCCCTCCAAAGGGGCGGCCGACGCCGAAGCGCATCGATCAGGAGATCAAGCGCGGCGTAGTGCGCGACCCCAACGCGACGACTCCTGCTCAGCAGTACCAGAAGAACAAAGAGTTAAAGAAGTCGATGTCGAAGGAGGAGTGGAAAGCCTATAAGAAGCAGCAGCGCGAAGAGGCGAAGAAGCACAACCGTGAGGTCCAAGCCAAGATGGACGCCGGCGACGAGCGCTACCTCATGGACCGCGACCGTGGCGAAACCCGCCGCTTCGTCCGCGACTGGGTGGATTCTCGCCGCTTCATGAACAACTACGCGATGCCTCTGGCGATCCTGCTGTTCCTCATCCTCTTCATCGGTTCTTGGTACCCCGAGATTGCCGGAGCCATCGCCATTTTGCCGATGGTGTTTATCGTGCTGATTCTTGGTGAGGCATTCCTGATCGGCAAGCGTGCGAACAACGCTGTGCGCGCGAAGTTCCCGGGCACTGCAGATACCGGTTTCGGTCTTGGTATGTACGCGTTTTCGCGCGCGTCGCAGCCGCGGAAGTGGCGCTCGCCGAAGCCACAGGTGCGCATCGGCGAGACCGTGAACTAAACGGACAAAGGACGTTTCATGGCTGTTGCATTCGACCCGATTGAGCATCCAAGCGAAACCCTGCGCCGCGAGCTTGCCCGCGAACTACAGCGCAGCCCGGAGGGGCGCGGTCTCGGTCGCGTGGGAACGATTGCGGAGTGGACTGCCTCGGTGCAAAACCGTACGTGCCCGGTTGCGTTCCGTCAGCCGCAGTGCGTGCTTGTCGCCGGTAACCACGGTGTCGCAGCACGCGGTATTTCCGCGCAACCACACGACGCCGCCTGGACCACTGTAAAGCAGATTGCGGCAGGTGGCGGCGTCGCTCGCGTTGCTGCGGAAGCCGCGGGCGCGTCGATTATTCAGATTAATGACTACTTAACGCTGCCGACAGGCGCGATAGACCGGCAAGCCGCCATGACGCCCGAGGCGTTCGAGCAGGCAGTCGCGCACGGTGCTCGCGTCGTTGACCAGGGCGTAGACAGTGGAGTTGACCTGTTCATTCCTGGAGACATTGGCGTCGGCAATTCGACGGTCGCCGCCGCCGTCTATGGCGCGCTGTCGCGCACCGAGCCGGTCAAGGTCATCGGACGCGGCTCGGGCATCGACGACAACGTCTGGAAGGTGAAAGTTGCGGCAATTCGGGACGCCATGTTCCGGGTGCGCACCTTTAGTGACGACGTCCCCCGCGTCCTTGCCGAGCTTTCGGGGCCAGATTTCGCGTTCCTTGTCGGTATGTTCGCGCAGGCCGCGGTTCGTCGAACCCCCGTACTTTTCGACGGCCTCTACGCCACCGTCGCCGCCTACGCCGCCGAGCGCCTCGCACCCGGCACGAAGCAGTGGATCATGGCGGGCCAGCTCAGTCCGGAACCCGCCCAGATGCTGGCGCTCCAGGCCCTCGATATCATTCCGGTGCTGGCACTGGACTTGTCGCTCAACCAGGGAGTGGGCGCGCTCGCAGCGCTGCCGCAAATCAACCTGGCTTCTGAGCTCGTTACTACAGTGCTCGGGCCGGAGGCCCCAGAGGGCGCCCCGGCCTGAGATCCCTCTAGTTCTCGGCTGGGACGAGCGTGTGGTTCCAGCCGTGGACGTCTTCGACCGAGCCGTCCTGGATACCGCGCAGGTGCTCGCGCAGCTGCATGGTGATGGTGCCGGCCTCATTGTTGTTTACGGTGAACTCACCGTGGCGGCTCAGCACGCGCCCGACCGGAGTGATCACCGCTGCGGTACCGCATGCAAGCGTCTCACTGATGGTGCCGTTTTCAGCGCCCTTGTGCCACTGCTCCACCGTGATCTTGCGCTCCTCGGTGCTGTAGCCGAAGTCTTCCGCAACCTGCAGCAGCGATTTGCGGGTGATGCCCGCCAGGAGGGAACCGGACAGTGCTGGGGTGATCAACTTCGCGTCCTTCCCGCTGCCCTCGACGAACATGAGGTTCATGCCGCCCATCTCTTCGATGTACTTGCGCTCAATGGCGTCGAGCCAGACAACCTGGTCGCAGCCCTTTTCTTCTGCCTCGGCCTGCGCGAGCAGGGAACCCGCGTAGTTGCCAGCGAACTTGGCGTCACCGGTGCCGCCGGGCGCCGCGCGGACGTATTCCTCGGAGATCCACACGCTGACGGGCTTGACGCCGCCGGAGAAGTAGGCGCCAGCTGGGGATGCAATGAGGTAATAGGTGTAGGTGCTCGAGGGCTTCACCCCGAGCGTCTTCTCGGCGCCAATCATAAATGGACGCAGGTACAGCGCCGCTTCCCCACCAGCTTCGGGGACCCAGTCCTTATCAATCGTCACCAGCTGCTGCAGCGACTCGATGAACAGATCCTCCGGCAACTCAGGCATTGCCAGGCGATGCGCGGAATGGGCAAAACGCGTCGCATTCTGCTCGGGGCGGAACGTCGTGATCGAGCCGTCGTGGTGACGGTATGCCTTCAGGCCTTCGAAGATCGCCTGCCCGTAGTGGAAGACGTTGGTCGCCGGGTCCAGCGAGATCGGCCCGTACGGGCGGACCTGCGCGTTATGCCAACCGTTGGCCTCGTCCCAGTCGATGGAGACCATGTGGTCAGTAAACTCTTGCCCGAAGGCTGGGTTTGCGAGCACTGCATTGCGCTCTTCGTCAGTTGCCTTGTTCGGATTCGGGATAATTTCAAATGGTGTGCCTTGAGTCATGCAGACCACCCTACTCCCCGATTCCACTCTTTGGAACCGGAATTCCATATTTTCTTCCACGCACAAATAGCTTGCCCCGCGCCACGCGTCCCTTATTCCAGGTACCCTTGGCGATGTTCAATAATCTTAAGAAAGGCGCATGTACTCATGACTTTTTCGGTTCCTGAATCGCTGCTCCCGGTCCGGGGCGACTCCGTCTCCCTCAACTTTTCGACGTCCGCTCCGAGCGACACCGCTGCCCTCTTGCTACCCGTGACCTCGGATGACTCGAAGGTTGAAGTCCCAGTGACCTCACTGGCACCGAAGGGTGCACTCGAGGCGCTGGAGACAGTCGGCGCGAAGGGCACCGCCGGCGAGATCACCCGCGTGGTCGTTGATGGGAAGTTGGTCATCGCCTTTGGCCTGGGCAACGCCGATGAGATTGATGACGAGACTGTCCGTCGCGCTGTCGGTTCCCTGGCTCGCACACTGTATGGCACGGAGTCTGCGGTGATCTCGACTGAGTTCGGCGTCGCCCCCGTCGTGGAGGGCCTGCTGCTCGGCGCGTACAAGTACAAAGGCTTCAAGGCCCCGTGCCAGTGCGGCTGCGACGGCGAGCACGGGCTTACCGACGTCACCGTTGTAGGCAAGGACGACGAAAAGGAAGCATTCGACCAGGCAGTGATTCTCGCCGAGTCGGTCATGCTGGCGCGCGATCTCGTGAACACGCCGTCGAACCACCTCTACCCTGCCGTGTATGCGGAGCTCACCGAGAACGTCGGCAAGCAGGTTGGACTCGAGGTCGATGTGTTCGACGAAAAGCAGCTTGAGGAGCAGGGCTTCGGCGGCATCCTCGCGGTCGGCAAAGGCTCCGCCCGCGCACCTCGCTTAGTGCACCTGAAGTGGACGCCTTCCGCGTCGAAGTCCTCTGTCGCGTTGGTTGGCAAGGGCATCACCTTCGATACCGGCGGCATCTCCCTCAAGCCGGGTGCAAAGATGGAGGACATGATTTCCGACATGGGCGGCTCTGCTGCTCAGTTCGGCGCAATTGTTGCAGCTGCCCGCCTCAACCTGGATGTTGCGGTCGACGCCTGGCTGCCACTCGCGGAGAACATGCCATCCGGTACCGCTACCCGCCCAGGCGACGTGATTCGCCACTACGGCGGCATCACCAGCGAGGTACTCAACACCGATGCTGAAGGCCGCCTCGTGCTGGCAGACGCGATTGCACGCGCGGCTGAAGATAACCCTGACTTCATGATTGAGACGTCCACGCTGACCGGCGCTCAGCTCGTCGCCCTCGGCAACCGCACTGCCGGCGTCATGGGCTCTGATGAGTTCCGCGACCGCGTCGCTGCGCTGGGCCGCGAGGTTGGCGAGCAGGCCTGGGCGATGCCACTGCTGGAGGAACAGGAAGAAGAGCTGAAGTCCCCCGTCGCCGATATCCGCAACGTCCACAATGCCCGTACCGGCGGCATGCTGTTCGCTGGCCTGTACCTGTCTCGCTTCGTCGGCGAGGACACCGAGTGGGTGCACATCGACGTCGCCGGCCCGGCGTGGAACGGTGGCTCGCCACGCGGCTACACGCCGAAGCGCGCGACCGGCGCCCCGCTGCGCACGATCGTTGCAACGCTTCGCAGCATCGCCGAGGCCAACTAGTTCTCGCCTTTAGGAAAAGGGATGTTCGCCGCGCTCAAACTTGGCGCGGCGTTCTTTCTGTTCCGCTCGCTTTCGCAGGATGCGTTCTTGCTCCATTTTGCGACGCATCCGGTCTGGGTACCCGGTCTCTTCGACGTCATAAAGAGATATATTCAGCAGCGTAGCGACGGCGTCGATACCTTTGGGACCTCCGATGCGCCGGCGGGTGTAGTTGCCCTCTTCATCGACAAGCACGACGGACATCTCGTTGACCATCGTTTCCGGCTCAACAAACCCCTCAACGAAGGCACGCTTCGCAACCCATTCCTGGAGGTAGGCAGCGTCTTCCGGCCGGATGGTTTCGCCGGGCGCGCGTGGGGGTTTGAAGGTGGTCTGCTTCTTCCGCTTGCCGAACAGGTTAAACACTTCTCTCATCATACGGATATTTCTCGACGCCCCAATTCTGCGTTTGGTGGCCTTCAACAAAATAGTTGCCCCCGAAAGGCACGAAAGTCTTCGGTGACAGGTACGCTATTGACCTGTATAGCTTCTACGAAAATGTATCTGCGAGGAGACTAAATTATGGCGCACTCTGTCGAGATGCCTGAGCTGGGCGAATCCGTCACGGAAGGCACTATCACCACCTGGCTGAAGGAAGTCGGCGACAAGGTAGAGGTCGACGAACCATTGCTGGAGGTTTCCACCGATAAGGTCGACACGGAGATTCCTTCCCCTGTCGCCGGTGTAATCCTCGAGATTAAGGCCGAGGAAGACGACACCGTTGATGTTGGTGACGTGATTGTGATTATCGGCGAAGAAGGCGAAGCTCCGGCATCGGACTCGGCAAAGGACGAGGAGCCTCAGGAAGAAGAGGAGCCAAAGGAAGCTCCGGAGGAAGAGAAGGCTGACAAGCCTTCCTCCGGCGACGCCACCGACGTCTCCATGCCTGAGCTCGGCGAATCCGTCACCGAAGGCACCATCACCACCTGGCTGAAGGAAGTCGGCGACACCGTCGAGGTCGACGAGCCACTGCTCGAGGTCTCCACCGACAAGGTCGATACCGAGATTCCTTCCCCTGTCGCAGGCACCCTCGTAGAGATCCTCGCTGAGGAAGACGACACCGTCGAGGTCGGCGAAGTCATCGCCCGCATCGGCGACGCTGACGCCAAGCCAGCTGAAAAGGAAGCTCCAAAGGCCGAAGAGCCAAAGGACGAACCCAAGGAAGAAAAGAAGGAAGCTCCGGAGGAAGAGAAGGCTGACAAGCCTTCCTCCGGCGACGCCACCGACGTCTCCATGCCTGAGCTCGGCGAATCCGTCACCGAAGGCACCATCACCACCTGGCTGAAGGAAGTCGGCGACACCGTCGAGGTCGACGAGCCACTGCTCGAGGTCTCCACCGACAAGGTCGATACCGAGATTCCTTCCCCTGTCGCAGGCACCCTCGTAGAGATCCTCGCTGAGGAAGACGACACCGTCGAGGTCGGCGAAGTCATCGCCCGCATCGGCGACGCTGACGCCAAGCCAGCTGAAAAGGAAGCTCCAAAGGCCGAAGAGCCAAAGGACGAACCCAAGGAAGAAAAGAAGGAAGCCCCGAAGGCTGAAGAGCCTAAGGAGGAGAAGCCGAAGGAGGACAAGCCGGCACAGCAGGCTTCGACGAAGGTCAACAAGTCCGACGGTTCCCTCCCGTACGTCACCCCGCTCGTGCGCAAGCTTGCGGAAAAGCACGGCGTTGACCTGTCCACGGTTGAGGGCACCGGTGTTGGTGGTCGCATTCGCAAGCAGGATGTCATCGCAGCGGCGAAGGGCGGCTCGGCCGAGAAGTCCGAGGCATCAGCACCAAAGACCGAGGAAAAGAAGGGCGCTCGCTCCAACTGGTCCACCAAGTCCGTGGATCCGGAGAAGCAGTCACTGATCGGCACCACCCAGAAGGTCAATCGCATCCGCGAGATCACCGCTGCGAAGATGGTCGAGTCGCTGCAGACCACGGCTCAGCTCACGCACGTTCAGGAAGTCGATGTCACCCGCATCGCAGAGCTGCGCAAGCGCGTGAAGCCGGAGTTCATCAAGAAGCACGACGCCAACATCACCTACCTCGCGTTCTTCATCAAGGCGACGGCCGAGGCCCTGGTCTCCCACCCGAACGTCAACGCGTCCTACGATGCGGAGAAGAAGGAGATCACCTACCACGAGGACGTCAATATTGGTGTCGCAGTGGATACGCCACAGGGCCTGCTCGTGCCGGTGATCAAGCGTGCACAGGACCTGAACCTGGCGCAGATCGCGCAAGCTATCAACGACCTGGCGACCCGCGCACGCAACAAGAAGCTGCGCCCGGACGACCTGTCTGGTGCAACGTTCACGGTGACCAACATCGGTTCCGAAGGTGCACTGCTGGATACGCCGGTGCTCACCCCGCCACAGGCAGGCATCCTGGGTACCGCGGCGATTGAGAAGCGCCCGGTCATCGTTACAGAGGAAGGTAGCGACTCCATCGCGATCCGCCAGATGTGCTACCTGCCATTCACCTACGATCACCAGCTGATCGACGGCGCAGATGCAGGCCGCTTCGTCACCACGATCAAGGACCGCATCGAAACCGGCGACTTTGAAGACGACCTAGACCTCTAAAACAGGTCAAGATGAGGAATCTTAGCGGTGGCCCCAATGCCAATACGGTGTTGGGGCCACCGCTGTTTTCACCTCTGCATATTTTCAGCTGACTGGCCGACCCAGGCCAGTTTTGCCCCGTAGACTATTCACGACATCAGGTTCAGAACTACCAAAGGAGTAGATCTTGGATTACATCACCCGCCATATCGGTCCGGACACGCAGGAAACGGAGGCGATGCTCGCGAAAGTCGGCTACGACTCACTCGAGGCGCTGACCACTGCCGCGATCCCCGCCGATCTGCTACTTCAAGGGCCACTCAACCTTCCCGCCCCGCTCACGGAATACCAGGCGCAGGATCGGTTGCGGGAGTTGGCGTCGAAAAATGAGGTGCTCAAGGCGTTCTACGGCCAGGGGTACTCGTCGACGTTGACGCCGCCGGTAATTCGGCGCGGTGTGGTCGAGGATGCTGGGTGGTACACGGCGTATACACCGTATCAGCCTGAGATTTCGCAGGGTCGTCTTGAGGCACTGCTGAACTTCCAAACTATGGTGCAGGACCTGACCGGCCTGGACATTGCGAACGCTTCCCTGCTGGATGAGGCTTCGGCGGCTGCGGAGGCTGTCGGCTTGATGGCTCGCGCAGTGCGCAAGGGTCGGACGGTGCTGCTGGATGCGCGCCTGCACCCGCAGGTGTTGCGGGTCGCATCGGAGCGTGCTCGCACGCTTGACCTCGAGGTGGAGGTCGTTGACCTGCGTGAGGGGGTCGTGGGAGAGGGCCTCGTGGGTGCCATCGTGGCCTACCCCGGCACCGAGGGCGACGTGGTTGATCCTCGCGTGGTGGTCGAGGCGGTGCACGAGCGCGGGGGCTTGGTCGCGGTGGATGCGGATATTCTTGCGCTGACGCTGCTGGAGTCCCCTGGTGAGCTTGGCGCGGATATCGCGATCGGGTCCACGCAGCGCTTCGGCGTTCCGCTGTTCTACGGTGGCCCGCACGCCGCGTACATGGCGGTCAAGGAGAAGATGAAGCGCCAGCTGCCGGGCCGCCTGGTGGGTGTGTCGAAGGACGCGGAGGGCACTCCTGCCTACCGCCTGGCCCTGCAGACCCGTGAGCAGCATATTCGTCGCGAGCGCGCGACCTCCAACATCTGTACCGCGCAGGCGTTGCTCGCGGTGACAGCGTCGATGTACGCCGTGTACCACGGCCCACGCGGTCTTGAGGCTATCGCTGCTCAGGTGCATGACTGGGCGGCGCGCTTCGCCAAGTCCCTGCGTGACGCGGGTATCGAGGTCAAGCACGACGCGTTCTTCGACACGGTGGCCGTCGTCGTGGACAGCTCCGAGGCAGTGTGCGAGCGCTTGGCGGATGCCGGTTACCTGGTGCGCCCGATTGACGCGACCACGGTGGGTGTCTCCGTCGGTGAGGACACGTCGGAGGACGACCTCGCGGCGCTGCTCGCTGGCTTCGGTGTCGACACGGTTGCTCACGAGGCGCCGTCCGCGCTGCCCGAGGCGCTGCGCCGCACAACGGAGTTCATGACGCACCCCAATTTCAACTCGGTGCATTCTGAGACGCAGATGATGCGCTACATCCGCAAGCTCGGCGACAAGGACCTCGCGCTGGATCGCACGATGATCCCGCTGGGTTCCTGCACGATGAAGCTGAACCCGACCGCGGGCCTAGAGACCATCACGTGGCCAGCATTCGCGAACGTGCACCCGTACACACCGGATCGCTTCACGGCTGGTTGGAGGGAGCTTATCGACGAGCTCCGCGCCTGGCTTGTCGAAATCACCGGATACGCCGAGGTATCTATGCAGCCAAACTCGGGTGCGACGGGCGAGCTGGCTGGCCTGTTGGCGATTCGCCGCTACCACGTTTCCCGTGGTGACCATGGCCGTGACATCTGCTTGATCCCGGCGTCGGCGCACGGTACGAACGCTGCGTCGGCGACGCTGGCGAACCTTCGGGTGGTCGTCGTAAAGACTGCGGAGGATGGCTCGATCGACCTGGCTGATTTGGATGCGAAGCTTGAGCAGCACGGCGAGCACGTCGCAGCGATTATGGTCACCTACCCGTCCACGCACGGTGTGTATGAGGACACGGTGCAGGCCGTCGCGGAGAAGGTGCACGCGGTGGGCGGTCAGGTCTACATCGATGGCGCGAACATGAACGCGCTGACTGGGCTTGCGCGCCCGGGTGACTTTGGTGGCGACGTATCGCACCTGAACCTGCATAAGACGTTTACGATTCCGCACGGCGGTGGCGGCCCGGGCGTTGGCCCGATTGGTGTGGCGGAGCACCTGATTCCGTTCCTGCCGACGGACCCGAACGTCGACCCAACGCATGCGGCCGACCCTGCCCCAGTTGGCGAGGGCGTGCCGGTTGCCGCGGCGAAGTTCGGCTCGGCGGGCGTGCTGCAGATCGCGTGGTCCTACATCGCGATGAGCGGTGCGGAGGGGTTGGCGTCCGCAACTGCGCATGCGGTGCTGGCGGCGAACTACGTGGCTCACGAGCTGCACGATTCCTTCCCGGTGCTCTACACCGGCGAGCATGGGCTGGTGGGCCACGAGTGCATCCTTGACCTGCGCGAGCTGACGGACCGCTCGGGCGTGACCGCGGCGGATGTGGCGAAGCGCCTGGTGGACTACGGCTTCCACGCCCCTACCCTGGCGTTCCCGGTGGCGGGCACACTGATGGTGGAGCCGACCGAGTCCGAGGATCTGGACGAGCTGGATCGCTTCATCGAGGCGATGCGTTCCATCCGCGCGGAGATCCAAGAGATCATCGACGGCAAGGTGTCCTACGAGGCCTCCGTCCTGCACCATGCGCCGTTTACCGCGCACAGCGTCGCTAGCACCGCGTGGGACTACGAGTTCTCCCGCGAGCAGGCCGCCTACCCGGTAGAGCGCTTGGTGCGCGAGAAGTACTTCCCGCCTGTGCGCCGCATTGATGAGGCGTACGGCGACCGCAACCTGGTGTGCTCCTGCCCGCCGCCGGAGGCGTTTGATATTTCTGAAAGTTCAGCGAGTGCGGAAAAGTAAGGAGTGATTGTGATGGCTGAGACCCCTTTGTTTGCAGCGCATGAGGAGCTTGGTGCTTCCTTTACGGACTTCGGTGGCTGGAACATGCCACTGAAGTACGACAACGAGCTTGCGGAGCACCGTGCGGTGCGCGAGCGCGTCGGCATCTTTGATCTCTCCCACATGGGCGAGATTGATGTACGCGGCCCCCAGGCTGCGGAGTTTTTGGACTACACGTTGATTTCCACGCTGTCTACGTTGCGTGTTGGCAAGGCGAAGTACTCGATGATTGTGGCCGAAGATGGCGGCATCATCGACGATTTGATCTCCTACCGCCTCGCAGACGATCACTTCCTGGTCGTGCCGAACGCTGGCAACACGCCCGCGGTGTGGGAGGCATTTCAGGAGCGCGCAGCAAGCTTCGATGTAGAGCTGACGAACCGTAGCGCGGACGTCGCGCTTGTTGCGGTGCAGGGCCCTGATTCCTTATCGACGATCGCTTCGCACCTCGACGGCGACGCCGGTGCCTTGGCATACTACTCGGCGGCACCGATGCGCTTCGGTGACTGCGACGTGCTGGTCGCTCGCACCGGCTACACCGGCGAGGACGGCTTCGAGCTCTACTGCGACCGCGAGGACGCCCGCGCGATCTGGGACGCGCTCGCACCGAACGCGACGCCGTGCGGCCTGGCTGCGCGCGACTCCCTGCGGCTCGAGGCGTCGATGCCGTTGTACGGCCACGAGCTTTCCCGCGAGATCACTCCGGTCGAGGCCGGGATGGGCCGCGCGTTTGCGAAGAAAGAGGCGGACTTCGTGGGCAAGGACGCGCTTGTCAGCCGCGAGCCGTCGGTGGTTATTGCCGGGCTGTCGTCGGAGCAGCGTCGCGCTGCTCGCGAGGGTGCCGAGATTTACCTGGGCGATACGCGCATCGGCGTGGTCACCTCCGGGCAGCCTTCGCCCACGCTGCAGCGTCCGGTGGCGCTCGCACACATCGACCCAGCGCACGCCGAGGTTGGCACGGATGTTGAGATTGATATCCGCGGCCGCCGCTATCCGTTTACTATTGTGGACACACCGTTCTATTCCCGAAAGGACAAGTAATCATGTCTTTGAACCCTGATTTTTACTACTCGGAGGATCACGAGTGGATCAACGCTCGCCCTGAGGACGCTGCTGGCACCAAGGTGCGCGTAGGCATCACGAACGTTGCGGCGGATCGCCTCGGCGAGGTCGTGTTCGCTGAGCTGCCACAGGTCGGCGACCAGGTCACGGCGGGTGAAACCTGTGGCGAGGTCGAGTCGACGAAGTCGGTCTCCGACCTGTACGCACCGGTCACTGGCACGGTCACCGCGGTCAACGAAGACATCGACGGCGCCTACGAGGCCATTAACGAGGACCCGTTCGGCGCCGGCTGGCTCTTCGAGGTTGAGGTCGAGGAGGTCGGCCCGCTGATGACGGCAGATGAGTACGCTGCCGCTAACGGTGTCGAAAACTAGCGACTATCGTTGGCAGGCATGACAGCTCCACGCGATCCGTTCTTCCCTGCCGACAAGTCCATTCGGGCCTCAGCCGCGCCTATTGATGTGCGCGAGCTGGGGCTCGTTGATTATGAGGAGGCCTGGCACCTCCAGGCGGACTTAGCCAAGCAGCGAGCGGCAGACGAGATCCCGGACACGGTGCTGGTGCTGCAGCACCCCTCGGTGTTCACCGCGGGCAAGCGAACCCAGCCGGAGGACTTGCCGGATCCGTCGTACCCGGTCCCGGTCGTGGACGTTGATCGCGGAGGACGCATCACGTGGCACGGCGAGGGCCAGCTTGTCCTTTACCCCATCATCAAGCTTGCCCAGCCGGTAGACGTCGTGGACTACGTGCGCCGCCTGGAGGAGGCCATCATCGAGACGGTGCGCAAGGCGGGGGTACATGCCGCCGGGCGTATCGACGGCCGCTCCGGCGTCTGGGTGCCAAAAACCGTCGACGCGGCGGATAGCTCGGCGTCGCACCGCGATAGGAAGATCGCGGCGCTGGGTATCCGCATCACCCGCGGAGTGACCATGCATGGGCTCGCGCTGAACTGCGACAACACCTTGGAGCACTACGGCCACATCGTTGCGTGCGGCATCGACGACGCCGACGTGACCACGATGAGCCTGGAGCTTGGCCGCGACGTCACACCTGAGGAGATGACCGCTCCGCTGCTCGACGCCCTCAAGCGCGCCCTTGCAGGCGAGCTCGTGGTGGCCGACCACAGCTTTGGTTCGGCACCGGATCCGACGAAGGGGCTCAAACGTCGAGATGTAAGGCGAGCCTCCCATTAAACCTCGACTTTGGAGGGGCTGTCCGTTACGGTGGACGGCGTGACTATTGCACCAGAAGGACGCAAACTACTTCGCGTAGAAAAACGCAACGCTCAGACCCCTATCGAGTCGAAACCGCGTTGGATCCGCAACGCGGTCAAGACCGGCCCTGAGTACGAGGACATGAAAAAGAAGGTGAAGGGCGCGTCCCTTCACACCGTGTGCCAGGAGGCCGGCTGCCCCAACATTCACGAGTGCTGGGAGTCGCGCGAGGCGACATTCCTGATCGGTGGCGCGAACTGCTCTCGTCGCTGTGACTTCTGCCAGATCAACTCGGCGAAGCCCGAGCCGCTCGACGTCAACGAGCCGCAGCGTGTGGCGGAGTCAGTTCGCGAGATGAACCTGAACTACTCCACCATCACCGGTGTGACCCGCGACGACCTCGAGGATGAGGGCGCGTGGCTGTATGCGGAGGTTGTGCGCAAGATTCACGAGCTCAACCCGCATACTGGCGTCGAAAATCTCACCCCGGACTTTTCCGGCAAGCCGGATCTGCTCCAGGAGGTCTTTGAAGCTCGTCCGGAGGTCTTCGCGCACAACGTGGAGACGGTCCCGCGCATCTTTAAGCGCATCCGCCCGGCGTTCCGCTACGACCGCTCTCTGGACGTCATCCGCCAGGCGCGCGACTTCGGTTTGATCACCAAGTCCAACCTGATCCTGGGCATGGGTGAGACCCAGGAAGAGGTCATGCAGGCGCTGCAAGACCTTGTTGACGCCGGCACTGACATCATCACGATCACCCAGTACCTGCGCCCCGGCCCGATGTACCACCCGATCGACCGTTGGGTAAAGCCCGAAGAGTTCATCGAGTACCGCGACGCGGCCTACGAGATGGGCTTCGGCGCCGTCATGTCGGGTCCACTGGTGCGCTCCTCATACCGCGCGGGCAAGCTCTACGTCGAGGCGATGGAGCACCGCGGCCTGGAGTTGCCGGAAAACCTGCGCCACCTGGCGGAAACCTCGAAGGGCGATACTGCCCAGGAAGCCTCGACGCTCCTGGAGAAGTACGGTGCTTCGAAGGATCACCCGGTAGCAACACGTTCCTAACCCGCTTTGGCCACTTTGGTCCGGCCATGTTCGTGACATAGAGTTGACGGCATGGCTCAGTCGAAGGATAAGGCAGCCCTGAAGGCTGCGAAGAAGCAGGAGCGCGCCGCGAAGCGCGCAAAGGGAAAGCAGACACGTAGCCAGATTTGGCAGGCGTTTCAGATTCAGCGCAAGCGGGATAAGAAGCTCATCCCGATTATGCTGGCCTGCCTGCTTGGCATGGGTCTGCTTTTCTTCTTGATCGGCCTCATTTGGGGCGGCCAGTGGTACATGCTGGCGCTCGGCTTGGCGTTCGGTACCGTGCTGGCGATGTGGATGTTCACCCGCCGCTTGGAGCGCTCGATGTACGACGAGGTCGGTGACACCCCGGGCGTTGCCGGTTGGACGTTGGAGAACCTGCGCAACACCATCGGCATGGTGTGGATCACCAAGACCGGTGTGCAGGCCAACACCCATATGGATACCGTGCACCGCGTGATTGGCCTGCCAGGCGTCATCCTGGTCGGTGAGGGCAACGAGAACCGCCTACGCACCCTGATGAAGAAGGAGTCCCGCCGCGTGGACCGCCTACTGGCAGGCGTGCCGATCCACGAGGTGTACGTGGGCGAAGGCGAAGGCCAGGTTGCAGTACGTGACCTGCAGAAGCACTTGATGAAGCTGCCACGCCACTACCGCAAGGATGACGTCTACTCCATGAGCGCGAAGCTCGAGGCCATGGACGCTCGTACGCAGCCTGGCCAGATGCCTGGTCTGCCTGGCGGCCCGCTGCCGAAGCAGGCCCAGAACATGGCGGGTATGAACCGCCGTATGCGCCGAATGCAGCAGCGTCAAGGCAAGTAAGTATGTCTTCCTTCGACATGGGCGTCGAGGCCAGCACCGCGCTGCGCCTCGGCGCTCTTTTGTTGTCCGCGGGCGCTCCCGGCTACCGGGTCACCCGCGCCGTGAAGCGTTGTGCCCGCGCGATGCACTTCGACGACGCCGACGTGGTCGTCGGCTTCGACACGATCACGTGCACTGTCCACCGCGGTGATAATTTCCGCACGCTCGTGGCTGATCTTCCGCTGCCCGGGGTGAACGCGTCGCGCATCGAGGCGCTCGAGAACCTCACCAAGCACGAGATGCACCGCTACACCACCGCGGAAGAAATCAACGCTGCCATTGACGAGATTGAGGCGATCCCTACTCCACGTTGGGGTCCGCTGACCTCCAGCTGCGCGGCTGGCCTTGCGTGCGGTGGCTTCGCTGTACTGAACCACTTCTCGTTCTTCACCGCGCTGCTGGTGATTATTGCGGCTGGTGTGGGCCAGTACGTCCGTCTGCGATTGGGGCGTCGACACCTCCTGCAACTAGGCGTCGTGATGGCAGCGGCCCTGGTGTCAACGTTGCTGTTCCTGGCGCTCGCGTGGGCGCTTCCCCACTCCGACTTTGAGCTCTCCGCGGGCTTCGTCCCCGCGATTTTGTACCTTGTGCCGGGCTTTCCCCTGTTCGTTTCTTTGATGGATCTCTCCCGCTTCGACTTCACCTCGGGGCTGCCGAGGCTCTTCTTCGCACTCGAAGTGGTCATCACCATGATGCTGACGGTCGCGGTCATCGCGATGGTCACCGATGCGCCCGCCCCCAGTACGGTCAGCACAACCCCGGATCCTGCGTTTTACGGGGCTGCGGCGCTCGCCAGCTTCGTCTCCGTGGGTGGGTTCGCTATTTTGTTTAATGCCTCACGCAGGATGACACTTTTGGCAGCCACGCTCGGCACCGTCGCCAATGTGTTGCGCCTCATGCTTGTCGACGCCCACGTGGAATACTTCCTCGCCTGCCTGCTGGGGACCCTTGTGATCGGCATTCTTGGTTCCTGGCTGGGCCAACACTTTCGGGTGCCGCGCACCACGGTGACCATCCCCGCGGCCGTGGTCATGATCCCCGGCCCCACCATTTACGCGGCGCTGCACCAGATCACGAACGGCAATATCTCCGCGGCAATCGACTCGACTACCGCCGTCGTGCTCACGGTGTTGTTCCTCTCTGGAGGCCTGACGGTGGCCCGTCTGCTCACTGACAAGAACTGGGCGTTCCAGCGCACCGTGGAATTCCGCCCGTTGGAGGAGCCCTAGCTCCGAATCACGGTCGTGTTGGTCGCACGATCGTGCATGCCGCGGCCGTCGGCGTCGACAAGCGCTGCGGGCAGAATGAACGCAGTGAGCAGCGTGCGCACTGCCGCGCGCCACAGCCCGACGGGCTCTTCCGCGTCGACGCGGGCCACCCCCATCCCGAGGATCGCCATGCCCGGCGTGCGTGCAAATAGCCAACCGCAAATGATGCCCAACACGATCCACAACAGATACGTCAACGTCGACGTGCCACCGAAAACGGTGGTGTTGGCATGAATGATCGCTGCAGCCGCCCAGGCAATTGCCCAGTCGATCGCGACGCCTCCCATGCGTCGCGCCACCGACGCCTGCGCGCCCGCGCCCTCCTTCGGCAACCCAAGGAACTGCCCCGGGTAGTCAGGGATCGCATCATCGCCTTTGAACTGGCCGGGAAGCTCCGGGCCGTCGAGCCATCGTTTTCCTTGGGGTGCAGACATGCGACATAGCCTATCCTCTTTTCCCGAAAAGCTGTTACAGAGCGGGAGCTACACGCTAGAATTGTGCGAAGTTCCCAACGCCGTCCGAAGGAGAAAAGGTCGTGTCTTTCGAAACTATCGAAGACGTAAAGAAGTTCATTCAGGACGAGAACGTGGAGTTTGTCGACGTCCGGTTTACCGACGTCCCCGGCATCGAGCACCACTTCTCTATCCCTGCCTCCATGTTTGACGAAACCGTCATGGAAGAAGGCCTCGCCTTCGACGGCTCATCGATTCGTGGCTTTACCACCATCGAAGAGTCCGACATGACGCTCATGCCGGATCTCGCCACCGCAAAGCTGGACCAGTTCCGCGCAGCGAAGACCCTGAACGTGAAGTTCTTCGTCAACGACCCATTCACCCTCGAAGCGTTCTCCCGCGACCCGCGCAACGTTGCGCGCAAGGCGGAGCAGTACCTGGCTTCCACCGGCATCGCCGATACCTGTAGCTTTGGCGCCGAGGCCGAGTTCTACCTCTTCGACTCCATCCGATACGAGGTCGAAGGCCACCGCGCGTTCTACGAGATCGACGCCGAAGAAGGCTGGTGGAACCGCGGCAAGGAAACCGATGCAGTCGGCGGCCCGAACCTTGGCTACCACAACCGCGTCAAGGGCGGCTACTTCCCCGTCCCACCACACGACAAGACCGTCGACGTGCGCGACGCCATGGTCAAGAACCTGCGCGAATCCGGCTTCGAAATCGAACGCTTCCACCGCGAGGTAGGCAACGGCGGCCAGCAAGAGATCAACTACCGCTTCAACACCCTCCTGCACGCAGCCGACGACCTCCAGGACTTCAAGTACATCATCAAGAACACCGCCACCCAGTACGGCAAGACGGCTACCTTCATGCCGAAGCCGCTGGCCGGTGACAACGGCTCCGGCATGCACGCCCACCAGTCCCTCTGGAAGGACGGCAAGCCACTGTTCTACGACGAAAACGGCTACGGCGGACTTTCCGACATCGCCCGCTGGTACATCGGCGGCATCCTCGAGCACGCCGGCGCTGTCCTTGCGTTTACCAACCCGACGCTGAACTCCTACCACCGCCTGGTGCCAGGTTTCGAGGCCCCCATCAACCTCGTGTACTCCCAGCGCAACCGCTCCGCCGCGATCCGCATCCCGATCACCGGCACCAACCCGAAGGCGAAGCGCATCGAGTTCCGCGCACCGGACCCATCAGGCAACCCGTACCTCGGCTTCGCTGCCATGATGATGGCAGGCCTCGACGGTGTGAAGAACCGCATCGAGCCGCACGCTCCGGTGGACAAGGACCTCTACGAGCTGCCACCGGAGGAAGCCAAGGACATCCCGCAGGCACCGACCTCGCTCGAGGCATCACTGCAGGCTCTGCAAGACGACTTCGAGTTCCTTACCGAAGGCGACGTGTTCACCGAGGATCTCATCGACACGTACGTGAAGCTGAAGTACGACAGCGAGATCACCCCGGCGCGCCTGCGCCCGACGCCGCTGGAGTTTGAGCTCTACTTTGACTGCTAGATTCTGAGCCCAGGTTCGTCCTGGCCTCTTGCCCACGGTTTCCGTCGCGGTTGCCGTGGGTTTTTCTTTGTCTTCCTCGTTTGCAGCGGACTTTTGCACCAAATTCCCTCACGCAAAAGCGGCGACCTGGGCATTTGCCGACGTCCCCTTCCCAAACCCAGGAATCTGGTGCGGGCCGCTTCGCGCCAGTGCCAAAAGACACAACACATAACATCTAGCCCTTTTGTGACCTGCAGGAACGTGGAGGTCGAAATTCAAACTTGCGCCCCCTGTCACTACGCTTCAGACCCAGACACCAAATTCCCCATTTCCCCCAGAAAGACTTGAGTATTTCCCCAGGTGGCCGAAGTCCGCGGACGGATTGTGGTGCACAGCTCACTCGCAAGAACCAGCGACATCCCCCGCTATACATAACTCCACACAAACCACACATTTCCACACAAACCACACAACTCCACACAAGAGCGCTAATGTGTAACTATGACGACCACGCAAAACCCTTTCCGTGCTTCGCGTGGGACGAGCCCGCCACTCCTAGTCGGCCGCGACGAAGTAATCGATGACTTCAGACTCGGGCTTGAAGAAGGACCAGGTGCACACGAACGCATCTCACTCCTCGTTGGCGCACGAGGTATTGGAAAAACAGCCCTACTCAACGAGTTAGAAGACACCGCAATAAACGCTGGGTGGCTAACGTTTTCCGAAACGGCGACTGAGGGGTTCGTCGATAAGTTGAGAGACCAGCTTACAGAGTTTCTCGAGAGCGATGCGCCGACCCGAACCTCTTTTCAAGTTGGTCCGAGTGCTTTGCGCCTCAAGCATGAGTTCGAACGGCCTGCTCAAAGGCCACGTTCACTCCGTACTCTACTCACGGAGGTCCTTGACACGCTCGCGAACCACAACAGGTTTAACCGTTCTGCCAGTGGTGTCTTAATTACGGTCGATGAGCTTCATTTCGTACATCATGATGAAATTGTTGAGTTCGCGACGGCTATTCAACACCTCGTTCGAGAAAACAGGGAAATCGCCGTGGTAATGGCCGGTATTCCAAGTTCGGTGAGACCTCTGCTTGCCAGTGACGAAGGGCGCAATCCAATCACTTTCTTAAGGCGTGCAAACCGCGTGGATCTCGGCCGACTCAGAGGTACAGAGGTCCGTGAGGGGCTCACAGTTCCCGTCCAACAGGCCGGACGCTCGTGGGACGAGGGAGCCCTCGCGACTGCTGTACAAGCTACTGGAGGCTATCCGTTCATGATCCAGTTGATTGGCAACTTCGCTTGGCGCTTTGACTCCTCTGACACAATTCAATTGGAGGCTACAGAAAAGGCCATTACGCGTGCACGAAAGAAACTCGGGCAACTTGTTCATGAACCAGCGCTCAACGATCTTTCTGCGGAGGATCGTAGGTTCCTTGCGGCAATGTCGCTCGATGATGGTGCCTCGAAAATCAGCGACGTCGCCAACCGCCTCGAGGTGAGCGAACAGCAAGCTTACAACTATCGACGCCGTCTTAGCGAGGCCGACTTAATCACTTATGACCGCGGCACCGCAGACTTAGCGCTCCCCTATCTGCGCGAGTACCTTCGCACCCATGTGGTCGCAGATATTCTTCGTCTGCCCGAGTTTGAAGAGTGACAGTTTGCTTACTCGCAACGTGCCTTCCGGCAGACCGAGGGGCTATCGCTTGCATACCATCACCACTACTCCATCAGGCAGCAAGGGACTGCTCGGAGGAGATCATCGGATGCAAGCAACTCTCGTCTTTGAAAGTCTGTAGGTAGGCGCATCACAATGTCGGGACCGCCATATAGAGTACGAACCATGTCCCGTATGAATCCGCTCATCCATGCCGTTCGCCAAGCGCAGGACGGCAATCCGCTCGCAAACCCCGTGACAGTGTTGTGCATGCCAGGTGCACGTGATGCTGTGATGGATGCGTTGTCGCAGTCCGGCGTGGCTGTGGGCGTGAAAGTCCTGTCGTTGCAGTTGTTTGTGGAGTCCCAGTTCCCGGGATTAGTTGACCCTGCTGAGGTCGCCGCTTTGGTGGTGCATGCGTTGCAGGAACTCCCGGAGGATTCCGAGATCCGCGCGCGGGGGCTCGCTGGCGAACCGGCTACACGAACGGGAGTACGAAAGGCGGTATGGCAGCTGCTGCAGGCCCCGCGGGAGCGATGGGGACTCACTGGTACCAGGACACTGCCGAAGGAGATCGCCTCGATCACGGAGCGGATAGCGGACAGGTTCAAGTCATCGTCCAAAGGCGAGCCGGCCAGGACGCTTCCATATGAGGCTTGGGAGCAGGCCTGCATCCCGGAGCGCACCATTGTGTGGGATGTTGTTGGGCTGACGCCTGCTGAGGATCGTCTGCTCGAGCGGCTGCCGGAGCCATTGCGCCCGGACGACACTGCCCAGGTCACCACGATGGAAGTTGCGGATGAACACGTCCAGGCGCTCGCTGTACTCAGCAAGGTCCGGGAAAGCATCGCCGAGTCGTCTGCCCCACAGGAAGAGGCGCTGGACCGCGTCGGGGTTGCGATGATGAATCAGGCGTTCTACCCGGTGTTAGTTGATGCTGCGCAGGGTCTCCCGCTGGTGGGTGGCGCAACGGAGTGTCTACTCGACGCCCCGGAGGTCGCCACGGTGGTCGGGCTTGTGTCGCTCGAGGTCGACACGATACCGCGAGCGCAGCTTGCGGAGATTCTGCTGCGCGGACGGATCGGCTGGCAGGATGCGGCGGGTAAGCGCCCGGCAATCTTCGGGTTCGATTCGCTCAGTCGCCACCGAAACGGCCCGCGTTCTTGGCCTCGCTGGCAGGAGTTCAGTGTGGATCACGTGGTCAATGGAGAAAAGGTCCCGGCGCGGGTGGAGGCTGCGTGGGTTGTGGCGCTCCACGACGACCTGGTGGCGCTTCGCGCGTCTGAATCTTGGGGCGAGTGGGCGACACAGGCGCTCCAGCTGGCGAAGAAGCATGTGCAGGGACCGGTGCCGGAGTCCCTGTTTTCGAACTTGGCACAGTTTGATCAGTTGGGAATCGACTTCAGTGTGCTCGCAGCACAGGAGGCGCTGTGGGAAGCTGCGGTTGCAACTCCACTTGGTACCGATGATGCGTTTCCGGCTGGTTTGCGCGTCGGTGCACTGTCTGGGCTGGTCGGTGGGGATCTGGACGTGCTGTTGGTATGCAACGCGTCGTCGATATTTATGCCGCACGGTGTGCCGGAGCCTGCTGGTGTGTCACTCGAACAGCTCGGTACCAGCGTAGAGCGCGAGACCAGCCGTCAGCATGAGATCCTCGAAGCTGCTCTGCGTACGGCGAACGAGGTGCGGTGTATCCACGCCGATCAGCTCAGCGGTGGCGAGTTTGGCGGGGAGCCCAGCCATTGGATCCCAGCAGACCACACCCCAATAGATGGCTGCGAGGCGAATGACTTCCCGGCCGCAAGCAGGCGAACCGCCAGCTTCACCCACGCCCTGCGCGGAGCATGGCCGGTATCCACGCAGCAGACGATGTCAGTGGTGAAGGCTCGCAGCGAGGGCAACCCGAGCGATGAGTTCAATGGCTTCGTTGAGGGTCTGAGCGACTGGATTGCAGATCACGAGTTCTCTGCGTCGGCATTGAACCTGTATGTGGAGTCCCCGTACCTTTTCTTCATTCAGTACGTAGCTGGCATGCGCGAGCTTGAGGCGGATCCCGCCGAGGACCTGGATTCTCGTGATAAGGGCACGATCTTCCACTCCATCGTGGAGGAATGGACGCGCCGTGTGTGGCTCGATGCGTCTCCTCGACCTGCCAGTTATGCGGAGCTGGACTGGGATGCGGCTCGCGAAGTGCTGGATTCTATCGCCGCCGCGCACCTGAGCGCGCCCCTGCTCAGTGAGGTGAGCGCGCTTTCGCGGCACGCCTTCGAGCTGCGCTTGACCAAGGCTCTGGGTGCCTGGTTTGAGGCAGAACGTCAGCAGGCTGAGGCAGGCTGGATGCCTGTTGGTGTCGAGCTTGCATTCGGTCGGGGTTCAGACATCGAGGTATTTTTCGACACCTCCTTCGGCCAGGTATCGCTGAAGGGGTTCATTGACCGCGTCGATTTCCACCCGGAGACCAGAAGTCTGCGCGTGGTGGATTACAAAACTGGCAGGAACCGGATCGCGAAGAAGGACGTGCTCGCTTGGGACAACGTCTCCTCGTTTACCGTCCAGCCGGATTTCTACGGCCTAGCCATGTGGCAAGCGATTTCTAACGGTGCGCTCGCAGCGTGGTTGGACAAAATGGGCATCGGCGAGGATGTGGTCACGGTTTCTCCGAGCGTGGACGTGGATTTCCACTTCGTGTTCGCCGACAATCCCGATGAGGAGCACTACCTTGCCATTTTTGACCAGGAACGCTATGACGATTTCGTCCACGTGTTGGGCAGCACCCTGGAATTAATGGCCCAGGGAGTCTTCTTCCCGCGGCCGATTGATACTGAACGCTTCCTCCGCACCCAGATTCTGCGCTTGGGTGCAAATAATTACGTCCGCCAAGCCGACGCAATCAGCGATTATCTCTTTGAGCTCTACCAAAGCCTGACACCTGCGCGCGAAAATGAAGGTGAGAACTAACATGACTCTGTTGCCAGATTTTGAAAACCGTGAGCGGATCCGCACGGATGTTGACTCCACCTTGTTCGTGGAGGCCGGTGCCGGGGCTGGTAAAACGTACTCACTCGTCCAGCGCCTGCTCACGCTCATCTTGGAACGTGAAGTTCCAGTCACCCAGATCGCGGCGATCACGTTTACGAAGAAGGCTGCGGCGGAGCTTTCGGAGCGTCTCGCCCGTGAGCTGGCAAAGCACGCGGGCAACCCAGTGGCGGATCGCGCTCTGCTTGAGCTGCCCAGCGCAGCCATTGAAACGCTGCACAGCTTTTGCCAGCGCCTGCTGTGTCTTTACCCGCTCGAGTCCGGCATCCCTCCAGAGATCACGGTGCAGGATAACTTCGCCGCGGAGCGTCAATCCGACGTGCTTCGACGCCGAGTAAGCGAAGCGTTTTCGAGCGCACTCGAGGGGGTCTTCCCCATCGCTGAGCTGAGCGGGGGCAAGATTCTCGACGCCGACCTCCGCGAAGCCCTGGAGCATTTCGCGGGCGAGAACGGTTCGATGTCTTCGCTGCTGCAGCTTGCCCAATACATGGACGATAACTGGGGTGAGTTGGAGCCGACGATCGCTGCTGCCCTGCCGGAGGCGTTCGTGTTCGATGAGGACGCAGCCACGCGAATCGTGGGTGAGCTCAAGCGCACTCTCAACGAGTGCTCAGACCCTGAAGACGCGTTTGCGTTGACCTTGGGAGAACAAATTACGGATCTTCAGCTGCGGATCACCGCGGGTGATTTCACGAAGGTCGGCAAGTTCCGCAAGGGCAACGGTGGCCGAAAGGCGAACTGGGGCGGAGCGGTTGTCAAAGAAATCAAGTCGGCGTGTGAGCGTGTCTGGGACTCCTGGAATGAGAACGTGGAAAGGCAAGCGGCGCGTCCCAAAGCGGTGCTTCGCGCGTCGTTGGCCTTGATCGTGCTGGATAACGCACGTCGACGCCACCGCACTGGTGAGCTCCAATTTGGTGACCTTGTGTACCTGGCAGACCAGCTGTTGAAGCACCACCCGCATGTCCGGGAGGACGTGCACACACGGTTTACACACCTGCTTGTGGACGAGTTCCAGGACACCGACCCTGCCCAGTTGCGCATCGTGCGCGCGATTGCCACCGACCCTGCTACCGGGAAGCTCACTCCCGGGGCCTTGTTCACGGTGGGTGACCCGAAGCAGTCGATCTACCGGTTCCGCCACGCGGATCTGGACACCTACCTTGCTGCCCGTGACGCGCAGGACTGCGAGGTCGTCGAGCTGACCACGAACTTCCGCTCCACCTCGAAGGTCCTGGACTGGTCCAACCAGGTCTTCGAACGCTATTTCCCGAACGCCTTGGCTACCAGCAAGAAGCCAGACCCGAAGCTTGTGCCCCGAGAAGTGGCCTTTACTGCACTGGACGCACGGCCTGGGCTTGATGACGCCCCCGAGCTGGCAGACTTCAATAGTCGCACGATTGTCGCGCATTACGAAGCCATCAAGGAGGACAATCTGTCCAAGGAGGAGGCTGAGTGCCGCCTCATCCTGAGTATTATCAAGCAGGCGCTTGCGGAGGACTGGCAGCGCCGCGACAAGGTTGTACGTGACGACGGCACTTCGTATGAGACCCTGGTCGGGTTGGAGCCGCACGATATTGCGATTTTGGTGCGTACCCACCGTCAGGCGGCGTCGTTAATGGCGTTTCTTGATGCGCATGACGTGCCCTACGTCCCGGAGGGCGCTGCGCTGACGTATCTGGCGCCCGAGATTGAGGAGCTCCACGTCGTGCTGCACGCGGCGGCTGACCCGGCGGAATCGCTGTCGGTGGGCGCCGCGCTGCGTACAAGCCTGCTTGGTATTTCCGACCTTGAGCTTGCGCAATGGGCCGCTGCGGGCAGCAGTTTGAACATTTACGGGCCTCGGTTGCACGACCTGACTGGGCGTATTCCGGATGCGCTCAACCTCATTTTGAAGCTGCATGAGGCTTCCCGTGAGATGTCCGTCGGCGCCCTGGTGTCCTGGGCGTGCGACCAACTGAACATGGTGGAGCTGGCCGCTGCGCGAAGCGCGTTCCCCTTGGAGGCGCTGCGCCGCCTCGAGTTCGTGAAGCACAATGCGCGCGCCTTTACCGAGGCGACTCACGGTACCCTGCGCGAATACACCGCGTGGACTGATTCGTTGGCCAACGAGCGTCATCAGATCACCGATCCGGAGAGTACGACTGCGGGCGGGGTGCGCATTCTGACGCTGCACGCGTCCAAGGGCCGGGAGTTCCCGATGGTGATCTTGGCCGGGATGTACGGCGGTAGGAACAACAACCCTCAGGTCAGCCGCCCGCATCCTGCGGACCATGTGTTGGAGTACAGCGAGTTCCGGCTCACCTCCCCGCGTTCGAGGGAAATCCTGGAGCACGAAAAGCTTGCCGACGCCGCCGAGCGCGCCCGCCTCTTCTACGTCGCCACGACGCGTGCGCGTGACCACCTAGTGGTGTGTAAGCGAACTGATAACCCGAACAGCGTGGCGTCGAAGGCGTTCAATACGGCCATCGAGAACACGATCGCGGAGGGCGCAATCCCGGAAGCGATTGCTGCGGAGGACATCCCAGCATACGAATATGACTTCACCACCTCCGCCACGCGGCCCACAGAGCCGAACGCCGAGGGACTGCCGGATCTTCATGCCTCGGAGAGCGCGTGGCAGTCGGCTCGTGCACGCCGTGTCGCCAGCACGGCGGTGGCTCATGCTCGAGACGCTGACGTCGTGAAGCTTGGGCTCACGCGGGAGACTGCCTCACTCGACCCGGCATTGGTGGTTACTGGGGAGGCCCGCGCTGAGCACGGCGCGGCAGTGGGCACCGCGCTGCACGCAATGATGGAGCGCGCGACGCTCGATGACCTCACAGCTGCCGGTGGTGCAGCCGATTACGCGGCCACGCTCAGTGTGGACTGCGGTGCGCCCTCGCAGTTCCGGGAGACGCTCGCATCAATGGCGGAACAGCTGCTGGAGTGCGAAACCGTCACGCACGCCTTTTCCTCGCAGCATTACAGGGAGCTGCCGGTATTCGGCCGACTCAGTAGTGGCGGCCCAATTATCGACGGCGTCGTTGACCTGCTCTACCGCGAGGGAGATAGCTGGGTCATTGCCGACTACAAAACGGATGTCAGCGCCGATGCCCAAACTGTGTCCGAGTATTTCAACCAGCTCCGGCTGTACGCCGAGCTTTTGGGCGGGGAGCTCGACGCCCCGATTACACGCTTAGAGCTGCTCTTCCCCCGCAAGCAAGGAGTTGTGATACGCACGCGTTCACTGGGCTAAGCCGACCGAATTATCCCCGATCAACCTGCACCAACAGGCGCCACGTTAGGGATTTGGTAAGTCGCACTTTAGGGATTTGGTAAATTGCACTTTAGGGATTTGGTAAGTCGCACTTTAGGGATTTGGTGAAATAGTGTTCATTCCGAGGGAATTGGGACAGCATCTTGAGCAACTGGCTTCGTGGTTTCCGATCGTGAGCGTGACCGGACCACGGCAAAGCGGAAAATCGACGTTGATTCGTGAACAGTTCCCTGATTTCACCTATCTCAATCTCGAAGACCCAACGCTACGCGCGTTCGCCATCGAGGACCCCATGGGTTTTATCCGTGATCGTGGCTCTGCCCTCATCATCGACGAGGCTCAATATGCGCCCGAGCTATTCTCGTCCCTGCAGGTCATTTCGGACGAACGAGGCACACCTGGACAATACGTGCTCTCTGGTTCGCAGAACTTCCTTTTAATGGAGAAGATCTCACAAAGCCTAGCCGGAAGAGTCGGCATCACCCACCTGCTTCCACTCTCTTTTCGGGAGGCACTCACCGCACGACCCGACACGAGCGCTGAAGATTTCATGGTTCACGGTGGGTATCCGCGCCTTTATCAAGTAGATATGCCGCCGGAGATCTACTACCAGAACTACCTCCGCACATACGTCGAACGAGACGTCACACAGTTACTCAATGTTCAGAACACGGACGCTTTTCAAATGATGATGAAACTGATGGCCCTTAATGCCGGCAGCCTCATCAACTACACCGGGCTGGCTCGCGAACTCGGCGTCGCGTTTGCGACCGTGAAGAACTGGGTAAGCATCCTGGAATCCAGCTTCATCGTGTTCACACTGCGTCCTTTTCACACCAATTCCCGCAAGACGCTGACGAAGACCCCTAAGTTGTACTTTTACGACACTGGACTGCTCTGCCACCTCCTGGGTATCCGCACAAAAGTAGACCTCGTGAACTCCCCGGCTTTCGGCGCGGTGATGGAGAACCTCATCGTGGCAGAAACAGCCAAGTGCTACCACCACCAAGGGATAGCCCCTGACCTGTATTTCTATCGCGATGACAGCAAGATTGAAGTGGATCTCCTCGACATGACGCACGAGCCACGCGCTGTTGAAATAAAATCCTCCGCAACGTTTCGCTCGCGCCACGGGAGAAACCTCGCCACGGTTGGCAGCCAGTTGGACATTGACCCGACGCAGCGCTGGGTGGTCTACCGTGGCGAGCACGGCCAACAATTGGAAGAGTTCAAGGTGGTGCCCGTTGTCGAGTACCTGCGTCACAATTTCGCGAGTCCTTCAAACCGGGTACTCTGACACGCGTACTAACTCTGGATGGTGGTGTAAGCAATGCGCAAAGTCGTATCCACGCTCGTTGCGGTGGCGGTACTGTGTACTGCGCCGAACGCGGTCGCGAACCCGCTCGTGGGCAGCTCACAGGCGTTCTCTCAATCCAGCTCCCAGGCTGGTGAGGAGCTCCGCACGGCTATCTACCGGGCGCTGCCGCCGCAGGCGCGCAACCATCCGTTGGCACAGCAGCTTGCTCCTGCACCTGCGCCTAGCGCGCCGGCTCCGGCCCAGGATCAACCTGCGGACTGTTCCAACTGTGTGGCCGTCACGTTCGACGACGGTCCGGCTGCCTCCACGAATCAGGTGTTGGATATCCTGGCGCGCAAGCACGCCACGGCGTCGTTTTTCGTGTTGGCGCCGAAGGTCCGCGCGAATGCGGGCGTCGTGAAGCGGATGCGGGCTGCCGGTCACACGGTAGCCAGCCACACTGCCACGCACCGTGACTTGACGAAGCTTTCGCAGCCGGAGGTGCGTCGTGAAGTGGAGGAAAGCTCCCGCGCGATTGCAGATGCCACTGGTGCTTCCCCGCGGTTTGTCCGCCCGCCGTATGGGGCGCTCAACGCAACCGTGTCTGACGCGGCGCGGGTGCAGGGCCAGGCGGTGGTGTTGTGGGACGTCGATACGCTGGATTGGAAGCACCGCGACCCGGCGCGGATGTGCAAGACTGCGGTTGACCAGGCGCGGGCCGGGTCAATCATTCTGATGCATGATATTCACCCCACGACGGCCCAAGCCGTGGAGTGCGTGATCGACGGGCTGCGTGCGAAAGGCCTGCGGCCGGCGAGCCTGGATCAGATGGTGCCGCAGCCGGTACCCGGTAAGACGTACACCACCAAGAACAGTTAACTCGCCTGCATCCGGGCGACCATGTCGTGGGCAATCCACGACTCCACTGACTCGCCGTCGATGGTCCACGCGGGGTGGTCGCCGCCCTCGAAGTAGGACAGGTGGTGGGGCATCATGTTCATCACGTGCGGGATGAGGTCAATCAGTGGCATCGGGATCTGAGGAACGCCTAGCCCGGCGGCCATCGGCAGCAGTTCCTGCGCGGCCACGTGGAGCAGCACGCCCAACCCGGTGATGTCTTCTCCCGAAAACGGCGGTGTCTCCCCCGCATATTCCTGTACTACATGAGACACGGCAGCAAGTTCCCACGCCAAGGCAAGCATCGTAGCGATGGGGTTGTGCCCGAAGTCCTTGAAGCCACGCCCGGCCAGCTTGTGCAACGGGGCCGCGGCGGGCTGGGCGAGGCGCACGCCGACGCGCTGCGCCAACCCGTCGTGCTGCGTGGCGCAGGCGAGGTCGTTGCTGTGGCAAAACGTGAGTACCTCAGCCTCAGCGTCGTGGAAGCTGGTGCGGCGTGGCCCGGTGAGACCCGAGACATCGCTAGCAAGGCGTACGCCGTCGAGCGGGATGAGGATTTCGCCGTTCTCGCCGCGGACGCCACGCGCGCCGGTGACTGTTTCCGCCGTGTGGTAGGTGGTGCGGCTGCGCCCCGGATCCGCGATAAGGTAGGCCGCGACAAGGCTCGGGTCGGGGGACTCCGCCACGAGGTCCCCGAGCAGGCCAGCCCCTTGCGAAAACCCGAGGAACAACACCTTCGTGTCCGGGCATGCGTCGTGGAGCGTGGCGAGGTGCGTGCGCACCGCACGCTTGCCCGTATCTAGCGACGCCCCGTACGGCAGGGCCATGTTCGTCCTGGTCTCCCCCAGCGTGCCGAGCACGCCAACCGAGGCCGTGTACGGCACCTGCCAGGCAGACACGCTCTCGCCAGCCGCTTCGACGTCAGCGATCAGGGTCGAGCCAGGTCGCAGTCCGCGCACGTGCAGCGGGTCGTCGCCCTGGTTGGAGTCGCCGGTGCCGGCGGCAATCACAATCTCGAAATCAGTGCAGCGCGACGGCGCGGCCGCGATGTTGCGCTCGTACGCCTCGAGCGGGGCCTCGGGCAAAGGCTCGCTATCGCCTTTCCCCAGTAACTGCGCCTGAGCTGGCGGTGCCACAGACGGGACCACAACGCACGCAACGCACACCACGGCTGCCATCACCACGCGCACAGCGTTCATGCGACGTCCCTCCACGCGTTGAGGTCCACCGTGAATCCCCCGATGGTGCCGCGGGAAGTGTACTGCCACACCTCGGGGGTGCCCATGCCGAGCGGGGCTGGCCAGGCGTCGGCACCTGGAAATGCTGGCTCGTCGGAACCCCAGTCTGCGAGCCAGAGCGCGCCGAACTGGGAGGGTCGAGCCAGGCGCATGTACCGGCGCCAGTACCAGGCATTCGTGTAAACGCCAGCAACGCACACCCCAAACCCCTGGAAGGTGTCGTAGGCGGAGCGGACGTCGGAAAGTGTGAGCCCAGCGGGGCTTTCCACGTCGAGCCACATCGGGCAATTCATGGCGCCGGGGGCGCGCTGTAGTACCTCGACGCTGGCCTCCACCTGCTCGGCCACGCTGGTTCCCTCGGAAGGGCTGCGCAGGAAGTGGTAGGTGGATACGTTGAGGTGGGCGGAGCGGGCGTCGACAAACAGGGTGGGGAACGCGTGGTCCTGGTAGGTGCCGTCGGTGGTGCGGATGATGGCGAAGTCGAGTGGGCAGGCGGTGAAGTCAAAGCCTGCCTGGTGCTCGGATACGTCGACGCCGAACCGCATTAGTTGCGCTTGCTAAAGCCCATACGTGGCTGAAAGCCCTCGGGGCGCTTGCGCTGGGCGGCGGCGTCGCCGATGACAAGGCGCCACTTCGCGTCCGTGACCGGCATGTGGGACAGCGGGAACCAGCCGACGTCGATGGATTCGTCGTCACCGACGACGGGCTCCTGGGAGGGGTCGACGGCTTCGAGGCGGAGCTGCGTCGACATGTAGCTTGCGATGTCCCCATTGTCGTGGGTGACGGGGCCGATGGCGCCGACGCCGAGGATCGCAGCCGGAGTGGCCTTGATGCCGGTCTCCTCGAGCACCTCGCGCACCGCGGCGTCGTGGGCGTCCTCGCCTGGGTCGGCGATGCCGGTCACGGGCGTCCACTTCTCGTTGTCCGCGCGGCGGACGAGGAGCACTTCGGGGACTGCCCACGGGGTGTCCGCGGTGGAGTCCCGCAGCACGACGGCGCATACGGAGGGAACCCACATTGGGTCGGTTCCGATCTTTGTTCGGGTCTGCACAATGAACTCGGGTATAGGCATGGGTTCAAGTGTACTTCGACTACTATTTACGGCATGTTGCACACCACCACTGATGACTCCGCACAGTCTGGCGCTTTGCTTCGCCGGGTGCCAACTGCACTGTTTGTGGCGGTGTACGGAGCGCTCGTGGTGGTGCTGGCCTCGCTGGCAGTCGCGTTGTACGCCTACCAGCACAACGCTCCGCAGGAGACTCGGCTGCAGCGCGAACTAGTGTTTCAGCCCGAGGCACCGCAGGCCGACATCGCGTCGATAGAAGCGAGCATCCGGCCGTACCTGATCGCGAACGCGGAGGTGCACGAAGCACACCGCGGCGCAGCGCTGCGCGGCAACATCACGGATACCGCGGTGCAAGAAGTGGACTCGTTCTCGGGCCACCTGTCGCGTTTGCTGCAGCAGAACTGCATCCCCGGCGTCGAGCTGCGCACGGGCAGCAACCTCAACGTGAGTTTGTGGGACTACTGCCACGACGCTCCAGCCCCGGAGTCGATTGCGCAGCAAATGCGCCTCGCGCTGAGTTACGACGCCGACTTCGTTGGGTTCCTGCACTACCCGTTCGGACAGAAAGTCAAGGTAACGTGGATGAACGTGGCCGACGAGGCTGATCGCGACAGCCTCTTCGCAATGTGGGAAGACGTTGGCCTCCCCGACGGCTTCGTCGAGGTGATTTACCAGGCTTACGGAGCTGGCGAAGTGACCACGCTCGAGATTGATGACAAGGGCAAGCACGACTTGCAGACGAACCCGACGCCCGATACGCAGTAGCTCACCACTGCTGTTCGACCCACTGGGCGTCCGGCACGACGCGCTCGATGACGCTCAGAATTTGATCAACGTTGGAGTAGGACATCATGATCGGGTCCTCCATGCCTTCCCAGCACTCCTCTCCTGAACGGTCGGCTTCCGTCCCGGATACCACGCCGATGATGGTGGCGCGCCCATTCACGTCTGCGAAGACGGGGCCGCCCGAGTCGCCGGAGGAGGCGCAGACGCCTGCGATGTCGCCGCGGGACTCACGTTGTTCTTCGTCGTCGTGGGCGGTCACGATCTGAACGCGGCTCGCGGCCTCGAAGTGGCCGCAGGTGTAGCCGGTGGTTCCGCCGGTCTTGCAAACGCGGTCAACGGGCCCAATGTCGGCGCCGATGCCAGTTGGGATCGGGTCGCCGACGAGCGGCACAGCGCGGTCCGTGTCGTAGATCTCGATAATGCCGACGTCGATGCGCTCCGCCTCTGGGTCCTCTACATCAGGGGTGTAAAGCCCGGAGTAGATAAACCTGCCGACTTCCTGCGAGTAGTCGTTCGTGTCCGAGGCCCCCTTCGGCCACACCAGGTTGCCTTCACGCCCGCAGTGCCCGGCGGTGACGGCGTAGGAGCGGCCGTCGGCACCCGAGAACGTGAACGCGACGGTGCAGGACTGCGCGGTGAAGCGCTCCCCCGGCTCCGGGTAGTGGTCCGTGGACTGGATCAGCGAGCCCGGCGCCCACGGTGCGAACTCGGGCACCAGGATCCGGTTGCCCGTTGCCGCGGCAGGCGGTTGCTCCCCGGGTCGCTGGACGGCTTCCTGGGCTTGGCGCTCCTCGGCGGTGCGCGTGTCTATTTCAGAGGTGTGCAGGCCCAGCCACACCACCATCCCGACCAAGCACAGCGCGGTGACGATGACGGTAAACCACGCGGCACCACCTAGCCCGCGACGAGGCGCCGACTGCCCTACTGGGGCGACCGGCTCCGGGAACGTCCACTGTTGCCCGTCTTCGGGCTGGTATTTTTTGGCGAGGTCGCCGCTACTGCTCATCGCCCGCTTCATCGTCAGCGAAGGCGGGGTCGCCCTTGGCAGCTTCTTCCTTCTGAATCTTCATGTCTCGGATGAACTTCTCGGGGTCGAACTCGGTGAAGTACTCCGGGCCTGCGAACTGTTCCTGTGCCATGTGCTACTTCCCTTCGATGGAGTCTTGGATAAAGGCTTTCACGGCGTCGGCGTCATTCGGCAATTCGGTGACGTGCCGTGGTTGGTCCATGATGCCACGGAAACGCTCGGGCACCTCCGGCTGGGTCCCGGTGGCCTCGACGATGGTCTCGGCGAACTTCACCGGCAGCGCGGTCTCAAGCACGACGACCGGGGTATCGACGTCGCCACTCACGGCGCGGGCGGCGTGGACCCCGTCGGCGGTGTGCGGATCAATCAGCACGCCGGAGCGCTCGTGGACCTCGCGAATGGTCGCCACGCGGTCAGCGTGGGTGGACGAGGAGGAGCAGAAGCCGAACGCGTCGCGGATGCGGTCGAGGACGTCTGCGCCGCCGAAGTCTCCGAAGTCGCTGGCGTCAAAGCCTCCGCTGTTCACTTTGGTGCCGAAGAGTTCGCTGGTCAGCGCGGCGTCACGCCCGACGGCGTCGAACATCATGCGCTCGAAGTTCGATGCCTTCGAGATATCCATGGACGGCGAGGACGTTGCCTGAGTCTCGGCCGCGCTGCGCGGGCGGTACTGGCCGGTGCGGAAGAACTCGTCGAGGACGTCGTTCTCGTTGGTAGCCACGATCAGGCGGTCAACGGGCAGGCCCATCCGCTTGGTGATGTAGCCCGCGCACACGTCGCCGAAGTTGCCTGTCGGCACCGAGAAGCTCACCTTCTGCGAGTTGCTCTCGGTCACACGCAGGTAGGTAGAGATGTAGTAGACCGTCTGGGCCAACAGGCGTGCCCAGTTAATGGAGTTGACGGCGCCGATGGCGTACTTCGCCTTAAAGTCGGCGTCGCCGTTGACGGCCTTGACCACATCCTGGCAGTCGTCGAAGACGCCATCGAGGGCAATGTTGAAGATGTTCGGATCGTCCAGGCCAAACATCTGGGCCTGCTGGAATGGCGTCATCCTGCCAGCTGGGGTGAGCATAAACACGCGGATGTTATCGCGGCCGCGCATCGCGTACTCGGCAGAGGAACCGGTATCGCCGCTGGTAGCGCCCAGGATGTTCAGGTGGCGGCCGCGGCGGCCAAGCTCGTACTCGAAGAGCTCGCCGAGCAGCTGCATCGCCATATCCTTAAACGCCGCGGTTGGCCCCTCGGAGAGGTGTGCCAGCCACAGGTCGTCCTCGAGTTTGGTTACGGGGACGATGGCGGCGTCGTTAAATACGGGGGTGCGGTAGGCGCGGGCGGTGATCGCTTCGATGTCGGCGTGCGGGATGTCGTCGATAAAGAGCTTGAGCACTTCGGCGGCGAGTGCCGCGTACCCGCGCTCGGCGAGCAGCGTGCGCCAGCTGTCGAGCTGCTCGGGGCTCAGCTGCGGGTACTCCACGGGAAGGAACAAGCCGCCATCCGGGCTTAAGCCCGTGAGCAGGATGTCGGTGAACTTGTAGGTTGTGCCTGCGGTATCGCGCGTTGAAATGTAATCCACGGTTGCACAGTCTACGTGACGCACCGGACCCGCATGCCGGATTGCCTAACCGAGGGAGTACCTTGTACCGCATGCCCCATTCCAACTCCCCTGTCTCCCAGACCAACGACCCACAGCAGCGCGTCACCCGGCGCGCCCTTTTTGTGTGGTTCGGCGCAGTCGCGGTGTACGTAGTCGCCATCTTGGGCCGCACGTCCTTCGGCGTCGCGGGAGTTGAGGCAATCGACCGCTTTGGTATCGACGCCTCGCGCATCGCCGTGTTCACCGCAGTACAGGTTGGCGTGTACTCGTTGGCGCAGATCCCGACCGGGGTGCTCATCGATAGGCAGGGTCCGCGCTTCATGCTGATCGTCGGCGCACTCGTGATGGCGGTGGGCCAGATCCTGCTCGGGTTTACGTCCTCCTACCCTGTCGCGCTTGCGGCTCGCGTGCTGATCGGCGCGGGCGACGCCACGGCGTTCCTGGCAGTGATGCGTATCCTGCCGAGCTGGTTCCCTCCCCGCAAGACGCCGCTGTTTACGCAGCTGTCCACTGCGATTGGGCAGATGGGTCAGTTCCTGTCCGCGGTGCCGTTCTTGGCGCTGCTGCACGCGAAGGGCTGGCAGGTCGCGTTCGTCTCGCTCGGTGCGGTCGGGGTGCTCGTGGCGCTCGCCGCGGTGGTCGCAGTGGCGGACGCTCCCACGAAGCCTGGCGAGGAGGCTGCGGCCAAAAGCGCAAAAGTGCCGCTTCGCACCACGCTCTCGACGGTGGTGCGCTCACCGGTGTGCTGGGAGGCATTCTTCATCCACGGGTTCTCCATCTTCCCGATGGTCACTTTCACCCTGCTGTGGGGTGTGCCGATGATGACGCTCGGCATGGGCTTGAACGAGCAGGAGGCCGGCACGGTGCTCATCGTGCTGACGGTGTGCATGATCGTCGCATCGCCGGTGCTCGGTGCGGTCTCTGCGCGCTTGGGCGTGCGCCGTGACATGGCGGTCATCGTGCTGTGCTCGCTGACGCCGCTGATGTTTTTGTGGTTCTTTTCGACGTCCACTCCGCGCGGCTTCGGAGCGATCCTGGCGGTGGTGATCGTGATGGGCACGGTGGTGCCCGCGTCCAACTTCGGCTTCGATAACGTGCGCGAGCACGTGCCACCCGCCATGGTGGCGACCGGGACCGGCCTGGCCAACATGGGCGGGTTCACATCCTCCATGGTGGCAGCCCAGGCGGTGGGGATTTTGCTGGACCACTCGGCAGATTCGGTGCAGTACACGTGGGAGGACTTCCAGTACGCCTGGATCGCGGTCTACGTGCTAGCAGTCCTGCTGATCGTGGGCCTGCTGGTGGCACGGGCGAAGGCGCAGCCGCAGATGCGCCGACTCAAGATCGTCGAGCAAGCGCCACCAACGAAGGCAAACTAGCGCCGCGGGGGTTCCTGGCGCCCGGTCAGGATGTCAACGACGGAGCGGATGGCGGCGTCGCCAAGCTGCGGCAGCGCCGAGGATCCGGGCGTGGAGACCGTGGTCGGCCCCTCACCTTCGCGGGTGCGCTCGGGCACGCGCTGCTGGTGTGCATCCGTGGTGCCGGGCTCCACGGCGATGCTCAGCGTGGAATCTGCCAGTTCGAGTTCGGTGTCGGGGGTGACGCCGGCGACGCGGGCGGCGTCGACAAGCGCGACGAGGTCCGCGAACGTTGCATTATCAAGGTCAATTGAGATCTGTACAGCCATGGGCACCAGCATAAGTTATTCGAACTCGTGCGACGGCGCCTCGCCCCAGAACACCTCCTCCACCACGCGATATGCGCGGCGGGTGGTGCGCCGGTAGTCCTCCAGGAACTGCTGTTGGTGCTCCGGGCTGTAGCCCGCGGAGCCTGCGACGGGGCCGAGCTGTGTGCCCGGCGCGGGCAGCTGGTCGGTGCGCTTGCCGGTGACGAGCACGATGGCGTTGCGGGCCCTGGTGGCCATCAGCCAGGCCTCGCGCAGTTGGCGGGCCTGCTGCGGTTCAATCACTTGCGGTCGGTCGTCGTTTGGGTCGGCGAGGTAGTCGAGGGCCTCCAGCGTGGAGGTGGTGTGCAGCGCCGGGTGGGTGTGCGCGTGCATCATGGTGAGCAGCTGCACGGTCCACTCGACGTCGGCGAGCGCCCCGCGGCCCAGCTTGGTGTGGGTGGCGCGGTCCGCCCCGCGCGGCAGGCGCTCGTTATCCACGCGCGCCTTGATGCGGCGGACTTCCCTGATATCACGCTGGCTGGCGCCCTCGGGCGGGTAGCGCACCGGGTCGATGACGCGCAGGAAGTCCGCGCCGAGATCACGGTCCCCGGCGATGGTGACGGCGCGCAGCAGCGCCTGGCGCTCCCACACCTCGCCCCACTCGGTGTAGTAACGCTCGTAGGACTCCACCGTGCGCACCACCGCGCCGGAGCGCCCCTCGGGGCGCAGTCCGAGGTCGACCTCGAGGGGTGGGTCGGCGCTCGGCTTGGCCAGGCGCGCGCGCATCGCCTCAATGACCTTGGCGGCCCACACGGTTGCCTCGTGGTCGTCGTAGCCCTCGTTGGCTGCGGCAACCACCATCACGTCCGCGTCCGAGCCATAGCCGAGCTCCGCCCCGCCGAGTCTGCCCATCCCGATCACAGCGATGCGCGCCGGCGCTGGGCGCTCGGGGTCCTGGTGCTGAGCGCGCATCTCGGCGGCGAGCGCGGCGCGCAGGACGGCGTCCCACACGTAGGTGAGCTCCTCGCAGACCTGGCGCACCTCCATGAAGCCGAGCAGGTCGGCAGCGGCGATGCGCGCGAGCTCCGCCCGACGCAGCGAACGCGCCACCGACACCGCGCGGTCCGGGTCCTCGTAGCGCCCGGCGGCAGCGACGATCGCCTTCTCTACCTGGTCGGGTGCAGCCTCAAGGAGGCGCGGCCCCGAGGAGCCATCGCCGAAGAGTTTGACCACCTCAGGCGCCGCGATGATCAGTTCGGAGGCGTACGGGCTGGTGCCCAGGATCTGCATGAGGCGCTGGCTGACCACGCCCTCGTCGCGCAGCATGCGCAAAAACCAGCTCTTATCCTCCGCCGCCTCTGAAAGCTTGCGGTAGTTCAACAGCCCCGCGTCCGGGTCCGCGGTGCCACCCAGCCAGTGCATGAGCGACGGCAGCAGGATCGCCTGCAGCTTCGCCCGGCGCGAGGTGCCCTTCACCAGCGCGGTGAGGTGGTCGTGGGCGCGCGCCGGGTGGCGGTAGCCGAGTGCGGCGAGCTGGGCCTTGACGGCGTCGGCGCTCAAGGTAGCCTCGCCGTAGCTCAGGTTCACCACCGCGCTAAGCAGCGGACGGTAGAAAATGCGTTCGTGCAGGTTGGCCACGGTGAACCGGACCTGCTTGAGGCGGGTGCGCAGCGCCTCGGTCGCGGTCGCGCGTGGGCCGGTGCGGAAGCCTGAGGTGCGCGCGAGCCACCGCAGCGCTTTCGCGTCGTCGGGTTTGGGCAGCTGGTGGGTGCGCTTGAAGCGGGTGAGCTGCAGTCGGTGCTCGAGCAGGCGGAGGAACTCGTAGGCGTCGATCAGCTTGGCGCCGTCCTCGCGGCCGATGTAGCCGCCGTCGGTAAGCACCTGGAGCGCGTCGACGGTGTTCTTCACCCGAATGCTTGGGTCGATGCGCCCGTGCACGAGTTGGAGCAGCTGGACGGCGAATTCGACGTCGCGAAGCCCGCCGCTGCCCAGCTTGAGTTCGCGCTCGCGCAGGTCTTTCGGCACGTGCTCGAGCACGCGCCTGCGCATCGCCTGGACGTCCTCGACGAAGCTTGTGCGTTGCGACGCCTCCCAGACCAGCGGGCGCAACGCCGCGATGTAGCGCTGCCCCAGCTCGGCGCTGCCTGTCATCGGGCGCGCCTTGAGCAGCGCCTGGAACTCCCAGGTCTGCGCCCACCGTTTGTAGTAGGCCAGGTGGCTGTCGACGGTGCGCACGAGCGCGCCGGACTTGCCCTCGGGGCGGAGGTTGGCGTCGACCTCGAAGAAGCACGCGGTGCCAAGCTGCATCACGGTGCTGGCGGTCTTGGTTGCCGGGGCTGTGGCTGGTTCGGCGACGAAGATGACGTCGACGTCAGAGATGTAGTTCAGCTCGCGGGCGCCGCACTTGCCCATCGCCATGATCGCGAGGCGGGAGTCGGGGTCGTCGTCGCCGTAGGTTTCGCGGATGGCGACGGCCAGCGCTGCGGTCAGAGCGGCGTCGGCGAGCGTTGTGACGTACTCGGTGACGTCGCGGTAGCCCACCTCACCTGCGAGGTCGGAGGCGGCGATGCGCATCATGAGGGTGAGGTAGTGCTCGCGAAGCGGTGTGGTGGCGCTGGCGTGACGCGACCACTCCTGCCCCGCCCGGTAGGTGCCGGGGGTGGTCAGGTCCTCGCTTGCTGTGTCGCCCTCGAGGCCCGCGGGTGCGGCATCGACGGCCGCGAGCATCGTGCGGAAGAGCTCCTCGCTGCCTGGGAGCGGCTCGAGCAGGCTGCACCAGCGCTGCGGGTGCGCCACCAGGTGGTCGGACAGCGCCGTGGAGCCGCCGAGCAGCGCGAACAGCCGGGTGCGGAACTGGCCGTCGGCCGCCAGGTGGGACTGCACGTCCTGCCAGGATGGGGCGTCGTCAAGCGCGCTGAAGAGACGGTAGAGCGTGTTGAGCGCCAGGTCTGGATCGCCGGCGTCGGCAAGCGCTGCGAGCACCTTCGCATCCGTGATGCCGAGTGTGGTTAAGTCCTCGGCGGCGCGGGGGCTGGTCAGCCCGAGCTTCGCAGGGTTCGGCAAGGGTGCATCTGCAGACATGGTGTTTCCTTAAAGGTCGATGCCGCTTTCGATCTCCCACGGGGTGATCTGGGAGGTGTAGGCGTGGTACTCGTCCCACTTCGAACGCAGGAAGAACTCGAAGACCTGCTCCCCGAGCACTTCCGCCATAAACTCGGAGCGCTCCAGGTGGCGCAGCGCCTGGTCGAGCGAGTTCGGCAGGTCGCGGTACCCCATCGCGCGGCGCTCCCGGCGAGTCAGCGCGAATACGTCGTCGCGGCTTGGCTCGTCGAGCTCATACTCGCCCTCGATGCCGCGCAAGCCCGCTGCCAGCACCGCCGCGTACGCAAGGTAAGGGTTGCAGGCGGAGTCCAACGAGCGGACCTCGATGCGGCGCGAGTCCGCCTTGTGCAGGCGGTAGGTGGGCACGCGCACCATCGCGGAGCGGTTGGAAACGCCCCACGTCGCCGCGGTCGGCGCCTCGGAGCCGAACTGGAGGCGCTTATACGAGTTGACCCACTGGTTCGTCACCGCGGAGATCTCGTTGGCGTGCTCGATGATGCCCGCGATGAACTGGCGGCCCGTCTTAGACAGCGAAATCTCATCGTCCGGGTCGTGGAAGGCGTTGGTCTCCCCCTCCCACAGCGAGAAGTGGGTGTGCATCGCGGAACCATCCATGTCCGCGAACGGCTTCGGCATGAACGTGGCGTGCACGCCATTGGCTTCCGCGACAGTCTTCACGATGTAGCGGAAGGTGACCACGTTATCGGCCATGGTCAGCGCGTCGGTGTGCCGCAGGTCGATCTCCTGCTGGCCGGCGCTGGCCTCGTGGTGGGAAAACTCAGTGACAATGCCCATGTACTCCAACGCGGCGATCGCCTGGCGGCGCAACTTCGGCGCCTCGTTGCGCTTCGCCTGGTCGAAGTAGCCGCCCTTGTCCGCCGGCACCGGGTCCTCCCCAGGCATGTTCTGCTTGAGCACGTAGTACTCGATCTCGGGGCTGGCGTTGAACTCGAAGCCGAGCTCACGCGCGTGCGTCATCTGGCGGCGCAGTACCTGGCGCGGGTCGGCGTAGAGCGGGTCGCCGTCCGGCATGGTGATGTCGCAGAACATGCGGGCGGTCTGCAGGCCGGTGCCTTCGTCGAACGGCAGCGGCTGGAAGGTGGAGGGGTCCGGGCGCAACAAGGTGTCGGACTCGGAGATGCGGGAGAAGCCCTCGATGGAGGAGCCGTCGAAGCCCACGCCCTCGTCGAAGGCGGCCTCAAGTTCGGCGGGGCTCATCATGACGGTTTTCAGGGATCCGAAAATGTCAGTGAACCACAGGCGGATGAACGCGATGTCGCGCTGTTCAACCATGCGAAGTACGTTTTCCTGTTGCGTGTCCATAGTGTTGTACCCTACTGCGCCTGCGCTCATGCCGCCGCGAAAGTGGGCGAACGCGTTAGACTTTGCGGTGACCGCACATGCTTCGTGTTGAAAGTAGGGCTTCGCCGTGGCTGCACCACATGAGTACGTAGAAATTGAGATCAAGTTAGCTGTCGACGACTCCACCGCCGTCCCCGACATGCGGCAGCTGCCGGGGGTGTCCGCGCTCGCGGGCACGAGCCACCAGCAGCTCTCCGCAATCTACTACGACACGGCTGACCTGCGCCTGACGCGCGAGAAGATCACGCTGCGCCGCCGCACGGGAGGCCCGGACGACGGCTGGCACATGAAGATTCCGGCAGGTCAAGGCCGCACCGAGCTACGCTGCCCACTGCAGGACCCGCACACGGTCCCGCAGGAGCTTGTCGACGCCGTCCGCGCCATCGTGCGCCGCCACCCGCTGCAGCCCATTGCCCAGGTGGACAACCACCGCGTGGAAACCATCCTCGCCGACGAGGAAGGCCAGCCCGTCGCCGAGTTTTGCGACGACCACGTCTCCGCCCGCTCGCTGCTACCAGGGGGTTCGCACACCACTTGGCGCGAGTGGGAACTCGAACTCACGGAGCAGGTCGCGGGTACCAACGCAGGTGCGTCCCTGCTGCGCCAGGCGGAGCGCTACCTGCTCTCCTCCGGCGCTCGCCCGTCCTCCTCGCCGTCGAAGCTGACGTCCGCGCTCGGGGACTCGTTGGCGAAAGCTCCGCTGCCTCCGCACCTCACCGAGGCGCACCTGCCCGCGGATTCCCCGCTGCATTCTCTGTTAATTTCCGTACGCACGCTTCGCGACACCATCGTCCACGGCGACCGCGCCGTACGCGCCGACCAGTGGGACTCGGTGCACCAGCAGCGAGTGGCAATCCGGGAGCTGCGCTCCATCCTGCGCACCTTCGACGGGCTCGTGCAGGGCGATGCGTTTTCGAAGATCGAGAAGGAACTCAAGCACGTCGCGGGCGTGCTCGGGGTGGCGAGAGACGCTGAGGTGGTGCACGCCCGGTGGTTGCAGCTGCTCGACACTGACGACTCCGGCTGCATGGATGATGCTGCCGCAGCCCACCTGCGCGAGGATATGCACAGCGTGTACAAGCTCGCGCACCGCAACATCGTCAACATGTGCAACAGCGACGCCTACCTCAACCTTCTCGACGCCATCGATGAACTCATCGCAAACCCTCCCCAGGTGCGCGAGGGCATCAAGGACAGCGACGAAGCCCTGGCCCGCCACGTGCGCAAGGCATATAAGAAGCTGATGAAGCGCCACGCCAAGGTCGACGACCGCTACCACGACACGTCACTGCCGCGCGCGAAGCGCGAGGCCTACGTGCACGACGTGCGCAAGGCAGCCAAGCGGCTGCGCTACGCAGCGGCAGCCACCGGCGACCCGAAGTTCAAGCGCCTTATCAAGGCCTGCAAGCGCCTGCAATCGATGCTGGGTGATTTCCAGGACTGCGCGACCTCGCGCGAGGAGCTGCTGGTGCTTGCGAAGCTGGCGCGCCAGCGCGACGAGGACGTGTTCGCCTACGGCATGTGCTTCCAACGCGAACTCCGCGACGGTGAAAAGGCACTGCGCGGCTACTTCGGCGCGATCCGCGAAGTAAAGAAGGCGGCGCAGAAAGCCCTGTAAGCCCTGTACGTGCAGTAGGGGCTACTTCTCCCAGGAAGGTGGGGTACCCCAGTTGTCCTCGGCGGCGTCCTCCGCGTCCGCCTGCTGGTTACGCGCGGCCGCGATGCGCAGCGCATCCTCGGCTTCCTCGCGCGTCTTGTAGGGGCCCATGCGGTTTTCCCAGGACTGTTCTTTGCCCTCGGTGATCTCGCCGGTGGTCGGGTTGTAGTAGAAGTTTCCGTTCATGGCGCCCACCTTAGCGCCGCGGGTATGGTTGTGCCCTATGAATGTCCAACAGGAGATGCGTGCTGCGCATGCCCACCACGCTGGCTGCGCCCCCGACCATGTGGCGTCCGCGCCGGCAACCGTGGTGGTGGCTGGTGATGGCGTCGATAGTTATGGCGGGGCGAGCATCATCGGGCTTGGCCCGCAGCGGGTGTGTGCCGCGGTGAGCCGCAGGTCGGACGATGTTATTTCGCTCCAGTTCACGCGTGTCGACGGCCAGGTCCTCGCCGCGACCACCACCCTGGCGGCGCTCAACGCGCCCACCGCGGGCACCGAGGAAGCGCAGCTCGCGCACCGGATTACCGGGTTGATCCATACGCTGATCCACCGCCAGGTCCTCTCCCGCGAGACCACGGGAATGGACATCTCAGTGGTCTCTCACGTCCCGCACGGTGTTGGCCTCGGCGAGATTGCCGCGGCAGAAGCCGCCATCACCCTGGCGTGCGCCGGCGCCCACGACGATATCGACGCCCCTCCCCTGCGCACGAAGCTTGCGGAGGTCTGCGCACAGTCCGCCACCGCGTACGCCACGTCCAGCCCGCTGAAGGCGCGCTACACCGCGGCGCTTCGCGGCCACGGCACCACGCTGAACCTTGTGGAACAGGCAGACGGCTCGGTCACGCAGATCACCCACCCGGAGCGCCTTGGCCTGCGAATGTTCGTGGTGGCCAAGGAGCAGGCTGCGCAGCCAGACGCGTTCGCGGAGTCGATGCGGCGGCGCCAGGAGTTCATCGAGACGGCAGCTGCAAACTTCGGCGTGGCCTCGCTGCGCCAACTACCGGACGCGACCGCGCGCGTGGTCCAGTGGGTGGAGGCCCGCCACACCGTTGGCGATAGTTCCGCACCGGATCCACAGCGCGCACGCGCAGTGCTGCAGCGCTGTGAGGACGAAACGGCACGCGCACTGGGTGCGGCGCAGGCGTTGCGCTCGCAGCAGATCGATGCGCTGGTCAACGCGCTGCACCCCCACGCGGGTGACGCCGCCGATGAGGCCCTGGCGACCCCGGCGCTGCTGAGCCAGCTTGCGTGCGAGTGCGGAGCGAGCGTCGCTAGACCAGCCGCACCTGGAGTCTCCCAGTCGGTGCTGGCGCTGGTGCCGGCGTCGAAAGCCGAAAACTTTGCCTCCCGGATGCAGGAGAACCTGCTGGTCATCCCGGTCACGACGGGTGAGGTTGGCAGGATCGAAGTGTAAGGCGAATGAGCCAGCCTATAAGCCGGATTCTGTACCCACGCCCGTAGGCGCGGGCGGCAACCATCCATCTGTGCGTCCCATCGCTGGGCGCATCAAGCAGCTACCTTCGGACTGGGCGGGCAGCCTCATCACGTCCGACGACCCCAGCCTTGCGGCTGCGGTTCTTGCCTTGCTCCCGGTGGGGTTTACCTGGCCACGCACATCACTGTGCATGCCGGTGCGCTCTTACCGCACCCTTTCACCCTTACCCACCCAGTTGCCTGGGTTGGCGGTGTACTTTCTGTTGCACTTGCCCGCGGATCGCTCCGGGTTGCTGTTAGCAACCACCGTGCCCTGTGGAGTCCGGACTTTCCTCGGTCCCCGCCAGCCACAACGCGTGTGGCGGTTCGGGGCGACGCGGTCGCCCGGCCGGCTCATTCGCACTGTGCCACTCTACAACACAGCGGCCGGTGCGCTTTATTTTCGGTGGTGGGCGACGTCGTTGACGCAGCGCACCACGCCCATCTCCCCGTAGAACTCCACCACAGAAATCGACGCCAAGTCCAGAAACAGGTGCTTGAACACCTCGGCGCTCACGTTCAGCCCCTGGCGGATCACCGACTTGATCGGCGTGGTGTGCGCCACCAAGAGGATGGTTTTGCCTTCGTAGCGTTCCTGGACGCGCAGCCGGGCACGCGTGACGCGGCGGTGCAGCGATGCCAGCGACTCCCCGTTCGGCGGCGCGGTGGCGGCGGAGGCCTGCCACGCCTCGAACTCCTCGGGGTAGCGCTGCTGCGCGTCCTGCCTGCTGAGCGCCTCAAAGTCACCGAAGTCCACCTCGCGGAAGCCCTCCTCGGTGACGATGTCCTCGTGCGCAATCCCGAGCGCGTCCGCGCAGGCCTGCGCGGTTTGCTGGGCACGCGCCTGCGGTGAGGCAACGATCACGTCGATGTGCCCCATCTCCGCAAGCGCGGCCGCGGCCCGGCGCGCCTGCGCCTGCCCGATTTCGGTGAGCGGCGGGTTGGCTTGCCCGCTGTAGACGCGGCGGGCGGAGTGTTCGGTTTGGCCGTGGCGCAGCAGCACGAAGCGGGTGCGTGGGGCGTCGGTGCCGGACCAGTGGCCGGGGCTGGCGGTCTCGTGGGGCTGCGCCTCTTTTGGTGCCGCCGGGGCAACCTGCTTGGCCGCCTGCTTCGGTGCTTGCGCAGGCGCCTCGTGCGCGATGAGGCCCTTTTTGCCCTTCGCGGCGGCGTCCATGGCTACGTTGGACAGCTCGTCGGCCTTCTTGTTCTTGGCGCGCGGCACCCACGTGTACGTCACCTTTGTGCACGTGCGTGCAAGCTGCTTCGCCTCCAGTGCGAGCTGCTGCATGTCGGGGTGCTTGATCTTCCAGCGCCCGTTCATCTGCTCGACCACAAGTTTGGAGTCCATGGACACGGCGACTTCGTCGGCGCCGGCGTCGATGGCGGCCTTCAAACCCTCGATGAGTCCGTGGTACTCGGCCACGTTGTTCGTGGACTTCTTGCCCACCGCGTAGACCACTTCCGCCAGCGTCTCCCCGTCCGGGCCGTAGACGACGGCACCGCTTCCGGCCACGCCGGGGTTGCCGCGGGAGCCGCCGTCGCAAAACATGGCTACCTTCATGCGCCTACTCCTGTACCTGGGTGCGTACCAGCAGCGTGCCGCAGTTCGGGCACATCGGGACCTCGTCGGCCGGGGTGGCGTTGACCTGGTTGCGCTCGGTGGCGGGCAGCGCGATGAAGCAGCCGTTGCAGGTGCGGCCGTTGAACGCTGCGGCGCCGATTTCGTCGTAGGCCTCGAGGACGTCCGCGGGCAGCTGGTTGCGCAGCGCTTCGGTGTCCACGCGCTCGGGTGCCGGGAGAGCGTCCACGGCGCGCTGCGCGGCCTCGACCTTGCGCTCGAGCCCGTCCAAGCGAGCCCCATGGTTGTCGCGGTTGTTGCGCAGCGCCGCGATCTCGTTGTGGGCCTCCTTCAGCTCGTACTGCAAATCCGCGATACGCGACTTCGTGGTGTAACGATCGTGTTGCAGGTCCTTGCGGCGCTCCTCGTCTGTCTCCGCGCCGAGCATGCGCTTGTTGTCCAGGTCGCGGCGCTTGAGCTTGCGCTCGTCTTCCTGGATGCGCAGGATCTCCAGCTCCATGTCGTCGACGGCGAGCTGCGCCGCAGACGCCGCGCCGCGCATGCGCTCGAGCTCCGCGGTGAGGCGCTGCAGCTCCTTTTCCTCCTCGCTCGTGGCCTCGGGGTGGGCGGCCTGGCGGTCAGCCTTGGCAAGATTCAGTAGTACCTGCTGGAGTTCTACGGCAAGTTTCACGGGGAAGCACTGCTCCTTTACTTGGCTTGATTCGGGTGGGCGGAAACGGTCCACGGGTCCGTGCGCACCGGGATGATGCACGTTTCCACGCCTAGCGGGTTCACGATACCCTCTGCCTGCTGCGTCCACGGAAATTCACTCGCCCAGTGCGCAGTATCGATCACGGCGGGCCCGCCCGCACGCAGGTGCTCGTCGACTGGGTGGTGGCGCAGGTCCGAGGTGACGTAGACGTCGACACCGAGCGCCCTGGCGTCGTCGAGGAAGCTGTCGCCCGAGCCGGAGGAGACGGCAACGGTGCGCACCATCTGCTCCGGGTCGCCTGCGGCGCGCACGCCCCACACAGTCTCAGGCAGGGCGTCGGCCACGCGCTGGGTGAACTCGCGCAGGGTCATCGGCTCAGGCAAGGTGCCCACTCGCCCAAGGCCGGTGGCTCGCTCGAGTGCCCCCGGCGTATCGACGTCCACATCCCCCACCGGGCGAATCGGCCTACCGGGCCGAATCCCGACGAGCTCCGCCAACTTGTCATTGACCCCCGGGCGCGCCGAGTCCGCGTTCGTATGCGCCGCGAACAACGCGCAACCGCCGCGGATGAGTGTGTGCACGACCTTGCCCTTCGGTGTATTGGCCGCAACCGAGTGCACCCCGCGCAGCAGCAGCGGGTGGTGAACCACCAGCATGTCCGCGCCTTCCTCCAGCGCGCGCTCCACCACGCTCATCGTGCAGTCCAGGGCAAACGCCACCTTGTGCACGGGCTCGTCCGGGTCGCCGCAAATCAGGCCGACCTGGTCCCAGCTTTCGGCGAGTTCAGGCGGGTAGGCGGCCTCGAGTGCCGCGACAATGTCTCCTACAGTCTTCGTCGTCATGGCAACTAGCCTACAAACCTGGAATGCTGGTGGGCGTGACGCTCCAAACAAACCGCCCGACCGTGCTCTTTGACGTCGACGGCACCATCCTCGACTCCTTCCCAGGAATCCGTGAAGGCTTCCTGCGGGGGCTCGCCGCCATCGACGTCGCAACGCCTGATGAAGCGTTCATCGCGAAGATCCCGGGGCCGCCGATGCGCGAGTCCTACGAGAAGGCCGGGTGCACGCCCGCGCAAGTCGACGCCGCAATGCAGGTCTACTCCGACTTCATGAGCACCAACGGGTGGCAGCAGTTCACCGTCTTCGACGGCATGGCCGAACTCATCGCCCAGCTTGACCGGGATGGGTTCCGGGTGGGCACGGCGACGTCCAAAAGCGAAACCTTCGCCACCCTTGCGCTGCAGCGCGCGGGCATCTGGCCGCACCTGGACTTCCTCGGCGCCGCCGACCACGAGCGCGGCCGCAGCACCAAGATCGCGGTGCTGGAGTACGTCCACGACACCTTCGCACCAAAGCGCCCCATCATGGTCGGCGACCGCACCCACGACTTCACGGGTGCCGCCCACTTCGACATCCCGTCCGTCGCCGTGACCTGGGGCTACGGCGACACCGAGGAGTGGGCACAGGCCACCCACACCGCACAAACCGCAACCGAGCTCAAGGAGATCCTCTATGCATATTGATTTCGTGTGCACCGGCAACATCTGCCGCTCACCCATGGCGGAAGTGATCATCGCCGCCAAACTTGCCGACGCCGGCCTCGCCAACAACGTCCGCGTCACCTCCTCCGGCATCGGCGGCTGGCACGTCGGCGGACCTGCTGACCCACGCGCCGTCGCCGAACTTGCCGACCACGGCTACGACGGCACCCGCCACCGCGCCCAACAGTTCGGCGCCAACCAAATCGACGCCGACCTCATCGTCGCACTCGACACCAACCACGTCTCCGAACTCATCGCCCGCGGCGTCCCCGAATCCCGCATCCGCCTCCTGCGCTCCTTCGACCCAGCCGCCCCCGAAGGCGCCGGCGTCGAAGACCCCTACTACGGCGGCGCCGACGGCTTCCAAACCACACGCGAACAAATCGAAGCCGCCGCCCCAGGTATTATCAGCTGGGTCAAAGCGCAGCTAGACTAGCCGGAGAAAGTACGGGATCTGTGAAAGCGGGAGCAACAATGCAACCTGAAACAGGTGCACAACCATGGTGGAAAACGTTTCTGACCCCCGGGTGGGTCATCGTCGCCATCCTGATCGTGCTGTTCTCCTACTTCGCGTTCACCCTGCTGGCGCCCTGGCAGCTCCACAAGAACGAAGCGCTCGTGGAGCGCAACGACCACATCAAGACCGCCTTCGAGCATGACCCGGTGCCGATCGGAGAGGTCGTCGACAAGCAGGGCGAACTCTCCCCCGGCGCCGAATGGACCCGCATCACCGCAACTGGCACCTACGCCCAAGACAGCGATGTGCTGCTGCGACTGCGTCCCATCGACCGCACCCCCTCCTTCCAAGTACTTACCCCATTCCACCTGGACAACGGACAAAGCGTGCTCGTCAACCGCGGATGGGTCCCCGCCATCGGCTCCACCCAAGTCCCCGACATCGACGCCCCACCCACCGGCGAACAAACCATCTCCGGCATGATGCGCGTCGACGAAGGCGTACACCCCTCCGCACCCCTCAACGACCAGGGCTACACCATGGTCTACTCCATCAGCCCAGGTCAAGTCGGCGAACTCACCGACACCGCCCTGGCCAGCCCCTACGTCCAACTCCTGAGCGACTCCCCCGGCGTCCTCACCGCCATCCCGCTGCCCATGCTCGAGACCGGCAACCACCTCTCCTACGGACTGCAGTGGATCGCCTTCGGCATCATGGCGCCCGCCGGCCTCATCTACTTCATCTGGGCCGAAACGCGCGAACGCCGCCGCTTCAAAGAGGAACAAGCCGAGCTTCTCGACGCCCCCTCCGAACCTGCCGAGCCTGTTGCTCCCGCCTCCGCCCCCGCTGCCCCCGCTGCTCCCGCTGTTCCCGCTCAGTCGCGGTCCCGCTACGGCACCCAACGGCGCAACCCCTGGGCCAAATCATACGAAAAGGAAGAAGAACGCTAATGCCCCACCAGCTCACCCAACGCGACGTCAAACATCTCGCCCGCTGCCTCACGCTGCTCGGTGACGCCAACATCCACCTCGACGCCGCCGCCGAACCCGCCGACATCGAAGACGCCATCCTCGACGACCTCGACGCCTTCCGCGAAGCCCCGATGACCACGCTGCTCGGCCTGCGCGGACCCCACAACGCCCCGCTCATCGACTCCGTCGTCCACAGCGTCCCCCAAACCGACAACGTCTTCGTCCACCTCCTCGACTACATCGCCCTCGCCGCCAAAGCCCTGCGCGCCGAGCTGCGCGAAGTCGCCGTCTTCCCCGACCCCGACAACATCGAAACCGGCTCCCTCCGCCTGCGCGTCGGCGAATGGGACGTCACCGACATCGATATTCCTGCCGGTTCTGCTGGTCCTGCTGGCCGCCTAGGTGTGGCCGATGCCGAGCTGGCCATCATCGGCGCCCTCATGCCCCTCGACGCCGAAGCCGTCACCTTCCAGTCCCCGCAGGGCATCGGCGTCGTCCTCGCCGACGTGGTTCCCGGCACGCCACAGGCCAGCATGCAGGCCGTCTTCACCGCCATCGAGGCGGAGCTGTAGGGGTTTCTGCGCCCGCTAGGTGTTCGCTGGGTGTTCGCTGGGCACCACATTCCTTTGCGAAAAGTCCGCGACCTGGGAAAATACACGCCCTCCGAGCCGAAATACCGGGATTTGGTGCGCTGATCTCGCACCACCTGAAATAGTTCCCACGCCCGGGAACTATTTTTCGTTTTGGGCCGGTTCCCGTCGACCACCACTCACGTCTTCCCAGGTCGCGACAGGTGTCCACAAAGATCGCTCCCGGTTTCACCGATCTTCGGGGAACTTTCCTGCGCTACCAGTCAGTTTCCATTCCGGTCGAGGTGTTAGAAGCGTGCGATGCAGGTCGCTCATTTCTGCCCAGCCTGGCCGATTTTCAGCGACCAGCATCGCACTCCATTAATCCCACGCTTTTAACCCGGCACCAAGATGCCAGAACAAAAAACGGGAGGGCCTGAACGTTAGCTGTGCACCGTAATCCGGCATGATCAAGCAACGCCATGGGGAAACGCCACCGCTGCCAACAGACCCGGACTTTAGTTCGCCCCCTCCCGTCCTCCTCCTGCAATTGAGATAGCTGAGCCTTAGAATATGGAACTCATTACATAGCCAAGAACATCTAGAAGCGTTGGATGAACCGGGCTATTACGTCCAGGTTCACAATTATGGAAAGGACAGGTCAACGCAATGGGCTGGGCAAACGAAATTACTAACGGAACAGTCTCCGGCCTGATATCGGGCCTACTAGTGGCTTTTACCCTCGGTTTTATTGAGCGAACTGCCCGCCCCCGGCTGGAGCTCCGTCGAATTGATAACGGAACAGCGCTGCTAAGAAACAACGGATTTTGTCCTGTTGTCTTTGGGGATACATTTGCTCTTGAAAAAGGAACTGATTTGATTTTTCCTAAAGATGGATTTCGAGGACATATATGCGAAATGAGTTGTAAAGGACGCGGAGAAATCGTTGTAGGTTGTGCGATCAGTCTCGGAGAATCACTTTCGCTCACATATAAACCAGTGTGGACTGACAAACCACTGTCCGCCAGACACTGGCGACGCATCCATAATCAAGCACAACAGGCAGATGTTATGGCCATTCTCGAAAGGAAGTACAAACCTTGGTGGACTTTGAATGGCTTCAAGCTACGCCTAACAAAAACAACCCCAGCGGAGTTTCTAAGTCCAACGCGGCTATGGGGCTGGAAACTGACTGAACTTCCCCTAAAACCCATGTGAAAAGCGTTCGATTGGAAAGGCGCGATGCAGATCGCGCTTTCCCGCCCGGCCCGGGTCGATTTTCAGCGACCAGCGTCGCGCTCCTTGAATCCCACGCTTTTAACCCAGCCCGGAAATGCGAGAGCAACTAAAGGGCTTCCTGCACGTTAGCTGTGCACCACAATCCAGCACAGGACAACACCGACCTGGGGAAACGCAATCCCTCCAAATGAAAACCTCGAATTTGGTGCGCCAGCCCAACAGAAAGCCAAAACATACCCCCGAAAACGAAAAAGGCCCTCCCCGATTCCTCGGAAAGGGCCTTTGACCTGGTGCGCCATGACGGGCTCGAACCGCCGACCTACTGGGTGTAAACCAGTTGCTCTTCCAGCTGAGCTAACGGCGCGCTGGGTAGAGACTTTAACAAAGCTTCTACCGATCGCAAAATTAACAACAAACGGGCAGGTAAACGCCTATTTTGGCACACCGGCGGAGCGGAGGCAGGAGCCTTGCCATTCGCCGAAGCGGTCGGCGGTGGTTTGGACCAGGCCGGCGAGTTGGGCGGATTCGGAGATGACGCCGGGTTGTACACCGCCGGGCTTGGAGGCGCCTGGGGTCATGAGCCAGATGCGGGCGTTGTCGTCGAGGTTGCGGGAGCAATCGACGAGGACGTCGACAAGGTCGCCGTCGTCTTCGCGGTACCAGAGCAGGATCATGTCGCAGAGGTCTTGTGCGTCTTCGTCGAGGAGTTGGTCGCCGATGCGGTCTTCGATCGCTTCGGAGATGGTTGCGTCGGCGTCGTCGTCCCAGCCGATTTCTTGGACGATTTCGCCTTGATTGACCCCTAGTCGGTCAGCGTATGTATCGACACCGTTGGCGCCCAACGTTCTTATTCCTCCCAATGAGATGAGTGTTGTATGCAAATATGCCGTTTAGTGTACATCTGCGGGTTACACATTACCGGACAAATATGCGACGGCCGTCGGGGGCCCTCGAGTTTTGTGACGTTCAACGCAATTGGCTGAAACCACGTATCCTGTTTTGCAGGTTTTCATTCCCGCCTGTGCCTCGCTGGTTACAGGCCCGAAACGTTAGGAGGACGTTCCTTGGCTGAACACAATAATGACTCCAACATCCCGTTGATCCGCGAGGGTGTCGCTTCGTATCTGCACGATACGGACCCGGAAGAGACCCAAGAATGGATTGACTCGTTTGATGGGATTCTGGACCAGTCCACGCCGGAGCGTGCTCGATTTTTGATGCTGCGCCTGTTGGAGCGTGCGTCGGCGAAGCGGGTGGATTTGCCTGCGTTGTCGTCGACGGATTTCGTGAACACGATTCCGACGAAGATGGAGCCGGAGTTCCCTGGCGATGAGCAGATTGAGAAGCGTTACCGCCGTTGGATGCGTTGGAACGCGGCGATCATGGTGCACCGCGCGCAGCGTCCGGGTGTGAAGGTTGGTGGCCATATTTCCTCGTATGCGTCGGCGGCGGCGTTGTATGAGGTTGGTTTTAATCACTTCTTCCACGGCAAGGACGCTGAGCAGGGCGGCGACCAGATTTTCTACCAGGGTCATGCTTCCCCGGGCATGTACGCGCGTGCGTTCCTGGAGGGTCGTCTGACTGAGGATGATCTGGATGGTTTCCGTCAGGAGCATTCGCGTCCGCAGGGTGGTCTGCCGTCGTACCCGCACCCACACGGTATGAAGGACTTCTGGGAGTTCCCGACGGTGTCGATGGGCTTGGGCCCAATGAACGCCATTTACCAGGCTCGCTTTAACAAGTACTTGCAGGATCGCGGTATTAAGGACACGGATCAGCAGCACGTGTGGGCGTTCCTCGGCGACGGCGAGATGGACGAGCCGGAGTCGCGCGGTCTACTACACATGGCGTCGCTGTACGGCCTGGATAACTTGACCTTCGTGGTCAACTGCAACTTGCAGCGTCTCGACGGCCCCGTCCGCGGCAACGGCCAGATCATCCAGGAGCTGGAGGCCTTCTTCATTGGCGCTGGCTGGAATGTGATCAAGGTTGTGTGGGGCCGCGAGTGGGATGAGCTGCTGGAGAAGGACAAGGACGGTGCGCTGGTCCACGTCATGAATACCACTCCGGATGGTGATTACCAGACGTTTAAGGCCAATGATGGCGCGTTTGTGCGCGAGCACTTCTTCGGCCGCGACGAGCGGACGCTGAAGCTGGTCGAGGACATGTCGGATGAGGAGATCTGGGCGCTGCGCCGCGGCGGCCACGACTACCGCAAGATCTATGCGGCGTACAAGCGTGCGCTGGAGACCAAGGGCAAGCCGACGGTCATTTTGGCGCACACGATTAAGGGCTACGGCCTGGGCCACAACTTTGAGGGTCGTAACGCGACGCACCAGATGAAGAACCTCACGCTGGAGGACCTGAAGCGCTTCCGCGACAAGCAGGGCGTGCCGATCAGCGACGAGGAGCTGGAGAAGGATCCGTACCTGCCGCCGTACTACCACCCGGGCGAGGACGCTCCGGAGATCAAGTATTTGAAGGAGCGCCGCGAGGAGCTCGGCGGGTACCTGCCGGAGCGTCGTGTGAAGTTCACGCCGCTGGAGCAGCAGCAGGACTTCGAGAAGGCTTACAAGGCCATGTTCAAGGACTCGGGTAAGCAGGAAGTTGCCACGACGATGGCGCTGGTGCGTACGTTTAAGGCGTTGATGCGTGATAAGGAGATCGGGAAGCGAGTGGTGCCGATCATTCCGGATGAGGCGCGCACGTTCGGCCTGGACTCCTGGTTCCCTACCCTGAAGATTTACAACCCGCAGGGCCAGAACTACGTCCCAGTGGACCATGACCTGCAGCTGTCCTACCGCGAGGCGACGGACGGCCAGCTCCTGCACGAGGGCATCAACGAGGACGGTTCCTCGGCGTCCTTCATCGCGGCCGGTACGTCCTATGCGACGCACGGCGAGCCGATGATCCCGATGTACATCTTCTACTCGATGTTCGGTTTCCAGCGCACGGGCGACAACTTCTGGGCCGCTGGCGACCAGATGGCGCGCGGTTTCATCATCGGCGCGACTGCGGGACGCACCACCCTGTTTGGTGAGGGCTTGCAGCATATGGATGGTCATTCGCCGATTTTGGCGTCGACAAATCCGGCGGTGGTCACCTACGATCCTGCCTTTGCGTACGAGATGCCGTACCTGATTTCCAAGGGCATCGAGCGCATGTACGGCGACGGCCACGGCGAGGACGTGATGTACTACATCACCGTCTACAACGAGCCGACGCACCAGCCGGCGCGCCCGGAGAACCTCGACGTTGAGGGCCTGCACAAGGGCATCTACCTGTTCGACGAAGGCGAGAAGCACGAGCACAACGTGTCGCTGCTTGCTTCCGGCATTGGTATGCAGCAGGCGCTTCGCGCGCAGAAGATCCTGCAGGAGGACTACAACGTGGGCGCCTCGGTGTACTCGGTGACGTCCTGGGTGGAGTGTGCGCGCGACGGTGCGCGTGTTGCCAACGAGCAGCTGCTGCACCCGGGTGAGGACGTCGGCGAGGCGTTCGTGACCCGTCAGCTGAAGCAGACGGAGGGCCCGTACGTTGCGACGTCCGACTTCGCCACGGACCTGCAGGAGCAGATCCGCCCGTACGTGCCGGGCCAGTACTTGGTGCTTGGCGCGGATGGGTTCGGTTTCTCGGATACGCGTGAGTCGGCACGCCGCTACTTCAACATTGACGCCGAGTCGATGGTGGTTGCGGCGCTGATGGGCCTGGCGAACGAGGGCAAGATCGAGATAGATGTTGCCGCGCAGGCCGCGAAGGACCTGAAGATCGACGACCCAACCGAAGCCTAAGGGCTAGCGCGGCAGGTACGGGGCGAGCGCCGGAATGTTCGGCGCCAACGCTGCGAACAGCGCCCCGACCACCGCGAGCGTAGAGAGCACCCCTAGCGTGATGACGAGCGCCCTCGAACCCGAGGAGCCGTTCGAGTCCGCTGGGGGTGTTTGTGGTTGCGCCGGTGCTGGTAGGTTGGGGCCGTCGTGGTTGAGCCGGAGGTCAGCGGTGCGGGCGGTGCCGTCTTCGAATGTGGCGCGGACCTCGACGGTCGAGGGGGTGCGGGCGGCGTCGGTAGCGGTGCCGCTGACGGTGCCGGTGACGGGGTCGATGGAGAGGTCCCACCCGGTAGGTGGGTCGATGAGCTCGAACTTCGCGTCGGTTGGGAGCTCGACGCGATCGCGAAGGTTGAACGGCGTGACTGTGAATGATGTGCCGTGGGCGACCTCGACTGGTTTGTAGACGGGTTCGTAGATCAGGCGCTGGTCGGCAACGAGCGAGACCGGCACGCTGATGTACTCCGTAGTCCCGTCTGGGTATTTCACACCGATGTCGAGTTTGCGGGTGTTTTCGCCGCGCTGGACGGTGGTACAACTCGGTGCGTAGAGCTGCCCGGCTTCGACTTGGTCGCAGTTGAAGAACTGGAGGCGCACGACAAGAGTCGTGTCGTTTTCGATCGTGGCGACGATGGGCACCCCTTGCGTTTCACCCCCGCCAGCGACCCAGAACGTTGTCCCCTCCGGCGCCCCGGTCGGGGTGAATCGGGTGCTCTCTGTGTAGAGCTGACCTGGGACCAGCGGTACGTAACGGGGCTCAGTTTGGAAGCTCGGCTGGTAGCGGTCAGCGTCCTTCACATCAGCAGCCACCGCGTGCGGGGCGCACGCGATGGCGCAGGTTGCGGCGGTGGTGACGGCGAGCAATTTGTAATTCATGGGTTACTTCACGTCTTCGGTAATGCGTTGGATGAGTCGGTTGATGGCGGTGCTGACGGCGCCAGGGGCGTCGAGAGGCGGCATGTGGCCGCTTTCGGGCAGCACCTGCATGTAGGCGTGCGGCCAGATCTCGTGGAGTTTCGCGCTCTGGGACACTGGGGTGACGGCGTCGTGGTCGCCGACGAGGATGTAGCCGGGGATGGTGCTGAGCACCTCGCCGGCGTCGAGTTCCGAGTGGTGCAGCAGATCCTCGAAGTAGCCTGCGTAGGTTTCCAGCGGGGTTTCGCGGATCATGGCGGCGTGGAACTGCACCAGCTGGTAGCTCATGGGCCGGAAGTAGAACCCGAGTGCGAGGATCGGGGTGAGCATGTCGGTGACGACTTGCCGCACTCCTTCCGCGAAGTGCGGGGTCACGGCGACGACGCCTTCGATGAAGCGCCCGATCGGCCCGGCCAGGATCTGCGGCAGGCCTTGGACGGTGAAGGGTTCGACCGCGCTGGAGATCTGCACCGAGCCCGCGAGGTTGAATTCGTGGTGGTAGCGCCGCATCATCGAAAGCGAAATCGGTCCGCCGAGTGAGTGCCCGACCACGATGACGGGGCCGCGCACGTTGCGCTCACGCATGACGGCGGCGACGTCGTCGGCGGCGGCGTCGATAGTTAAGAGTTCGGGGTCGACTTTGCCGGTCTGCCCGTGCCCGCGCAGGTCAAGCAGCAGTTGGCGCACCCCGTGGCCTGCGACCACTTCGGTTTGCAGGAAGAACTCTTCGGCGGCGATGTTGAAGCCGTGGACGTAGACGACGGTGACGGCGTCGGGATCCTCGGGGCCAAGTTCGTACCAGTGGACGTTGATGCGCTCTCCCCCGGCGTCGACGGTGAGCACGCCTTCGCGGTCCGGCTTGAGCCCGTACTCGCCATCGCCAGTGTGCAACAGTTCGCGGGTTTCCACGAGCTGTCGGCGCGCTTTCGGCGTCAGCGATCGGAGGTAGGCAACTGTTTGCAGCATGCTTCCACCTTATTATGTGGGTATGGAACTCTCACAACGCTTAGATTTAAGCGCTCTCAAGCTTGACGCCGCCCCCTCCGACCCCACCGCGAACACCGAGGATGCCTCCGCGTTCGCTCAGCTCACGCGCCTCATTGAGCGTGTCACCGGCGAGGACACTGAAGGCCTGAGTCGGGAGACCACGCTGGATGGGGCCGGGGTGGCGTCGTTAGATCGTATTGAGCTTGCGGTGCGCATCGAGCAAGAGCTTGGCGTGCCGATTGACGAGGAAACCTACCGGCAGCACTCGACGCTGGGTGAGCTCAGCGCCTACATTGAAGGGCACGAGGACTACAAAGGAGCGTAGCGTGACTATTTCCTATCTCACCGACATGGACGGCGTGCTGCACAAGGAAGGGCAGATGATTCCCGGCGCGGACGCCTTCATTCAGCGCCTGCACGATGAATCGATTCCGTTTATGGTGCTGACGAACAATTCGATGCAAACCCCGCGGGACCTCTCGGCGAAGCTGGTCCGGATGGGCTTGCAGATTGAGCCGGAGCGGATTTGGACGTCCGCCACGGCCACGGCGACGTTCCTGTCGCAGCAGGTCGGCGAGGGCTCGGCCTACGTGATTGGTGAGGCCGGGATGACCACGGCGCTGCACGAGGCCGGGTGGATCCTGACCGACCAGGACCCCGACTTTGTGGTGTTGGGCGAGACGCGCACCTATTCGTTTGAGGCGATCACGACGGCCTGCAACCTGATTTTGAAGGGTGCCCGGTTTATCGGCACGAACCCGGACCTGACGGGCCCCGGCCCGAACGGCATTCTCCCGGCGACGGGCGCGGTGGCTGCGATGATTACGTCGGTGACTGGGATGGAGCCGTACTACGTGGGCAAGCCGAATCCGGTGATGATGCGCTCGGCGCTGAACAATATCGGCGCGCACTCGGAGCACACGGTAATGATTGGTGACCGGATGGATACGGACGTGAAGTCCGGCCTGGAGGCCGGCATGCGCACGCTGCTGGTGCGCACGGGAATTTCGGATGACGCCGAGATCGCCCGCTATCCGTACCGGCCAACGAAGGTGATCGATTCCGTCGCCCAGCTTGTGGACGTCATCACCGATCCTTTCGGCGACGGCGCGTACAGCTAGCCCTATCCTGCCGCTTCGATGCTGGCGCTGAAGCCGTACTCGGCGGCTAGCGTCGCGAGCGCGTCCGCGAAGCTGCGCGTGACGTCCGGGGTCGCGCGGAAAGTTTCGCGGCACTGGTAGGTGCCGGAGGCGTCGCGACGCCAGCGGGTGAACCAGGCGTCGTCCCAGAGTGCTTCCTGGTTGACTGGCGCGTCCGGGAGCATGAGCAGGAGCTCTTCGACGCGCATACGCGCTGCGGCGGGCATGTCCTGGATGCTCATGACGGAGGTCGTCGGCGCGGCGCAGACAGAGCGCCACGTACGCGGGGCAACGAGAGTTGTTGTCATTTGTGGGGACCCTTCTGTGTGTGACAGTGCGGCGCACGCGCCCGGTGACTAGCCGGTTCCGCGCCCGCTGACTAGGCGGGCGCATCTTCGTGCGAGACGAGGTTCGTCTTCCCCAACGGCCTCTCGCATCACTTTGCATGACACGAGACACACCGGGCAACCCTCAACAACTGGTTGATCCCCCTGTTTACTGAAGCTCTACTTGAGGGTCAGGAGCTACCTGGCTGCTACCCCAGCGCCTTTACTGCGTCGAGCACCATGGACCAGAACCGCTCGGCGTCGAGCTTCGTGGCCACGGAGGTGTGGCAGTCCGCGGGCGCGGGGCTGCGGAAGTCGGCCACGGTGCGCCCGGTGGTGAGCAGCCCTTGCGTCTCGACGTCCACCGGTACCTTGACCGTCTCCACCACAGTTGGGTCGATGAGGTAGGCGACGCAGCATGGGTCGTGGACTGGCGGGTCATCAAAGCCCTGGGCGTCCTGGTAGTTCTTGCGGAACGCACCGAAGAGCCCCACTACGAAGTCGCCGACGTTCGTGCCCAACGCAGCGAACTGCTCCTCGACCTCTTTCGTCGCCAGTGCCTGGTGCGTCAGATCAAGGCCAACCATGACGACGGGCCACTTCTCGTTGAAGACGATGTGGGCGGCTTCCGGGTCGACGATGATGTTGAACTCCGCGCTTGGCGTCCAGTTGCCGGTGCCATACGCCCCACCCATCAGGACGACCTCCTTGACGCGCTCGACGATGCGCGGCTCCAGCCGGGCTGCAAGCGCGATGTTAGTCAACGGGCCGGTTGGTACCAGGGTGACGGTCCCGGCGGGCTCGCTCATGATCGTGTCGATGATGAACTGCACACCGTGCGTCTCCTGCACCGACAGCGCCGGCTCGGGAAGCTCGAAGCCGTGGATTTCCATGCCGGTGTCGCCGTGGATGCCCTCGGCGGTTTCTACCTCGCGCAGGATCGGCCGGGTCGCACCCGCGTACAGCGGAACGTCCGTGAGCTTTGCCACGGTCAGCACCTGCGCCGCGTTACGCGTGACCTTCTCCAGCGTGTGGTTGCCACCAACGGTGGTCACGCCAAGGAGTTCAATGTTTGGGTTTCCAGCTGCGAGCAGGATGGCGACGGCGTCGTCGTGGCCTGGGTCGCAGTCGAGGATGATCTTGGTTGTCATTTACTGCACCTTCTTTCGTGCCGCGTCTTCTGCGGCGATCGTGTCCGGAAGCGATTCGGGGCGCGGGATGAGGAACGACGTACAGAACGCGCCAATGAGCAGGACTGCGCCCGCGATCATGCCGGCGCGGTAGCCGCCGTTCTGGTCGGCGAACGTGGCCACCACCGCAAAGATCACGGTGAAGGAGATCCCGGCACCCAGGTTGAACGCGCCCGCGTTCAGGCCCGGCAGATATCCCTGGTTCGTCTTCGGTGCCAGCACCACGTGCAGCGAACCGAGCATGATGTTCGCGATACCCGCGTAGGTCACACCAGCGGCAACCGACAGCGCCAACAGCAAGCCCTTCGTCGGGTTAGACACCACGAACGTGCCGAAGACCACCGACAGGAACGCACCGGCGATACCGATCTGCAGCATGAGCTTGTAGCCCACCCGCCCGGCACAGAACCCGGCGATCGGACCAAACACCAGACCAGCCAGCGCGTACGGGGTCAGCGTCCACCAGGACACCACGCCCGCCGACATCCCCGGACCAAACGTTTCGTCCTGGGCAAGGTTCGGGACCAGGCCGTTCATCACGGCGAAAATGCCGGTCATAGTCAGGGTGGTCGTCGTCAAGAGTGCCCACGTGCGCCGCTCCTTGAGCAGGTGCGGGGCAACCAGCGGGTGCTCCGTGGAGGACTCGATGCGCCAGAACACCACCAGCGCCACCGCGCCGACCGCGAGCAGAACAATAACCATGAACCAGTTCGCGGCGGCCAACGCACCAGCCTCGTTCAGCGCGGTCAGGATCGCGCCGACGGCCACGACCAGCGGGACCACACCCTTCCAGTCCATGGCGTAGCCGGCGTCAGACTTCGTCTCACGCACGCCGAAGTGCACGGCAAACACCGCCACGACCGCGAAGACGCCGATCACCCAGAACAGAGAGCGGAAGCCGAAGGCAGCTGTGAGCCAGCCGCCCATGATGGCGTCGATACCCGCGATACCACCGTTAATCGAGGTCAAGATGCCAATCAGCAGCGCGAACTGTTTCTCTTCGCGCACCTCCTGGCGCAGCATCACGGACGTCAGCGCGACCGTCGGCCCCGACACGCCCTGAATGACGCGCCCGATGAACAGCATGGTGACATTCGCCGCCAGCGCCGCAACCACCGAGCCAATCGCGGTGACCACCATCATGCCCACCAGCACTTTTCGACGCCCAATTAAATCTCCCCACCGCGGCATAAACAGGGAAAACAGTGCCGCAGCGGTAAAGAACGCGGTCTGCGTCAAACCGATCTGGGAAGTGGTGGCGTCGAGTTCACGCTCCATCGTCGCCAGCGCGGGCGCCAGCATGGACGCGTTCAGCTGGAACGCGAAGACGGCGGTTAACAGGGCAAGCATGAGGGGCCAAACCTGGCCAGGCGGCAGGCGGTGGCCTGCTTCCGGGGGTGGCGTGTGTGTATCGTGCATGCCCCCGAGTCTAAAGCAGGGCGTTCCAGATGGCAGTGTTCGTTTCCTGCCACAAGGGCTTCGCCCACTCGCCGAACTGCTCGTCAGTGAGCGCAACCATGGCTTGGCCCTGCGCAACCCACAGATAGGTCCCCGCCATACCGAAATGCCCCACCGTGTCGGCCGGCATGGTGTCCCCCGTCCAATGGGGGGACTTCTCCCCCTTAATCTCAAATCCGAGGCCCCACGGGCATGGCTTTTGCATCCCGTAGCCGGGCACTACCCCACGCAAATCCCCGAACTGGTTGCGGAACGCCTCCGCGACGGTGTCCGGGTGCAGCAGCGTGGGCTGCAGCAGTTCCGCAGCGAACTTGCTCAGGTCCGCGACGCTCGCGCGCGCCCCGTGGCCCGCGGAGCCCTCCAGCACCGCCGTCTCCATCCCGAGCGGCGCAAAGACTCCCTCGCGCAGGTACTCCGGGAACGCGATGCCGGTGGTTTCCTCCACGAAGTCCGCAAGAATTTCGTAGCCCGCCGAGGAGTAAATCCGCCGCTCCCCGACCGGCTTTTGTAGGCGCCTGCTATCAAACCCAACACCGCTCGCGTGCGACAGCAGGTGACGCACTGTGGAGCCATCCGGCCCGCACGGGGTGTCCAGCTCGAAGGCGCCTTCCTCCACCGCCAGCAGCACCCCGTACGCGGCGAGCAGTTTGGTCACGCTCGCCAGCTCAAACACCCGGTGCTGGTCCCCGTAGGTTTCTTCACACTTACCGACGAGCGCCGCCGCGCAGTGTTTCACCGGCCAGGACGCAAGGTGCTCTTCTAAAATCATGCCCACATGATAGCTACTTGCGCACCCACTCGACGCGCACTTCGTAGTCCTGCATCGCGGTGCCCTGCTTGAGCGCCTCCGCATGCGATGTCATGAGTTCCTCCACCCGCGTGTGCGCACGATCCAACAGCCCCTCCTTGACCGCGCGGTCCGCCGCACGCGTCTTCTCCTCGGCGAGGAAGCCAGTGACGTCCTCCACCTTGACCTGGTTGAGCGGGTTCATCGACTGCTTGTACACCTGCACGCTCGTATCGTCGATCTCCGAGGAGGTCACGCTCACCTCCGGGACTCGCACCGTGATGGTCTGGGCGGCGTCGTCAATGTTGACGCCGATCGCCTCGACGTCCGCGATGCCCGCCTTGACAGTCCCGCTGTAGCTCAGCAGGAAGTTGCGCCCGGTCAGCGGCACCTTCACACCCGCGAGCTCAAGCCCCTTGTTGTCGTAGTTGCCCACGTTCGAGTACGCATACTCCTCAACCGAGAGCTCCCCCACCTGCCTAAACGACGCCCCTATCGCCGCCTCACTGATTTCCTCCCGACCGACCTGCAGGCCGTTCGGGACCACAAACTTCAACACCGCGAGCGCGGTGACCAACGCAATCACCAGTGCGGTAAGCACCAGCGCGCCTACTCGAATTCCTCTTTTTCCACGCTGCAAGACTACAGCGACACGTTACCGCCCAATCTCATCGGGGGCACAGACCCGAATCTTGTCAACAAACTGCTGTGGCGCACCGCGGCCTCGCAGCGCGTCACCGTTGTAGCACGCGGAGTTCAGCCCGCGCTTCGACGTCCCATCCGGCAGCAGCGCCACCCAGCGATCCCCCTTGCGTTCAAACGGCACAATCCAGTCCGACTGCTTCTGCCCCGCCACGGCCCACTGCCCCTCGCAGTACAGCACAGTCGTCCCGGCCACACCTGGCCAGCCCGGCATCGCCGCATCAAAGGCCTGCGGAGAGCACTTATTTATCGACGCCCCTCCGAAGCCCAACGCCGCCAACCCCGGCACCGTCGAGGACAACCCCGTCAGCCCAGCAACCACCTTCGGGTCCACGTTCGGGATCAACCCCTGCGACACCGCGAACGCAGCGCCCGCACCAACAGCGGCCAGGACACCAAGCGTGATCCCCGCAATTGCAGCCGGGCTCAGTTCCTCGCCGTCGGAGCTGCCGGAGCTGCCGTCCTTCGTTGTCGTCTGCTGCGCCCCTTGCGTACTCTCCCCCGCCGAGTTCTCCTCCGCCCACGCGACAGGCGCCTGGACGGCCGTCACGGACACAGCCGAAGCTACAGTGAGTGCAAGCAGTGAGTGTTTCATAGCGACCACCCTACAACCGCCCACTGTTCATGTCCACGAAACATGCCCTGAACTGGCGATTTTTCAAATCCCAACATCCGGGTTAAAGTATTGCTCGTTGCTTTTAAGCACGTATTCCTCCATAGCTCAGTTGGCAGAGCATTCGACTGTTAATCGAAGGGTCACTGGTTCGAGCCCAGTTGGAGGAGCAACTACAACCCGAGGCGCTTGCCTCGGGTTTTTGCGTTTCTGGTTGCTGCGGTCTTGACCACGCTGATCCCGTCGATCTCTTTCGGCCCCCGACCGGAGCGAACGGGCACGCTCCCAAGTTGGCTTAAGGGACATTTTGTGTGTTTAGCTCCGTCCGGCCCACCCTTTTCTCACTCCTAAGCTGAGGTTCCACCGATGATCAATGCCGGTATCGAATTCTTTCGGCCCGTCGACCTCTTCCCGTCGACCTACTCCGGTTTACCAACGCAGGTCAGCGCAAAATCGGCAAAATAGCCCCAAAACCATCCAAATCGCGCTGACCTGGGTTGGTCGACGCAATGAGGTCGACTGGAACCCCCGATACCTCGATGCGACCAGAATCGTGCACGTCAAGGGCTTTGCTCGTCCCCCTGGCTATATGCGACCGCCCAACGCACAGGCGGCTGATTCTAGTCCCCTAGAGCCCTCGATGCCGCGGGTCCCTGCGCTACCCGCAGACTCCAGACCACACACCAGACGTCATTCGGTGTTGATTTCTCAAAACGGGCGAATGGAACTGTTTTGAAAACCATATCTGGTTGTTGGCCGAGGTCATCCCGGGAAACCAGATAGATTTATACACACAAAATGTCCCTTAAGCCCCCAAGTTATGAATTCCCGCTTTTTGCCGGTCCAAGAATCTCTATCACTAGAGGATCGACCTCCCCCTTGGCACTCGTCAGCAGCGCAAGGCGTGCCAACCTTGTTTTCGCGTCATCGGTGTCCTGGAAAACAGTGCGCTCATCATTCGCGTACGGAAGCACGCGCTTGCGGCGAAAAAGTCCCATAGTGTGCATGCTAATTTCCTTTTAACTCGAGCCGAAATATAGATTTTCAGTCTACTCGCAAAGACTTCAATGCCGATTTCATTATGTTGTTGATTAGTTTGCGCCCTTCGTCGTTAGGGATGTTTGACTTCAAATGCGCCACTAGAATCTCGGACATGGTTCGAATCTCATGATGATTCCGAGCGCCAATCAGCCTATCGACGATCCACTCGGTTCTGTGCCACCATTCTTGAACGTTGGCAACTTCAAGCGTTCGAATTACTCCACGCAACGCAACTATCGACGCAAAGATAGGTGTCGCGGCAATGATTGCATTTGTTGCGGTGAAGTCCCAACCATCGATCATCACGGCAGCAGCAAATATACCTAAAAAGATGAAATATGCGATCCTTAAACTAATTTGGAGGATCGCGCCTTCCATAACCCCCACGCGTCTAAAGATAGTGTATGAACGCACGCCCCGCCAGTTACACCACTGTGCCTGGACCCGTCGGTGCCACCGCCGAAGTTCGCTGGCTGGAGCGAGCACCCCATCTCACAGCAGACGCAATTCTGTTCACAAAATCCCGAGTCAGTTTTCGACGAGTACTCCGACCTCACCGCATCCCACCACGCCCATCCCAACCAAGACCACCCCACCCCGGCTATACTGCTTCAAATGTCCAGAAGTTCGCATCGTGTCACGCTCGCGGATATCGCGAAGCATCTCGGCGTCTCCACTGCCACGGTAAGCCTCGCACTAAACGGCAAACCCGGTTCGCGCATTCCGGAAGAGACAGTGCGGAGGGTCCGGGAGGCGGCCCGCGAGCTGGGCTAACGCCCAAACACCTTGGCGCGGGTTTGAAGACTGGGCGCCCGCACTACGCTGCTTTTGGGTATCGGCGTGATGTTCGTCCGCATTTTCCTCTGCGCGGCGTTTACCGGCCCGGTGTTGATTAGTATCGCGAAGATGCTGCACGCGTTTGAGGTTCCGCTGTGCATCCTGGCTATCTTCAAGTACTTCGCTATCCACTTCAACAAGGCGCTCTCCGCAACCCTGTATTTGGTGGCATTCCAGCTTTCTTCGCAACTCGGCAACGTGATCCTGTCCACCCCGCTGGGCTCGCTCCGTGACCAGATTGGTTACCAGCCAACGTTCTTCGTCATCTCCGGCGTGGTTTTCCTCGCTGGTGTGATCGCGGTGTTCGCGCTGAAACGCGACGATGAATGTTTTCTCAAAACGGTCGAATGGGACTGTCTTGAAAACCATATCGTGATGTTGGGCGAGGTCATCCCGGTAAGCCGGATAGATTTATACACACAAAATGCCCTAAAGCCTCTCTGAATGGAAACCATGAATAAACGCATCTACCTCTACGCCGACGAAACCGGAAACCTTGACTACGACGGGACACCGAACCCACAAGGTGGCGGAGCATCAACCTACTTCGGCTTCGGAACCGCCGCATTCCAGCACGACACACACGGAGACGACCTCCTACAAGGGCTCCACCTACGCGCTAGTCGCTCCAAAGAAGGAATAAAGCTCACCCGCGGATTCCACGCCGTCGACGACTCTGCTAGAACGCGAAACGAAATGTTCAGCCTCATCCAAAAGCAAGCGCCCCGCTTCGATACAACCTTCCTGTACAAGTCAAACGCATACCCGCACATCAAAGACGCTGGACCAATGGGTCTCTACAAGACAGCCTGGTACTTACACCTCAAAGAAATCGCCCTCCAAGTTTCCGAGCCTCAAGACGAGCTGTTCGTCATTGTGGCAGAGTTCGGTACCAAAGGAATCAGAGAAGCTGCGCGACAAGCAGTAGAAGAAGTGTGCAGTCAGATACAGCGAAATATCACGCTATGTGTGTGGTCCGCGCCCTCAGCGTGGGGATTACAAGTAGCTGATTACGGCCTTTGGGCTGTACAGCGGCATTTAGAAGGTAAGAAATGCACATGGTTTGAGCCGTGCATTAAACCGACGCTTGCGAGTTTGTTCCTTCCATGGGGGCGACCATAGAACATAGAGAAGCTGGCTATCTCACCTATCGGGGTAAGAAGTCCTCCCCTGGAGGACTTATCGCCAGCGTTGCCTTGATTATAACCAATAATGTCCACCGATTCAAGAGTTTTATGAGATGTTTCATACACAAACCGCTTCACTTTCTCCATCTGCCTGAAATCACTCCCCGAGCTCCAGGTTGTTCGCACACCCCATCACTGACAGGGATGGCTCAACCTCGTGCGGTGGACCAGAGCTTGGTGAAAACGAAGAACGACTAAAACGAGGTGAAGCCGCCATCGACTGGCTCAGGGGAAAGCTTGCAAGACAGCGAATTAGCGAAAAGACATGTAAAGAGTTTTTACAAAAGCCCACAGGCTTCATGCCTCCACGGCGACGAGTGAGGGATTAGGGATTGCCAACCACTCTCTTACAACATGTCATTTCAGGCTTTTCCAATATTCATGACATGATTTACACATGAGAAAAACAACTATCGCAGCAGCCCTCGCCTGCTCGCTCACGCTCGGCGTCGCAGCACCAGCACACGCCACTCCTGAAAGCCCTGCCCCGGCAACCACCACGACCTCCAAGCCGGAGACCCCTTCAGAGGGGCTTTCCGACGGCGCCATCGCCGCCATCGCAGTCACAAGCATCCTCGCGGTTCTGGGCATCGGCGCTGGTGCTACGTTCTGGGCGGTCCAGCAGCGCATCATTCCGAATCCACTGCCAGGCATTATCCCTGGACCACCGGCAAAGAAGCCTGCCCCGAAGCCAGCTCCCGCTCCAAAACCAGCACCAAAACCCGCGCCGGCACCGAAGCCTGCCCCAAAGCCTGCCCCGGCTCCGGCTCCAGCTCCGGCCCCGAAGCAGGCACCCGCGCCTTCGCGCAGCGGCAAACTGCCTGCTAATGGCTCCTACAAGTCCTGCGCAGAAGCTCGCCGAGCCGGAGTCACTCCGATTTATAGCCACGAGCCTGGCTACCGCTCGAAGCTCGACCGTGACGGTGACGGTGTCGCCTGCGAGTAGTCGCGCCGACAGCAGACGCAATTCTGTTCACAAAATCCCGACTATTCCTACGAAGACACCTACCACCCCCATCAAGCCCACCCCACCCCGGCTATACTGCTTCAAATGTCCAGAAGTTCGCATCGTGTCACGCTCGCGGATATCGCGAAGCATCTCGGCGTCTCCACGGCCACGGTGAGCCTCGCGCTCAATGGCAAGCCCGGCTCACGCATCCCAGAGGAGACGGCGTGGAAGGTCCGGGAGGCCGCGCGCGAACTGGGCTACCGCCCGAATACGCTGGCGCGGGCACTGAAGACTGGACGCACGCACACGATTGGTTTCCTCTCCGACGAGGTCACAACTACCCGTTTCGCTTCCCCGATGATCACGGGCATCGTGGACGAGGCTGAGCAGCTGCGCCACGCGGTGATGATGGCGGAGACCGGCCACCGTTCGGATCGGTTTGCTCCGGCGTTGCATACGTTGGAGTCGCGGAACGTGGATGGCGTTGTGGTCGGGTTGATGGCGTCGCGTGAACTTGGACTGCCAAAGACGAACTTGCCGCTCGTGATCTGCAACGGTCAGGCGGGCGATCTTCCTGCGATCTTGCCGGATGACTTTGCTGCGGGCAGGGACGCGATTGACTATTTGGTGGCGCGGGGGCACCGTTCGATTGCGTTGATCGGCAGGTTCCCAGAGGCCGCGACGCCTTCGTTCAGCATCAGCGAGCGCATGCGCGGTATCGACGCCGCCTTGGCCCATCACGGGATCCGTCTGCACGCGGAGGGCTACGCGTCGGTGTGGGAGCCGGCGTCGGGGTATGCGCGGATGTCGGAAATTCTTGACGACGATCCAGCAAACTACCCCACCGCGGTCCTCGCTGCGAATGATCGTTTGGCGTTGGGGGTGTATCAGGCGATGCAGGACGTGGGGGTGGATGTGGCGTCGACAATTTCGGTGTTGTCCTTTGATGATGAGGATTTGGCGGCGTTGGTGCGGCCGGGGTTGACGACGTTCCGGCTGCCGTATCAGGAGATGGGTGCGCGGGCGGCGCGCATGCTGGTTGGCTTTCTGTCCGGCGAACAGCCCGGTACCGAGAATCCCACATTGCTCCCCCTGAAAGTGGTTGAGCGTGGGAGCGTTTCCCAAGCTCGCTAAATCGTTTTAGCAACTTCTCTACCTTTCGTACACCCCCGGGATACTATGCGCTTAAAGGTTTAAGCAGGGTCGCTGCAAGGACCAAGAACGAGAAGCGCAGCACGCGCACCTGCACATATCCCTGCGAAGCCATTGTCGTGCCCGGCTACCCCCGGGCCTCACAGAAAGGACATTCGGCGATGGAGATGCTTCGATCGCAGTTTTCAAACCCCGCGTACCGCTTCGGTTCCGCCACAATCTTCCTATTCTTCGCAGCGTGGGGAATCTGGTGGTCCTTCTACCAGATCTGGCTCACGTCTGAGGCTGGCGGTCTGCAGCTCAACGGCGCGCAGGTAGGTACCGTGTACGCCATCCAGGGCGCGATCACGATGGCGCTGATGCTGGTGTACGGCGTGCTTCAGGACAAGCTGGACCTGAAGCGCCCGCTGACCATTTTCATCGGCGCGAGCGCAACCCTCATCGGGCCGTTCACGCAGTTCATTTACCACCCGTTGCTGCGCGACCACTTCATCGTCGGCGCAATCCTGGGCAGCGTGGTGCTCTCGGCCGGGTTCGTGGCTGGCGCCGGGCTGATGGAGGCGTTCGTGGAGAGGATGGCAAACCGCACCGGCTTTGAGTACGGCCAGGCCCGCATGTGGGGTTCGTTTGCCTACGCAATTGTCGCGTTGCTCGCGGGTATCTTCTTCACCATCAACCCGATGCTGAACTTCTGGATCGGTTCCGCGCTCGGCGCGCTGCTGCTGTGCACCCAGCTGTTCTGGCACCCGAAGGGCACGGCGCAGGAGGCCTCGATTGAGGAGGTCACGGCGAAGACCCCGCCGGTCTCTGAGATGCTCGGCCTGCTCAAGGACAGCCACGTGTGGAAGGTCATCGTGATTGTGTTGCTGTCCTGGACGTTCTACACCGTGTTTGACCAGCAGATGTTCCCGGACTTCTACACATCCCTGTTTAGTTCGCCGGAGGTCGGCCAGCGTGCGTACGGCACGTTGAACTCGGTGCAGGTCTTCCTTGAGGCAATCATGATGGGCCTCATCCCGCTGTTGATGCGCAAGGTGGGCGCCCGCAATACGTTGCTGCTGGGTATCGGCGTGATGTTTGTCCGTATCTTCCTGTGCGCGGCGTTCGGAGGCCCGGTGTTGATCAGTATTGCGAAGATGCTGCACGCGTTTGAGGTTCCGCTGTGTATCCTGGCTATCTTCAAGTACTTCGCTATCCACTTCAACAAGGCACTCTCCGCAACGCTCTACCTGGTGGCATTCCAGCTTTCTTCGCAGCTCGGCAACGTGATCCTGTCGACCCCGCTGGGCTCGCTCCGTGACCAGATTGGTTACCAGTCAACGTTCTTCGTCATCTCGGGCGTTGTCTTCGTCGCAGGTGTGATCGCGGTCTTCGCACTCAAGCGCGACGACGAAGCCGTGGTCAACCCCGAAGAAATCCCAACCCGCTAGCCCGCAACGTTTTTAGAAAGGTTTCATCATGCACCCCCTCCGCCACACCAACGACCGCTGGTACCCCTCGTTCCACGTCGCAGCCCCTGGCGGCTGGATCAACGACCCGAATGGCCTCTGCTTTTTCGACGGCCGGTTCCACGCTTTCTTCCAACATCACCCGTACAGCCCGGCGTGGGGCCCGATGCACTGGGGCCACGCCTCCTCTGCGGACCTGCTCGAGTGGCGCGAAGAGCCTATCGCGCTAGCACCAGGTGAGCCTGGTTCCGACGACGCCGACGGCATCTGGTCCGGTTCCGCCGTAGTCCACGACGGCACGCTGTATGCGTTCTATACGGGCAACCGCTGGGTCAACGGCGTCGATGATAAGGACGGCAAGTTCCAGACCCAGATGCTGGCCACCTCTACCGATGGCGTCCATTTTGAGAAGCACGGCGCCGTGGTCCCGCCCGTCAAGGCGGACGCGCGCGACCCGAAGGTGTTCTCCCACAATGGTCGCTGGTACATGACCATCGGTGCAGAAGTCGACGGTCGCGGCCACGTGCTGCTGTACACTTCCGAGGACCTTTACAACTGGTCCGAGGCCGGCTCCCTCTTCATCGACCCAGACCCGAACGTCTTCATGGTCGAGTGCCCCGATTTCTTCTTCCTCGACGGCAAGTGGGTGCTCATCTACGGCCCGATGGTGCGCCAGCCAATCCGCTCGGGGTATGCGCTGCGCAACGGCCACAATGTCGGCTACGTCGTGGGCTCGTCGGAACCCGGCGCGCAGTTCGTGCCGGAAACCGACTTCCGGCTTCTCGACTGGGGCCGCCACTTCTACGCCACCCAGTCCTTCGCGGCCCCCAACAACCGCCGCCTGGCGTTCGGCTGGATGGGCGAGTTCGCTCACCCGCTCGCCTCACGCGAGGACGGCTGGTCCGGCCAGCTCAGCCTCCCCCGGGAGCTCTCGCTTAGCGATGCCCTCACGCTCCACTGCGCGCCCGCCCCGGAGCTCGCCGAACTCTTCGGCCCCGCCGAGACGCACGACGCCACCCTCCAAGCAGGCGAAACAACCACCCTTCCCCCGCTCGAGGAGGCATGGCTGCGCGTCACCCTCGACCTGGAGCAGCCCGTCCCGCTGCAGACAAACACCTGCGAGCAGGTAGTCCTCCACCTCATTCGTGACGACGCCCCCTCGGCCCACATCGTGTTCGACACCCTCGCCGAGCGCATCCACCTGGTATTCGCGCGAGGCAACGGTGCCGGCAGCGGCTACCGATCCATGCCGTGGGTCCCCGGCGACGGCCTGGACATCTACCTGGACCGCGGCTCCATCGAGCTGTTCACCGCGGATGCTACAGAGACGCTCTCCTCCCTTGACTTCCTCGGTGAGGGGCCACGCACCGTGGAGATCGAGTCCGTGGCTGGCCCCGTCGGCGTCAACCTGGAAGTGCGCCCGCTGAAGCGAGGTTAGCCCCGCCTGCAGCAGACGCAATTCTGTTCACAAAATCCCGACTATTCCCGCGAGACCCCGTCCCCCAGCGCTACTTCGCCACGAAGTAGCGCTGCTTGTTCACAAACTCGTCCATCCCGAGCGGGCCGAGCTCACGGCCGAAGCCGGAATTCTTCACACCACCGAACGGCAGCCCCGCACCGCGGGCCTGTGGAATGTTGACGTGGATCATGCCGGTGACAACCTGGTTGGCGACCTTCTTAGCGCGCTCCTCATCGATGGAGAACACCGCGCCGCCGAGTCCGTAGCGGGAGTTGTTGGCCAGCTCCACGGCTTCCTCGTCGGAGGACACCTTGTAGATTTCCACGACGGGCCCAAAGAACTCCTCGTAGTAGGAGTCGGAGCCAACCGGGATGTCGGTGATGACAGCCGGGGTGAAGTAAGCACCTTCCCCGGTGAGTTCGCCTCCGCAGTGGAGGGTGGCGCCGGCTTCGACGGCTGCGGCGACTTGGTCGCGCAGCGTCTCGGCTGCTTCACGGGAGGACAGCGGGTAGTAGCAGCCGCGCTCTGGGGAGAACGGGTCACCCTGGCGAAGCTCGGACACGGCGTCCACCATCTTGGAAACGAACTCGTCGTAAATGTCGTCCATCACGATGATGCGCTTGTTGGAGGTGCACGCCTGGCCGACGTTGCTCATGCGCTTCTTCATGGCGGTGCGCACTTCGCGATCAATATCGTCGGTATCCAGGACGATGTATGCGTCGGTACCGCCGAGCTCCAGCAGGGCCTTCTTCAGGTTGGCGCCAGCTGCCTTCGCAACGGCCTTGCCTGCCCCCTCGGAACCGGTGAGTGATACGCCTTGCACGCGTGGATCCGCGAGCAGGTCTTCGATCTGGCTGTGACTGATGCGCCGGTAGCTGAACACGCCTTCGGGCACGCCGGCGTCGTCGAAGATCTGCTGGATCGATTCGGCGGAATGCGGGCAGATGGACGCGTGCTTGAGGATGATGGTGTTGCCCGCCATCAGCGTCGGCGCCGCAAAGCGTGCGACTTGGTAGTACGGGAAGTTCCACGGCATCACGCCGACGATCACGCCAAGTGGCACTTTGCGGATCACGATGTCCCCACCGTCGTGCGGCAGCGGTTCGTCCGCGCCGAATTCGGCGCCGTGGTCTGCGTAGTAGTTGCAAATTTCCACGCATTCGCTGACTTCCCCGTCGCCTTGGTCAATGGCTTTACCCATCTCTTCAGCGATGATTTTCACGAGGGTGTCGCGGCGCTCTTCGAAAAGCTGAGCAACTTTGCGCAGGTATGCGGCGCGTTCCTCGTAGCTGAGGGCACTCCATGTCTTGTACGCAGCGTCGGCGCGCTGGAGGGTGTCCTGCAGCTCCTGGTCGGTGGTCTGCTCAAACGTTGCGACGATCTCATTCGTCGCCGGATTTTGTACTCGATATGTCGTAGCCATGGCCCCACGCTACAGCCTCTTCCCGCTTTTCGACGCCCATTCACCCACCTTTACGCCAGTTCCCAGACTGGGCCAACCGCAGATTTCCATTGTTCTGTAACATACGCTAGAGTGTCTTTCGCACCTAGTGCGTATTCCTCCATAGCTCAGTTGGCAGAGCATTCGACTGTTAATCGAAGGGTCACTGGTTCGAGCCCAGTTGGAGGAGCAAAGCGAATGGCCCGAGGTTTCCGCATCCTCGGGCCTTTCGCTTATCCTGATGGTATCCCCCGTGTCTTGTATCGAGAGGTCAGCCATGCAAACCCAGTCCTCTTCAAAGAAGAAAACAACCCTCGCTTGGATCGCTTTAGCCGTTGGCGCAATCATGTTGTTCTCAGGCGGCATCGGCGGTGTCCTGTTTGCCGCGGCATTCATTGTGCCCGGCTCATGGTGGATGTGGTGCGAGGCCCAGGACAAAAAGCACTACAAAGAGTCACAAGAAGCCGCTACGAATCATGCACAACTTCGCAAGCTCCTCGATCCTGAACGTGACGCGTTGGTGCTCAGCAGCATGGGCGATGCTCCGCAATTCACCCCGGTGAACCGCAGGTGGCCTTTTGTTTGGCTTGCTGCGCTCGTTTTGTTCATCGCTGGCGGCAACCTCTCCCCTGAACTTGAATCCACTCCAGATACAGAGCCCACACCAACTAGCGCTGCACCGACAACTACTTCTGCCGCGAGTGAATCCACCTCAGCAGTAACCACCACAACACGCACGTCGACGACCAGCTCCACTCACAGCAGCTCTACCCTGAGCAGTGTTACAACCGAGGAGACCACGGCAGGCATCGCCAAATTCGCCGACATCCCAGCCGAAGAACCTGCACAAGCTCCTGCACCTGAGCCCGTAATTGAACAACCAGTACCAGCTGCGCCTGCCCCAGCACCAGCCCGTGTTTACTACGCCAACTGCTCCGAAGCACGCGCAGCTGGGGCCGCACCGATCTATGAGGGACAACCAGGCTACAGCAGGAAGCTCGATCGCGACGGCGACGGCATCGCTTGCGAATAGTTGGCCGACCCGCTGACCACCTACTATTACCTGGAAATCAGACCCAGATGCCACAAAGGAATCTGACGTGCGATTCGACTACTGGACCGTTCGGGCAGTACCCCAGCCGATGGGGATCACCACCATCGGCGTGGGTGTAATCGTGCTCGATCCACGCACGGGACAATCGCAGTTCCGGTTCAAGGATGCCCACCGAGCGCTCACCGATTCTGATAATCGAGACGCGATCAAACATGCGCTGCAAAATTTTAAGGACGAGCTAGAGCAGCTTTCCGCTCCAACCGAACCGCTCTATCTGGGGGATCGTTATTCGCTTCGGGGCTACTTAACCTTTGTCAACAGCCATTGGATGAACATTATCCGGGTCGATCAGGTTAAAGCATGGACGCAGCGAACATCGCAGAGGCAACCGAGTTGCTTTTAGCACTTTGATCAGTGGTCAAGCGCAAAGCGATACCAATCCGAGAATCTGCCAGCTGAAGCGCGATATCCGCACTGCGTACCGTTCGTTCCCGGAACTCGAAAAAGCGACAGTCCGGATGCAGATGTCTCCGTTGCCAGACGCGAGCTCGATCTCAACCTCGCCGTTGTATGGGACGAGACTGTCTTGGAATTGAATCAGGCTTTCAATTTCCAAGTAGATAATCCTGCTAAAACACGGTCCCACGTCGATGCATGGACGTTGAAGATCGACAAGCTGTGGCAAGAAAGCTGCAAACTAACGCACCAAGATTCCCTGATTGACATCAACAAAGACCGCCTCTCGATTACTGCGGTTGCTCTAGAGCCGACCACGTCTGCCCAGCGAAAGAACTATGCACTGTTCAGGGACTTTTGCCATGACCTCAACGTGACGCTCATCAGTAGCAGCCGCGTGGGAGAGCATGCTGAGAGCCTTAACCGTCGACTCAGTGCCTAACTGGGGACTCTGTGGGATGTAGAGAACTTCAATCGCGAAGCCTAGTCACCAATTCGTTCATGAGTATGGCTTCCATTTCCAGTTATATGAGCGAAGGCCACTTGTCCCCGGCGCACCTTACCCCTCCTGCAACAGCGCTTTCACGCGGCAAAACTCATCGTAAATAGCGCGCTCCTGCAACGTGAAGGAACCCGAGTCTGCAAGAAATCGTAGCCACCCCGGAGTGAGCCGGCGCTCTCCCAACTCCTCCCCGAGCCGAGTCATCAGAGTGCGCTTCCGCTCTACAAGCTCAGCATCATTCGTGCGACGTAGCTCCAGTTGCATCTTGAACGCCTCCCTCCGCGCCGCAAATCAGCATACCGTCGCCCAACTCGCCCGCCCCAGTTACGCTGACCTCATCGATCCACCTGAACAACCGGAGCCGACCATTTCAAACGCAAATAACCTCAAGGCCCGCGTACAGCTCCTGGAGCGTGCGCTCGCGAAGCCCCTTAGCACCGATGATTTCGAAGCATTCCTCACCGAATGTCGATTTGAAGCGTCCTGCGTGTGCATGTATAGCCACCAATCCATGGTGATGCGTTTCCAGCAGGTATCTAGGCATTTTGTGTAGCGAGAGTTATTTTGAGCCCTAGGGCTTTCATGATTTTCGTGATAGCTGCAAAGGACGGGTTACCGTCTTTTGACAGTGACTTGTAAAGGGATTCACGGTTGAGTTGAGTTTCTTTAGCGAGCTGGCTCATGCCGTGTGCCCTGGCAATGTCACGCAACACCACCTGTACGGTTTTCGTATCACCGTCTTCGAGGGCGATAGCCAGGTAATCGTTCACCGCTTCTTGGCTATCGAGATATTTGCTTGCATCGAACGCTGAAAACGTTACTTCCTTCACGACTGTTCCTTCCTTACCTGTTGTGCGAGCTGTTGAGCGGTTCGAATATCTTTAGCCTGGCTGGATTTATCTCCTCCGGCCAGCAGGAAAACCGTTACTGCACCTAGTTGGGTGTAGTACACCCGGTAGCCGGGCCCGAAATGAAATCTCATCTCGCTCACTTTCTCGCCAACGGGTTTGATGTCTCCAATCATTGTTCCGTGCGCTTCGCATCGAGCTATCGCGTACAAAATGCGCCGCTGAGCCTGTTTGTCTTTCAGCTCACCTAACCAAGCGTCAAACAAGCTACTGGAAATAATCTGCACACACCCAAGTGTAGCCTACAAGCTACAAAGGTCAAGGGGAGAAACCCCTCTCATGGCTGACTCCTCTTTCGGTTTGAGGGCTGGTTTGGAGGGTGAGTGGGAGTTTAAGCGAGCTATCACCGACATCAACCGCGAGATGCGGGTACTTGGGCCGACTCGCTCATGGTCAATAGCGCCCAACTCGCCCCACCCCAGATACACTGACCCCCTCGATCCCCCGAAAACCGGAGTCCGCCCATGCCAAACGCAGACGACCTCGAGGCTCGCGTGCAGCTCCTGGAGCGTGCGCTCGCGAAGCTCCTTGGCACCGATGTTTTCGAGGCATTCCTGACCGAAACCGAGACCAAGCAGATCCCGTCCCCACCGTCCACACCCGCCACGCCACCGCAAGCATCACATGCACCAGCGCCCGAAGAACTCACCAAAGTCACCAACGCTTCTTCCCCCGACGCAAAGCTGCGACTGTTCGCCGACTACTTCCGCGGCCGCAAGGACGTGTACGCGGTCGCATGGCATAACGGCGAGAAGAAGGGCTGGTCACCCGCATCTTATGGCCGCTACGACCGCAACAATCCAAACCTGAAGCCGTTCACTCCGCAGGTCCTCGAGCAGCATCTGCGCCGCGACAACAACTTTCACGTTGGGCTCTACCCGCTATGCAAGGGCGACACCTGCTTCCTCCTCGCCTGCGATTTCGATGACACCGACTTCCGCACCGCCGCCCGCCTGTATGCCGAGACCTGTCGCGAGTACGGCCTCGACCCGCTTATCGAACTCTCCCGTTCCGGCACGGGTGCTCACGTGTGGCTCTTCTTCAGCGAGCCCGTCCCGGCTGCCCTCGCACGCGCCGTAGGTACTGGCCTGCTCGCTAAGGCCAGCCCGAAGCAGTTCTTCACCAGCTTCGACCGCTTCTTTCCCGCCCAAGACACGCTGCCCGGCAAACGCCGCGGCTTCGGCAACCTCATTGCGCTCCCACTCGCGGGCCAACATCGCGCCCACCAGCGCACCATCTTTGTCGACGCCTCCTTCGAGCCCACCGAGGATCAATTCGCCACGCTCGCCTCCACTACCAAAGCGTCTAAGTCCCAGCTCAAAAAGATTGCCGCTTGCCTGCAACCAGACCCGGAGACCCAACTTCCCCAACCGCCAACCAAGGCAGAGCTCAAAGCGCTCAAACAAACCGGTAAAGTACTCGTCACCCACGATTCCCGAGTACACATCTCGCTCGAAAGCGTCGACGGCACCACAGCCACCGCACTTCGCCACCTCGGCGCAATCCCAAACCCACAGTTCTACATCCGCCAGGCCCAGCGCCTCTCCACCTTCCAAACGCCTCGCCTCATCATCCGCTTCGACGAGCACGACAACACCCTCACCCTAGATCGCGGCGTGCTCGATCAAGCCATCGCTATCCTTAAAACCGCCGGTTACACCGTGACCCGCCGTGGCAAAACACCAAAGCCACGCACAATGCAGGTCACATTTACCGGCGAACTGTACCCTAAGCAGCGTAAAACTGTAGCAACCATGCGTAAACACCCTACTGGTGTACTCGTCGCGCCACCGGGTGCGGGCAAAACCGTGATGGCCTGCGCGCTGATCGCACACCGCCAAGTACCGACCGCAATCATCGTTCCCAATGTAGAACTCGCCACACAGTGGAGCGAAGCACTCACAAAGTTTCTCGACGGCCCCACCATCGGCCAGTACGGTGGCAACTCCAAGAAACTCAGCGGAGACATCGACATCGTCACCGCCCAGTCCATCAGCCGAGCCGACTCACGCACCGACTTCCTCTCGGACTACGGCTACATCATCATCGACGAATGCCACCGCGTCGGCGCCGCCGGCCTCACCCGCGTCCTCGCAGACCTCAACGTCCGCTTCATCAACGGTCTTACCGCCACCCCGTACCGCTCTGACGGACTCGACGCCCTCCTACCCTTGATCTGTGGTCCTATCCGCCACACGATGGAGCTCGAGCACGCCGGCCCCAAGCATTACGTTGTACAGACCACGGAGTTCACCTACGACGAACCCCACCTCTACTGGCCCGACCTCGACAATGCCCTCGCCGCCGATAGCGCCCGCAACGCGCTCATCGCCGAGACCATCGCCCGCGCCACCGCCGATGGAAGCAACGTCCTTGTGTTGGTCAAGCGCCGCGAGCACATCAGCGCCCTCGAAACCCTGCTTACGCGCGATCACCCCGACCTCCCCGTGCCGGTATTTACGCTCCACGGCGCACAGTCTTCCGAGGACCGCAAAGCCACCCGAAAAGCCCTCGACAGCACACCACAGTTCATCCTTATCGCCATGTCTCAGATCGCAGGCGAAGGAGTGGACCTTCCTACTCTCGACGTCCTCGTCCTCGCAGCCCCAGTCGCGTTCAAAGGAAACGTCATCCAACAGATCGGCCGCGTTACCCGCGGTGCGGAAAGCGCTGCCACGGTCTTTGACTTCCACGACCATCACGTCGCTGCGCTCACCGCCGCATTCCGCAAACGCAGCTCAGTCATCCGCAAGCAGGGGTTTGTGTAATTCGACGCGCCAACTTCTCGACGCGTCCCGGCTCTTAAACTCTTGTGGGGCCAGCGGGGCTCGAACCCGCGACCAGCGGATTATGAGTCCGCGGCTCTAACCGACTGAGCTATAGCCCCTTCTTTGAACAGGGCTGAATTGCACCAGTTCCGGAAACACATTACAACATGCCCAAAGCAATTTGAAACGGCCCCTACAGTTGCTACCATCAAACAGTTAAGGTATCAGCAAATTCAGCAGTTTCTAGAGCCAGATAAGGAATCCAGATGACCCCTGCAAAGATCATGGTTGTCTACGGTACACGCCCGGAGGCCATCAAGCTTGCACCGGTCATCAAGGAACTGCGCTCTCGTGATGAGTTTGAGTCACTGGTCGTCTCCACTGGGCAGCACCGCGAAATGCTCGCCCAAGTGACAGAGCTTTTCGGTTTTCAGCCGGACATCGATCTCGGCCTCATGCACAGAAAACAACCGCTGAACCGGATTATGTCGCGAGCACTCAAGCGCCTCGATAAGGTTTTGAAAGAATTTAAACCTGACGCACTTATCGTTCAGGGAGACACTTCAACCGCAGCATCAGCCGCAATCGCTGGTTTTAACCGCGAAGCCAAGATCGTTCACATCGAAGCAGGTCTCCGCTCATTCGACTTGGGCTCTCCATTCCCGGAGGAGGCGAATCGCAAGATCATTTCCGCAATCGCATCACTGCATCTCACTCCGACCAACCGCGCGAAAAACAATCTCATCGCCGAGGGCATTTCTGAAGATGCAATTGTTGTCACCGGGAACACCGTTATTGACGCTTTACTTGAGACTGCAGCGAAAGAAAGCCACTTTTCTAGCACTTCTGTTGAAAATACACTTCGGAGCTTCGATCGACGAGTCATCTTCACTTCTCACAGGCGGGAAAACCTTGATTCCCTTGCAAAAATCGGAGTTGCCCTCGGTAACCTCGCAGAACGGTACAGCGACACGGTGTTCTTCGTACCCATGCATTTGAATCCTCGCATTCGGGAACGCCTCCTTCCGGGCGTTGAGCACCTCCCAAATGTGGTGGCCACCGGCCCACTCCCCTACGACGAATTCATCCACCTGATGAAGCAGTCTGACCTCATCATCACCGATTCTGGCGGAGTGCAGGAAGAGGCTCCAGCACTGGGACTTCCGGCGCTCCTAATCCGAGACACAACAGAGCGTCCAGAGGCCATTGAAGCCGGCGTAGTGAAGATGATTGGGCCAGACCCGGACACCATCATTTCGGAAGCCACAGAGCTTCTCGACAACCCCGACGCTCACGCTGCCATGAGAAACGCAGTAAACCCTTACGGTGACGGCCACGCAGCTGAGCGCACCGTGAAGGCTCTCGGCAACCTTTTCAATCTTGCAATCGATACTCAGGCACCGGCGCTTCATCCAAGGTTCTAGCCTGTTGTAGGGGTCGGCAGTCGAACGCGCTAGACTGTCAACGGCATTACCCCACAATTCCGCTGAGGAGCACCATGACCGCTGATCGACGCGACCACTTCGACATTGCTGTGATTGGTCTCGGCTATATCGGACTCCCTACAGCAGCATTCTTCGCGTCTACAGGACTACAGGTCTTCGGCTACGACATCAACGCGGACCGAGTAGCGACAATCGCGAAGGGACAAGTTCCGTTCGTTGAGCCTGGATTCGACAAGCTGCTTCAAAACGTAGTCGAGTCTGAATCTCTTACCGTAGGAACATCGCTTCAGTCAGCTGATGTGTACATCATTTCGGTCCCCACACCGCTTTCACCTAACAAGTCGGTCGACCCTTCCTATGTTTTCGAAGCAACGAAGTCAATTGCGCCACAGCTCCGGGGAGACGAACTTGTCATTCTCGAATCAACAAGCCCTCCCGGTTTATCAGAACAAGTGGCGGAGGTTCTGGTCTCTGAACGCAGCGATCTGACGTTGACACCGGGCCAAGCAAAAAGCATTTACGTTGCACACGCCCCAGAACGGGTCCTACCAGGCAAGATCATGGAAGAAATGACAACCAACGCGCGCATCGTAGGTGGCATTAATCCTGAATCGGCAACGCGGGCAAAAGCACTCTATAAGCGATTTTGCAAAAGTGATGTACTTGTAACTGATGCCCGAACTGCGGAGATGGCAAAACTTACCGAAAACGCCTTTCGGGACGTCAACATCGCATTCGCCAATGAGCTTTCTATAATCTGCGATGACTTAGATATTGATGTTTGGGAACTTATCTCTTTAGCGAATCGACACCCTCGTGTAAATATTCTGCAACCAGGACCAGGTGTGGGAGGTCACTGTATCGCAGTTGACCCATGGTTCATCGTTGATTCATCACCAGATCACGCACGACTGATAAAAACCAGCAGGCTAGTGAACGATTCAAAGTCGGCCTACGTTTTATCCAAGATTAACGACGCATTGACTGAGGTCGACCATAAATCAGAACACCCTCGTATCGGCATACTTGGGATTACGTTCAAACCAGACATTGACGACCTCCGAGAATCGCCGGCACTAAGCATTACTAGACAAATTGCCCTGAAACACCCTCAAGTCCATGTGCACGTCGTAGAGCCGAACTTGACCCAATTGCCGCGATCACTTGCTGAATTGCCGAATATTAATCTTCGCGACCTCGCGCCTACCGTGGAAAATTCAGATATTCTCGTGATTTTAGTCGACCACTACCAATTCCGGCTTAAAGCTAAAGAAATTTCTCAATCCCCCTGTACCATTGACACAAGAGGATTAATTGCGAATTACAATTAGGTTTTTACAGTTGCTCCCTATCAGAAAATCCAGACTGCTTTTCTTCTCATCCTCTCGAGCACATTCCAACGCACTTTTTGAACGCCGGATTTTTAACTGTCTTCTCACAACGGGAAGCGCGGGTGCTGCGACCGGCTATTTGGTAGCAGTTTCATGACTATCCGTGTTATACCCATAGGGCTTTTGGACACGGAGTCCGGTGGCTTCTTGGACACTGGGTCCATGGTGTTCTTGGGCACTTTTAGCAGCTTACGGTTGCAGCCCGCGTTTCGGCCGGGGTTTGGATAGTTCCGAGTTCATCCGCGGTGGTTGGCGATATTACATTCCTTCGACGAGATTGATGTTGATCTGACCACCTGGCGGCCTGTGGCTCAACGTGATCTGCAGGGGCACACTGAAGAGGAATTCACCGTCATGGGCCGTGCAGAACTCCGTAACGTTATCGACTGTGACTGTGCAGTAGAGAGCCTGTGGTTTTTAAACCTCAGACCGATGCAGAGACCGAAGCCGGATACGCGTACAACGCCATCGTTGCTCACGCAGAGCTGGTCTAAGATACTCCAATAGTTTGTTGATTGTGGCGTCGGTGCCGTTAGTGCGGGGTATCTGTGGGAGGCATGCCTTGCTGAGCTGCCATGTCATCGGTGTTGGCCTCGCGTGAAGTTGTCGCTTCCGCGGGGCCGTTTGACATTTTGGATATAGCCGCTTTCTAGACGCAAGTAATTGTTCCATATACCTGGCTAAAAACGGGCTGCTACCACTATGAAACGTGTTCGTGCCAACTATCTAAACGATTTGTTGCTGCTGCACGAATGGGATTCATCGGGCCTGTTCAAGGAACAGTTTAATTTGTCCCTCTACTAAACTAGCATCGGATAACCAGAATCCACGGAACACCACGAACAATTATTGCTTTATAGCTGTGAAAATTTGCCGGGAGTGCTAATGAAGCTTTCTAAATTCAAGCCAGCAGTACAGTATGTTCATGACCTCAGAAGATGGGCTCGACAAACGCGATATGCTCAGTCTTGGTTGAATCTGACTCCTCCGAAGGACAATCCGACACTCTCGATAGTCATCCCCTGCTATAACGCTTCCAGATGGATATTGACACTTGTTCACAGTATCCAGGCACAGGGAATTGACGACTTAGAGATATTAGTAATCGACGACAACTCCACCGATCAATCAGCCACCATCCTAAAGTACTTAGCGCTGTTGGACCGACGGATACGCGTGATCCCCGGCGAAGGGCGCGGCCCTGGGGCTGCTCGTAATCTTGGGGTTTCCCTGGCAAAGGGAAATTATTTAGCATTTGCCGATGCAGACGATTTGGTGTTGCCAGGTGCTTATAAGGCGATGCTTGCGTCAATAACTGAAACCGGAAGCGATTTTGTATTCGGGGGTTACGTGCGCCACCGAAATTCTTCAGTATCTCGACCTCAGATTGTCGAGCGCACACACCAGCGCACCATAAAGCGCGTCAATGCCCAAAGTTTCCCACAAGCATTCGAAGAGCCGGTCTTATGGAATAAAGTTTTCAAAAAATCCTTTTGGGATCGCCATATCGGGGACATGCCTACTGAACTTAATTATGAGGATCAGCTACCGGTCCTAAAAGCAATCATCAATGCAACATCATTCGATGTTCTCAAGGAAGACGTATATTCGTGGCGGCTGTCCGAAGAGGGCCAGTCACGCTCCAGCGCGAAATCCTCTTCAAAAGACTTACGGGATCGGACCGAGATCACTCAAATAATGTGGCAAGAGGCACTTCAATCCGGTGCTCCACGTGAACTCGCAGCATTCATGCTAGAGCGCTTCATCTCCCGTGACATCCCTCTTTATGCTGTTAATGCCCCACGCAAACCCCATGGCGATAGCTTTCGAGAGTCACTTCGTATCTTCGCGAATTTACTCTTTGAATGGACTCATGACTTTCCTGAAATTTGGAATAACCTGCCTTTCGCCCGTAGATCACTAATCTGGGTACTCGCTAATGGCTCGGACTCTGATTTAGATGAGGAGCTTGGTTTGCGGTTAGAAACGAACTCAGGCTACGCATTTACCTCAAGTGGAGCCCCTGCCCCGGAATGCTTACCTCGAGTAAAGGGGCTACCAGCCGAACTATTGAGAGCCAGGAAAGTAGACTTGCCCACGCGAGCAAAGATCCAGTCGCTGCAGTGGTTGGATGCCAATACCTGTCGCCTCAGAATTCGCGCATTCATGGCAGGCGTCGCGCCTGACGAGGTAAACCTCAATGTATTCATCCTGGAAGCATCGGAGGTTGACAGCGACACTCCCGATCCTAACATCACCGACGGTGTTTCTCCGGTACCTATTGAGCAGGTTATTGACACACGTAATGATGCTGAAGTACGTGATCCTTGGCATAATAGACAAGCCAACTCTTTCGAATTTACAGTTTCGCTTGACAAGCTCGATAAAGTTTCATTTGCAGTAAAATGCGACTGGTACGGATTTACCACTATCTCATATCTACGCGCGAGCACCGATCCGTCAACCAACATACCATCGCCGATCGGCCAAAATTCGCGTTGGACGGTCACACCGAAACGTGGAATCGGCGGGAAGCGGTTCGAACTCCACCGACAAACTGCAGACGAAAACTCCTTAGTGCTGGCCAACTACATGGTGTCTGCTTCACGCATAACTACATTTGCGCATCCAGCTGACGCTCCAAGTATCATTTCGAAATCCACGACGCGGATGAAGCCCTTAGGGTATCAGCGTTTACTCGGTTGGGCTAAGACGGCTCCACTGATGCACAACCATCGACCCTTGATTTTTGACGTCCTACACGTTCAAGAGGCTAATTCTGTAGAACGTTTGATCATTGAACACGATATATTTGGAAACGCAATGGTCAATTTTAAAGCGACCCGAGTCGTCATAGATGAAGCATCGCTTCACGGCTCCCGCTTAGTTATTTCCGGGAGATCGAGCTCTTCTTATCTGAAGCCCACGCTTTGGTTGAGCTCATCCAGCAGCGTGTTAAAAGCTTCAACCACCTGGCGTGGTCAACAGTTCACTGCAGAGTTTGCGCTGACCTCACTCCGCGCTAAATCATATTTTCTCCGGTGGTCTCATTTACCGAATAACCGTTTCACCAAAGCAGCCGTCGAGCCCGGACGACTGGCAGCAAACACCTTCATCGAAGGGACCGTACGTAGTGTTCTGGTAGAGCCCCGTATAAATGGTACGACTGCGTTCTTCATCCTTCCTCCTAGAGACATCGCATACAACACCTCGTGGGAGATTTATCGGGGCATCCCTAAACAGTCTCAGCCGCTATTGAGGGGTATTTTTTTCGAATCCTTTAGCGGGAAGAACGCTGCTGACAACCCTGGAGCAATATGTGAATATCTCATTCATCAGATAGGACAAATACCACTTTGGGTATCAGTAAGGGACGAACAAACAAAAGTGCCTGATGGTGCAATACCAGTGATAACTGGCAGCGACGACTGGTACGACAAGTTAACACGCTCGAAGATAATTATAGGTAACGATAATTTTCCTTTATGGTTTAGAAAGCGCGAGGGGCAATACTGGCTCCAAACTTGGCATGGTACTCCCATCAAGCGTCTTCTATTTGATGCACATCCTAATTTCGTTGGCCTGTCGTACCGGCGATTAATGAGAAGACAGGCAACTGATTGGGACCTGTTGTTAGCGCAAACAACGCGCGCGGGTAAACTAATCGGTGGATCCGCCCTGTATAAGGGTGAGGTAATGGTCGGAGAATATCCTCGCAATATTAAACTTGCCCGGGGTCTAAACGACGTAGAAGGGTTGAAGAGGAAGCTTGACATCCCTTTAGACAAACCGGTGATTCTTTGGGCACCTACTTGGCGTTACTCTGCCAACGGAATTCCCTTTCCTGCGGCGCTCATAGCTCGAAAAAACAAAGCTGTCGTACTAGTTCGAAGTCACCACATGTCATCAATAACTATGCAGGGTCCCGGAGTAATTAACGTCAGCGACTATCCCCACGTCGAGGAACTCATGGCGGTTTCGGATTTATTGATTTCCGACTATTCCTCAGTCCTTTTCGATTTTCAGCTCACTAAGAAGCCGGCAATCATTTATGCTCCAGATCTCAAGCGATACCGCGATGAAGAGAGAGGGTTTTATGGTGATTGGCCCTCTGACTCTACCCACCCGTACGCTGAAAACACGAAAGAGTTGCTGTCAACAATCGAATTGGTTCTAGAAAATCCCATCTCGAGAGACTCTGAATTGGCGGCGCAACGGGTCGAAAGCCAGGTAGAGAACACCCTAGAAAGAATCTTATCGTGGGTGAGAGCGCACCTTGAACAGTAGAATTGCTTGACGGAGAGAGAACGCATGCCTTCACCATTGGAGCTTGCTGAGTTTATTAGTTACCGCGATTAAGTGTTGTGCGGGGTATCCAGTAACAACCTGGTGACTATCGGGTAACGCAATGGCGGGCTTCGAGTAACTCTTTGGGAGAAGATCCCTCTGTCCGTGTGGCAAAAGGACACGCGACACAATCAGAAAAGTCCGATCGTGACTGAATACCGGGCCGTGATGGACCTTGTCGTACAAGGCTGGTCCGTCCGCCAAACCTGCTCAACTAAATATGCGCTTCGAAGCCAACGAGTAACGCTCCAACGCTTCCGTGGCACCTGGATGATCCCTGCACTCACTCATGCGCTACCGGATACTCACTATGTAAAGTGTCAGCACCTCGTGCACGTTGAGTGTCATCAGGTTGTGCACACTGGGTGTCAGGAGGTTGTGCACACTG